>JBAXNB010000300.1:0-1515 GCA_037134015.1 Betaproteobacteria bacterium | reverse complement strand
ATTAACCTTGGTCAGTGATGTGATGCGTCCAATGGATCAAGTGCCAAGAGTTCATGAAGACACTGAATTCACAGCCCTCATGAAAGAGATGAGCGACAAAGGTTTGGGTGCGTGTGCCATGGTGTCATCAGATCTCATGATGCAGGGTGTTTTTACAGACGGCGACCTGCGGCGTTTGGTTGAGAAAGGACATGATTTGAGGGGGCTCAAAGCAATTGACGTGATGAATAAAAACCCCAAAGTGATATTACAAAGTTCAATGGCCGTTGAGGCAGCACAAATGATGGAGAATTATAAAATCACGAGTATCTTTGTGGTCAACGACAAGAATCAGATCTGTGGTGCATTGAATAGCAATGATCTCATGCAAGCCAAAGTAATTTAAACCATGTCACATCAAAACCAAGATTCAGTGTTGTCGCAAAAAGCAAGATCGATCAAGCTTGTTTTTTTGGACGTTGACGGTGTATTGACAGACGGAACCATTTATTATTCTTCTTTAGGGGAGAGTCTCAAGCCGTTCAACACATTGGATGGTCAAGGGATTAAGTATTTGCTCAATGCTGGCATCGATGTTGCCATCATTTCAGGCCGGGGTAGCGAGAGCTTGAAAGCAAGAGCGCTGGATTTGGGCATCAAAGAACTGCATATGAATGTGCAAAACAAACGACTTAAAGCACAAGAGGTTTTAAATAGGCAGCAGCTTGGGTGGTCTCAAGTTGCAGCCATGGGAGACGACTGGCCAGATTTACCGATTTTGAATTTGGTTGGTTTTTCATGTGCACCCTTGACCGCTCATGTTGAACTCAGGCGACGAGTACATTGGGTCTCGCAAGAAAAAGGCGGTTATGGTGCAGTGAGAGAAATGTGTGACTTGATTTTAAAGAGCCAAGGTCGTTATGACGCATTGTTATTGGAGTACTTGACGTGAATTTGAGTAAACCAGAGCCAATTGCTGTTCGAGTGCTTTCTCCTTGGCAAAAGGCGAGACACCTCATCGACAATGTTTTGGCTTATGTTCCTGTTTTGCTCATGGGTATCTTGGCGATGTTGTCTTATTGGTTGGTTAAAAATACACCGGTCATTCAAGATGAGGTTTTAACATCTGTGACAAGGCATGAAGTCGATTACTTTTTAAAAAATTTTTCCGTTAAAACATACCATGGTGATGGCCACTTGCAATCGGTGGTATTTGGTGAACAAGCCAACCATTTTGAAGACACACAAACGCTAGAAATTCAAAAGCCACGTTTGCAAAGTGTAGATAAAGAAAACAATCTCATCCGTGCAACCGCGAATCACGCCATCACCAATGTCGATGGTTCTGAGTTGGAGCTCATAGGCGATGCTGTGGTCATTAAGAACGGAATAGTAAAAGCGGGTTTGCCAAAGTCAGAAGACTTGGAGCTCAGGAGTGAGTTTCTTGACTTCATGATCGATCTAGATCGGGTTAAAACGACCCAAAGTGTTTTGCTGAAGAAAGGCAAAGATACATTCAGTGCACAAGGCATGGAA
>JBAXNB010000299.1:0-1521 GCA_037134015.1 Betaproteobacteria bacterium | reverse complement strand
CTCGCATATTGGACTGACCTAAATCAGGCTGCCCGAGCAATGAGCCCACAGCGGCATATCCTCCAGCCACAATTGCAGAAAACCCTTGGGATTGAATTAGTCGCGCAGACAAGGCGTCATATGCTCCAGGAACGATGAGTAATTTGGGCCCATTGATCAAAGAGCGAAATATTTTTCTTTTATGGTTCACGATGAAAATTAAAATTTGAGATGAGGCATTATAAAAGAGTCATTCAATCTGCTTGATGATCAAAAACAAGAACTGAAGCTTTAAGTCCAGATGAATCCAATGATATTAACTTACATAGGTGGTATAGATAGCCCCTGTGACAAGCCACACTTAAGCCAAAAAAACGATGCAATTTCTTTTGATGATGTCAAATTAGCCATCCTCTAAGCGCACAGTCATTTTGCAATACAGACTGGTCAAAGTCAGATATGAATGTTCTCTTCGAAGAATTAAAGGCCATTTAAATCGGATGTCTTAAAGTTTTATTCCTATGGCATAGCCATCTGCAGTGGCGCTCAAAAGATCTCTGGCTATTTTCCCATCCCCTATGAGATGAACTGGTATCTCATAAGCTTCAAACGCACTCAACAACTCTTGGTTTGGCTGCATGGGTGTTGAATATGCAAAAAAAGAGACATTGTGGATGTCTTTCAAGGGGCCTCCGAAAACACTCCTATACTGAAGTATCGACTCGCTTTCGAACTTGTCGCTCCAAACCGGCTCCACCATGGTTTTGATCTCAATTGCGCGCTCGTGAAAGCGTCTTAATATTCTTTGTCGCATCACCAAAACTACTTGCTCGGCAATCGTCTCTCTAGGAGACAATATCACAACGCGCTCAAATCGATCCTTTAGATACTCTGCAGCATTGTAAGTACCTTCGCTTTGGTCCATATCAAAAATCACTGCACACCCCTTTTGGGGTCCTTTGCTTCTGAGTAAGTTTTTAATCGATTCACGTAAATCAAGCAAAAAGCCCTCTTCTTGAAGAGACTTTGGCAAATCCACCGGCCATGTCATAGTGGCACCGGTCGCCAAGATCACTTCACCTGGGTGATGTGCCATGACTTCCTGTGCATTGACTTGCCGGCCCAAGATGAACTGAACTCCATGTTTAATGCATTTCAAGTAGAGATAATCATACACACTTGATAAAGATTCACACAAAGGCAAATTAGCAAGTAATCGAGATTTGCCCCCCACTTCGCTTGATTTGCCAAAGACCGTTACACGGTGACCTCTAGAGGCCAAGGTGCTTGCGGCTTCAAGACCTGCAGGGCCAGCGCCCACAACGGCAATGTGTTTGGGTTTCGTGGTCAGGTCATCGGCATCATCAATTTCATTTAAGTTCGTGAGCCTTGGATTGTTATCGCAACCAATGGAGCGATTTGAATTGATTGTTTTCCAACATGTATTGCACGACACACAATAACGAATGTCTCTTGCCAAACCTTTTTTCGCCTTGTTGGGCCAGTTGGGGTCCACGATCAATGCTCGACCCAGGCCAACGA
>JBAXNB010000298.1:0-1532 GCA_037134015.1 Betaproteobacteria bacterium | reverse complement strand
TTGTTGTCTTTCATGATGAAAGTACGTGTGAGGTCGGTGGCGTAGATTTTTCCGGTTTTATCGGCGACCACACCTTCAGCAAAAACGAGGCCTGCTTTGGAGACTTCTCTCCATTGCGAGGTTGGTGAAATGAGCTCTGAGGTGGATGTGCTGAGTGACTGGCAACTGCAAAGAAGGCAAAGCAAAGATGCAGAGATCAAAACTTGGGGCTTTTTAAAACTGAATTTCACGCGAACGCTCTCCTTGAATTATTGTGCACAATGGGCTAAAAACCTACAAACGAATGTAATGTCAAATGCAATTGCGACATAATGTGGAAACCCTAATTTACTCATCTCTTTTAGTTGGAGTCTGGCCTTGAAAATCAGTTTTCATCAACGCGCGTTGCTGCTCTTTGCAAGCCTTCTTTGCTCATGGTGCCCGTGCAGCTTGAAGGCCCAGACTTGGCCTCTTAAACCCATTGTGTTGGTGGTGACCTACCCGCCTGGGGGAACAGCCGACATCATGGCCCGAACGATTGCAAGCCCTTTGGGGCAGGTCTTGGGCACCACGGTGGTGGTTGAGAACAAACCTGGCGCATCTGGACAGATTGCAGCGTCTTTTGTGGCCAAGTCCTCACCGGATGGCTACACCATCATGTTGGATGCCTCCTCTTTCTCCGTCAATCCCTCTTTGTATCCCAATTTACCCTACCAACCTGAGAAAGACTTTAAAACGCTGGGTATTTTGGCGCTTTACCCCAACGTCTTGTTGGTCAATCCAAGCTTTCCTGTGAGAACGGTCAAAGAGCTGGTGAGCTTGGCCAAGGCCAAGCCCAACAGCATTTCTTTTGCCTCCTCTGGCAATGGATCTGCCCAGCATTTGGCTGGCGTTTTATTTGCTAACAAAACCAAAATCGAAATGCAGCACGTGCCCTACAAAGGCGCTGGCATCGCTTTGAATGATGTGATGGGGGGTCAAATCCCTGTCTTTTTTGGCAGCGTGGGCTCCACGATTCAATACATTGAATCCAAGAAGCTCTTGGCCTTGGCCGTCACGAGCAGCAAACGTGTGCCAAGCTTGCCTGATGTTGCAACCATGTCAGAAGCGGGTGTACCCAGCTACGAGATTTATGAATGGAATGCGCTTTTTGCACCGGCGGGGACACCTAAGGACTTGCTGCAAAAGTTAACGCTTGCCCTCTCGAAAGTCACCCAGCGAGATGATTTCAAGGAACGGGTGAGCAAATTAGGCGGAGAGGTGTTTCAAGGCGACTCGGAGGTCGCTGAGCGGTTCATCAAGCAGCAAATGCTTCAATGGTCCTTGCTTGCTAAAGAGAAATTGATCTCGATCGACTGATCTGCTTATTGCTCACACTTCAATAAACTTGGGACCCAACAACATGAATTGGGTTTTCAAGTTCTTTCTCACTTTCATTTAAAAAAAGTTGTTTTTTTATGCACCTGCACCCCACTGTTGAGTCCCTGTCTGATATCAGCCAAGCGATGAACGCTCAGGGCTTTTGTCTTGTCCCTGCAAACGTTGTGGCCCAC
>JBAXNB010000297.1:0-1541 GCA_037134015.1 Betaproteobacteria bacterium | reverse complement strand
TTTTTTTACCTTTCAGGAGCCCTTTTTTTTATGAGCACTTCTTTTAAAACCTACATCTGCATTGTCTGTGGCTTTATTTATGATGAAGCCGCGGGACTGCCCGCAGAAGGCATTGCACCCGGCACGCTTTGGAACGATGTACCCCCCGATTGGGCCTGTCCTGAATGCGGCGTCTCCAAATCGGACTTTGAGCTCGTTGAACTTTGATGAGCATCAACTGAACCCAAGCACCCTGCCCGCTGGTGCGGGCAACACAAGGAGCACAAGCTTGAACTTTGTGCTCCTTTTGTTTTTTTGATGCTTCTAACACCTACAATGAAGTTTCTATCAAATTTTTGTTTTGCTCCACGGGTTGACTTGACCAATTGCATCTCCCAACAGCATTTGATTGCTAGGACCTATTTTCATGACTCAAAATAAAAGCCAACCCTCAGATCTGTCCGTTGATCAAGAACGTGAACGCGCGCGTCAAGAACTTGGCCGCGCCGCCTTGAAATACCATGAATTTCCAACACCAGGCAAAATAAGCGTTCGTGCGACAAAACAACTGAGCAACCAAAGAGACTTGGCTCTTGCCTATTCGCCTGGTGTGGCTGCCCCTTGCGAAGAAATTGTCAAAGACCCCAATGCAGCCTTCAAATACACCGCTCGTGGCAACTTGGTGGCCGTCATCACCAATGGCACTGCAGTGCTCGGTTTAGGAGACATTGGACCTTTGGCGGCCAAGCCCGTCATGGAAGGCAAGGGCGTTTTATTTCAAAAGTTCGCAGGCATTGATGTCTTTGATATTGAAATCAATGAGAAAAATGTCGACAAACTGGTCGACATCATCGCCTCTTTGGAGCCTACATTTGGTGGCATCAATTTAGAAGACATCAAAGCCCCGGACTGCTTTGTTGTCGAGCGCAAACTTCGTGAGCGCATGAAAATACCGGTCTTTCACGACGACCAACACGGCACGGCCATCGTGGTGGGTGCGGCGATTTTGAATGGCCTGAAAATCGTCAACAAAGAACTAAAGGACGTGAAGATTGTGACGTCTGGCGCTGGCGCAGCAGCCTTGGCTTGCCTAGGCCTGCTCTTGAAGTTGGGCGTGCCTAAGCACAACATCTTTGTCACCGATTTGGCTGGCGTGGTCTATCAAGGCCGCACCGAGCTCATGGACGAGGACAAAATTCAATTCGCCCAAGCAACGTCCGCAAGAAGCTTGGCCGAGGTCATTGTGGACGCGGATGTTTTCATGGGTCTCTCAGCTGGCGGCGTACTTAAAAAAGACATGGTCAAAACCATGGCCAAGAACCCCATCATTTTGGCCTTGGCCAACCCAAGTCCAGAGATCCTTCCCGAAGATGTCAAGTCTGTTCGCGATGATGCCATCATCGCCACAGGCAGAACCGACTACCCCAACCAAGTCAACAACGTCTTGTGCTTTCCCTACATCTTTCGCGGCGCCTTGGACGCGGGGGCCTCGACGATCACCACCGAGATGGAAATAGCCGCCGTTTATGCCATAGCTGAACTCGCGCAAGCCGAACAAAGTG
>JBAXNB010000296.1:0-1543 GCA_037134015.1 Betaproteobacteria bacterium | reverse complement strand
ATGGCGGGGCGCCCTTCACCTTGAGGGTGGCTTGTGGGAAAAGCGTGCCCACTGCCGCATGACCTGAAGTCGACAAACACCCGTCTTTAAGAGTGGGTTGAACATTTTGCCTCGGTAGGGGTTTGATGACGCCACCCGCCTCCCTTAAGAGTGCGGCATCTCTGGCAATGGCCTTTTGTTCATCTCGCTCTGCCACCAACAAACCAATGTCTTTGATGCGAGCTGTCAGTTCTTTGACGTGCAAAGATCGTTCTTTGGCGTAAGTGTCTAGCAAAGCGGGTGTCGCTTGTCCCTTGATCAGTGCGGACAATTTCCACGCCAAGTTGTGTGCGTCGCGCACACCTTGGCACATGCCTTGACCTAAAAAGGGGGGCTGTTGATGGGCTGCATCACCCGCAATCAAGACCCGCTCCTTGCGCCACGCCTTGGCCACAAGCGCATGAAAGCGGTAACTGGCTTGACGCCACAAAACACCGTCTTGCGGGCTCATCCATCTTGACAACAAGGCCCAAACCTCTTCTGGCTCTTGCAGCAATTTGGGGTCTTCGCCCTCGTTGATGGCGACTTCAAAGCGTCGGTGATTTTGAGGCCCGATCACATAAGTACACGGCCGCCTGGGCTCACAAATTTGCATGCTCACTTTGGGCAACTTGGCCATGCCCACATCGTTCAACAGCACATCGATCACCAGCCAAGGTTGGTCAAATCCCAAGTCCTCGATTTCAAGACCCATCGACTGCCGAACCCAACTTGATGCGCCATCACAGCCCACCACATAGTGGGCTTGATGGGACTCGGTTTGTCCACTGAGAGACTCTAAGCTCAGACTGACCTTCTCTGGGTCCTGGGTCAGGGATGTCAAGCGATGACCCAGCTTGACTTGAACGGTGTCTAAAGTTTTCACCTGTTCGCGCAAAACACGCTCAAAGGGTGGTTGAGAAAACACCAAGGAGGGCACATAGCCCATGGGATAAGGAGGCGGTAAGCTTGACATGCATTTGATCAATTGACCTTGCACACCAAAATACTCTGAATTGGTAAAGGGCTCGATATAAGGCTCTACAGCTTTTGCAACACCGATCTCTTGCAGCACGCGCATGATTTCATGATCAAGCGCAATGGCTCTTGGTTTGGCGTAAATTTCTGAGGAGGCATCGCACACCAAAACCTTCAGGCCTCTTTGCCCTAGCAACGCCGACAACACAGCACCCGTCGGCCCCATGCCAATGATACAAACATCAAACAATTTCATCTTCCCCTTGGTTTAGATCCATCCGCGCGCGTTGAGCACTCGAGCTCGTTCACGCTTTCCATGGATTGTCTCTTTTTTTAACAGTCAAGTGCAGGGCACTGGCACAGGCAAACCCTACAAGCGCGAGAACCAGGCTGATGGTAAATAGACTTTGCAAACCATAGCTCTCACTCAACCACGCGCCGGCCACAGAGCCAATCACACCACTCACGCCATATCCAACGATCGAGTACAAAGCTTGTCCACGACCTCTGAGTCGCCCTGGAAAATAGGTTGCCAGCCATGAAATGC
>JBAXNB010000295.1:0-1568 GCA_037134015.1 Betaproteobacteria bacterium | reverse complement strand
AGTTCAGCATATGTAATCGATCCACCAGTAGTGCCAACATTGCCAGTTGCGGGTGATGCCCGTCGTTTTGCAGTCAACCGCATCTATTGTGTTGGCCGAAACTATGCTGACCATGCGCGCGAAATGGGGCATGATCCTGATCGTGAGCCACCATTCTTTTTCATGAAGCCAGCTACCGCAATTGTGGCTGATGGAAAAGACATGGACTACCCAAGTCTTTCCAATGATGTTCATCATGAAATTGAAATGGTTGTGGCGATCTCCAAGGGTGGAAAAAACATTCCTGCCGATAAAGCTCTTGACCATGTTTATGGTTATGGCGTTGGCTTGGACATGACACGTCGTGACTTGCAGGGCGAGGCTAAGAAAATGGGTCGGCCTTGGGATACTGGTAAAGCATTTGATCAATCTGCCCCGTGCGGATCGTTAACCCCTGTGGTTCAATGTGGCCATCCAAGCAACGGCAGCGTTAAGCTTTTAGTCAATGGTGAAGTGCGCCAAGAAGGTGATCTCAATCAGTTAATCTGGAATGTGCCCGATACGATTGCATACTTATCTACCTTATTTACTTTGGAGCCTGGCGATTTAATTTTCTCTGGCACACCTGCTGGTGTAGGCCCAGTTAAAAAAGGAGATGTGTTGGAGGGTAGTGTTGATGGTCTGAACTCTTTGAAAATTAAGATTATCTAAAGATGAGAATTCCACTCAAGAGTGTATTTTTGGCTTGCACTAGTGCGGTTCTACTGTCTGCCTGCACAACCGCAGAGCAGTCTGCTAGTACACCTGCTCAAGCTCAAGCTACAACTTCAAGCCTGTACTCCCATGCTGGACCTTTGGACTTACGGTTAAGTACTTGGCCCTATCCTTATCCATTAATAGAATTCAAAACGAGCTTGCAAGGCCAGCCAGCTAGTATGATGTTTATGGATGTGCCTGCACAAGGTAAACAGAAGGGTGCGGTATTACTTTTTCATGGCAAGAATTTTTCCAGTGACTACTGGAAGTTGACCATCCCGGCATTAACTCAGGCTGGTTATCGCGTAATAGCACCCGATCAGATTGGTTTTGGTAAGTCTTCCAAGCCCGATGTGCAATATCACTTTGATGATCTGGCAGACAATACTCAGGCTTTGCTGACGTCTTTAAAGATCAAGCAAGTTTCTGTGATCGCAAATTCAATGGGCGGTATGGTCGGCGTTCGCTTTGCGCGTTTATATCCAAAGACTGTTCGCAAACTGGTACTAGAAAATCCACTAGGTCTTGAGGATTACAGCAAAGATATTGCTCCGCAGCAGAACGACAATCTACTGAAACTAGAGATGGCTCAAACAGAAGTCAGCTATCGCAAGTTCTTACAAAGCTACTTCCCTAATTGGCAGCCTGCCTATGAGCAATTTGTAGAGGTGTATGTCAGGGTGCAAAAAGGCCCAGACTATCCTGCGTATGCTCGAGCTTCGGTCTTAACCTATCAGATGATTGCCGAAAAGCCGGTTGTGAATGATTTGCCACAATTGAAGATTATCTTCAATTGTGGCAAATCATTCACAACCGGCTTTTCGGCAATCATC
>JBAXNB010000294.1:0-1569 GCA_037134015.1 Betaproteobacteria bacterium | reverse complement strand
CAGCAATGTTTTTGGCTGAAAAATCTTGCTTGACCACCAAAACATAGGCGGATCGTCCAATCAGGGTGATGCCTTCAAACTGCTTGGCATTGGCACCAGACTTTGGGTAGAGTGCAGGTGCTGCAGCCGTTGCAATATTGCCCAATAACAAGGTGTAACCGTCTGCTGGTGCGTTGGCGACGGCAAGCATACCAATGGCTCCCCCAGAACCAGGTTTGTTTTCAACAACAACAGGTTGACCCAAGCTCTTGCTGTACTCGATTGAAAAAAGACGTGCAATTCCATCGACAGCACCTGCAGGTGCAAACGGGACAATCAGTCGGATGGGGTGATCAGGATACTCGGCCCAAGACTTCGTTGGCATGAGCACCAACCATCCCAAGACTGTGCAACTCAATATTCGGTGAGCAGTCTTGCCCAAGGACTTGAAGGCCAATGTCATGGTGAAAATTTCGTTCATATGGCGGATTATGTTGATATGTTGGCTTAAAGGATTGAAATTCTTGAAAATTCGTTCAATCCTTTGTATCCATTCTAAACAAAAGACAATTTTGTGTTGATGGCGATTTTTCAATGGATGCGTTGAAGATACGCTGTCAATCAATATTCACACGGAGGATGGATCAATGAAGTCGTGAATTAGCAACTCCAATGCAACATTCACGTTGATCAAGACTCTTTCCAGTTGAGCTTGATCGCTTGATTTTTTGGACCAATTCAATGATGCTTCATAAACGGGTTTGAGTTCATGAAGTTGGAATCCCCCAATGTCAATCCCCTCATTCTCTAAAATTTGAACCAGCAAAAGGGTCGAGAAAAAGAATAATCGGTAGTAGAGTGAGATGCACGCCTCGTTGCTAAAGAGGTGGTCTTGGACATAAGAGAAAAATAAATTTTCAACTTGCCCTTTGACCTGAACTTTCTCAAAGGCTATGTCGAACTCGTTTTCTAAAGTGCGTTTTGAAATTAACCATTGCTTCTGACAATACTGGCGCCGTTCAGATGGATCCATCATTTCTTTCTAAGATGAAGTGCATCCTAGCATTGAAATGAGGCTTAACAATCACCAATAGAAAGCACAAAGGCAAGTCAACTCTGTTTGGGAAGACCTAGGGTGAAGTTGTCAAAGGTTTTGTGTGGCGGCGCTAGCCAAGCATAGACGCCACGATTCACTCAACTCGATTGTTTCTTTGATGAAACACGGTATGTGACTTGTCGTTGAGCGTCTTTGACCTGAAGGGTGCAATGTTGCCTGAGTTCATAACTTTCGATTTTGTAACAACGATTGGCATCCATGTAATAGATGGCTTGGCAATACAGTTTCTTTGAACCCGGCTCTTCCGTGGTACAGGGGTCCGTGGTGGAACTCCACGCATTCATGGCGCTCATGAACAAGCCCAATGAAAGGCCACCATATTTAAGCATTGACGAGTAGGAATTCACAGGCTTTCTAGATAATGACGATGTTTTAATTATTACATAATCGTCATTTAAGTCAAAACAAGTTTGTTATCGTTCAAAAATATTCGCACTCACAGCGGTCATTATAGTAGCACTAAAGTATTATTA
>JBAXNB010000293.1:0-1608 GCA_037134015.1 Betaproteobacteria bacterium | reverse complement strand
GTGGCCACCACCATGGCCACGGCTTCGCCAACAAATCGCGCCTTGTCAGCGGGCAACAAATGATGGCGCCCAACAAACACGTCTGTGTTGCCACGGCCTCGAAGCTTGATGTCATATTGCGTGGCGGGCACTGGGCTGTGGTTGATGGGCAAGAGCCCTGCGTCCAAGCAGTCTTGTCCAGTGAACACCCCCAGCACGCCTGGCATGGCCAAGGCACTGGATTTGTCGATGCGAACAATCTTGGCATGTGGGTGGGGGGATCTCACCATCCAGGCCCAGACCTGACCCGGCATGGTTTGGTCATCGCTAAAGCGTCCCTCGCCTTTCATCAAGCGAATGTCTTCTTTTCTTTGCAGTGGCATGCCCACCGCTTTGAGCTTCAAATCGTTCATGCCGTGGCTGCGTGGTAGTGGCTCAAATCAAGGTACTTGTCAATGTCGTTGAGCACCGTTTTGTCGCGACCGTACTTGCTGCGCAAATTCAGCACCACGTTCATGCCCTCGGGCAACACCGCCCCTTGGGGGGTCAAGCCCGAGCGCGGCGAGGTGAGGCTTTTCATGACAGCGGCCACCACGCCTGGTTTGATCTCTGGCATCTCGCGCATCAGCAACGCCTGCGCTTGACTGGAATTGTTCTCCTCCAGCGTCCAAGCCAAGCCCTCGAGATAGCCCTTGATGAAGGATTGGACAGCCACTGAGTGCTGTTGAGCCCATTGACGCTTGGCGGCCACGATTCCACCTTGGTACACGGGAAAGGACTCGGTGCTTTGTCTGAGCACATGAAAGCCCGCCGCCTTGGCAATGCTCGTGAAGGGCTCGATCGTGATCGTGCCCACGTGCTGACCGTCCTTGACGGACTGCCAGCTCTCGGGCGTCGCGCCCACGGGCACACGGCTATAGTCGTTCAGATGCAGTCCGAGTTGCTCGAGCATGTCATAGAGCACGAAGGCGAATCCCGTGCCCACGGCGTCAAGCGCCAAGCTCTTGCCTTTGATGTCCTGTGCGGTTTTGATCTCTGCGCTCATCACCGCGCTCAACTCCACTTGCGTGGCCCCCATCACCACACAAAAGTCACTGGCCCCTTCAAGCTGGGCCGCCCCTTGGCCCTCTTGGTAGGCCACGATGTTGTCAAAAGCGGTGAAGGCCAAATCGAACTCTCCAGCATGAAAGGCTTGAATTTGGTAGACCGAACTCGGTGTCGTGGTCAAGCTCACGTGCACACCATGCTTGTCAAAAAAGCCATGCTCAATGGCGGCAAAGACGGGCAAATTGGGAGCACCTGGAAAAGCAATGATCTTGATGGAAGCGGTCATCTGTAGCGTTCTTTAAAAAGGATGGGATAAAAAAGCGAGTGGGTCTCTTGAGAGAAATCAGACCATTTCAAAGCTCACCATTGTCTCGTAATTATGTAAACAAATCCACGTCAATTACCCTGTGTCTTATTGCAAATCAAAAAACGCTCGCAAGCACTGATGCGCGCGCAGTCAAGTTCTGCTAAATTGAAAAACCCCCAACCTTGGAGACCTCACTTGAAGACTTGTCGAACGGATGCTCGCCACCCCCCCAGCTCAGCGACAAGAGTGTTGGCCCTGGTCGCCCTGTCTTGGAG
>JBAXNB010000292.1:0-1646 GCA_037134015.1 Betaproteobacteria bacterium | reverse complement strand
CCTTGGACCGCATCTCGGTCACGGCCATGCAAATCATGGACCAGACCCAACCGCTGGTGATACGTGTCAATGCACCGCCCACGTTCACCATGCGCTGGTTGATTCCTCGCATTTCAGCTTTTCAACGCCGCCAAGAAGGCTTGGAGGTGAAGTTGACCACGTCCACTCAGGCCATTGATTTTGATGCGCAACAGTACGATTTGGCCATTCGAGGCGCCTTGCAACCTTTTCCTCATATGCAAAGCGTGCCCTTCATGACTGAGACGATTGTGCCCATCTGTCATCCCGATTTGCTGGAAGGGGGAGCTCTTAAAACGCCCAAGGCACTTGAGAAGCAGACCTTGATCAGTTACGACACGGAGCCTGTGAGTTGGCAGCAATGGCGAGAAGGGGGTGGTTTGCAAAACAGTTGGAGTGAATTGTCTCAGCACAGTACTTTGCAATTTGAGCAAATGTATTTTGCACTTCAAGCAGCCATCGAAGGTTTAGGTGTGGTTTTGGTGCCCTTGTTCATCGTGGCCGATGACATCCTTGCTGGCCGACTTTGCGCGCCCTTTGGTTTGACGGGCAGCAGACAGAGGATGTATTACGCCAATTTCCCCAACAATTTGTCGGCCATGTCCAGCATTGAAAACTTTTGTGAGTGCTTGCTCAAAGAAGGCAAAGACACCGAGGCGTCCATTGAACAGCTCTCCATCAGCATGGGGTGGAAAAAAACCGCTTGAATGGAGTTTCTTAGGGCCTTTGGGCCTGGAGGGTCACAAGAATGCATGGGTGTGAGTTTTTCTCAACAGTGCCACTTCCATTTCAGCGACAATAACGCCAACGTCAACGCCAACTCTAAGGCCTTTGAGCTCCCTCAGTCCATTTTTTATAAAGTCTATGAGCCAAGAACACACCGGATACCCAGATTTACACGACCACTTGAAGTCTTTGCAGCAGCATGGTTTGTTACAAGTCATTGACCGTGCCATCGACAAGGACTCCGAGTTGCATCCCTTGGTGAGATGGCAATTTGTGGGGGGCATGGATGAGGCTGAAAGAAAGGCCTTCTTGTTCACCAACATCGTCAACGCACAGGGGCGCAAGTACGACATCCCGGTGGTGGTCGGTGCTTTGGCCGCCAACCGAGCCATTTATGGCGTGGGCATGGGGTGCTCTGTAGAGGACATTCAAAAGAAATGGGATCAAGCCATCCAGCACCCCATTGCTCCCGTCACGGTCAACAAGGCAGTGTGTCAAGAAGTGATCCATGAAGGAGAGGATTTGGTCGGTGAGGGCAAAGGGCTTGATCTCTTGCCCATTCCCATCTCCACCCCTGGCTTTGACAGCGCACCAACCCTGACAGCGACCAACGTCATCACCAAGCACCCCGTCACCGGCGTGCAAAACATGGGCACTTACCGTTGCGCCTTGAAGGCGTCGGACCGCATGGTCGTTAGGATGGCCACCCGTGTGGGTGGTGCGGGCGGTTATTTGCATTACCAGGAGTGGAAAAAAGCGGGTCATAAAACCATGCCTTGTGCTGTGGTCTTGGGTTGTCCTCCTTTGGTGGCCTTCATGGGCCCGCAAAAGTTACCCATTGGTGTCGATGAGTTCGACGTTGCTGGTGGCTTGGCAGTGCCAAGCCACCAGCAACGTCGAAC
>JBAXNB010000291.1:0-1680 GCA_037134015.1 Betaproteobacteria bacterium | reverse complement strand
CCGGTGAGATGCTGGCCATGATCGGCCCCAACGGTGCAGGCAAATCGACCACCTTCAATATGCTCAATGGTCAAATTCGGCCCGATCATGGCACGATTGATTTCAAGGGGGAGTCATTGCTGGGCTTGTCGCCACGACAAACTTGGCAAAAAGGGGTGAGTCGCACATTTCAAATCGCCCAGACTTTTTCTTCCATGACGCTGGCGGAGAACGTCCAAATGGCCCTCTTGTCGGCCCACCACCAACTGTATGCCATTTGGCAGCGTGCAACCCACTTCAAAAGAGACGAGGCCATTGAATTCTTGCGTTTGGTTGGCTTGCACAAGGATGCAGACAAGGCTTGTGCTGCTTTGGCTTACGCAGACGTCAAGCGTTTGGAGTTGGCCATCGCATTGGCCAACGAGCCGCTCTTGCTGTTGATGGATGAGCCCACAGCGGGGATGGCACCACAAGAGCGCAATGATTTGATGGCCTTGACCCGGGAGTTGGTGCGCAACAGGCAGTCTTTGGCAAACGGCTTGGCCGTTTTATTCACAGAGCACAGCATGGACGTTGTCTTTGGCTACGCGGACCGTGTCTTGGTGTTGGCGGGTGGTGAGTTGATTGCGCAAGGCTCACCCCAAGACGTGCAAGACAACACTTTGGTGCAAAAGGTCTATTTGGGTGGCGATCAACCCTTGCTTGGTCTGGGGCATGGGGCATGAGAGACCAGCACGCATCTCAACCCTCAGACCCAAGCCCATCGCTCGAGGTCATGCTCGAGTGCAAGGATCTTTGTGCGTGGTATGGTGCGGCACAAATCCTCTTTGATGTGAATCTGAAAGTGCGTCGCGGCGAAGTTGTGGCGCTCATGGGTCGCAATGGTGCAGGCAAATCCACGACTCTCAAGTCGCTCATGGGACTGATCGCTCAAAAAACCGGGCAGGTTTTATTTCTAGGTCAAGACCAACAAGGGTGTGAACCTTATGAGGCGGCCCAAAAGGGGTTGGCTTACGTACCCGAAGATCGTCGGATTTTTGGTGAACTCACGGTGCTAGAGAACTTGAGCGTGGCGCGCCAGGGCAAGAGGCGCTTTCCCGATGGAAGAGAAGCGCCGTTTTGGGACTTTGAGCGACTTGGTGTGTTGTTTCCAAACTTGGCGCAAATGCCCAACCGCTTGGGCTCTCACATGAGCGGAGGTGAGCAGCAAATGCTCACAGTGGCCAGAAGTTTGATGGGCAACCCACTGGTCCTGTTGCTCGATGAGCCGTCTGAAGGTGTTGCGCCATTGATCATGGAGCAAATGGGGGAGATGATCTTGGCCTTGAAGCGTCAGGGGGTCAGTATCTTGCTGAGTGAGCAAAATTTGCATTTTGCAAAATGGGTCTCGGACTACGTGTATGTGCTGGAGAAGGGAGAAGTCAAGCACCATGCCAGCATGCAGGACTTGGCAAGAGACCCACAAGCACTCAAATCCTATTTGAGTGTTTGAATTTGAAGGGCAGTTTACTGAGGTGAGAGAGCGATTGCGAGATTGAATTCGGTGTATACGTATGGGCCATCAATGGAGCGAACTCTTCTTTGTGAGTGAGAGACAAATCTCCAGACACAAGATCATTGAAAAAATAGTCTTTCAACAAACCAATAGCCCCCCACGATCAAAGAGAAAATTGCAATGGCTCTAGGGGTATTTTGATACAC
>JBAXNB010000290.1:0-1703 GCA_037134015.1 Betaproteobacteria bacterium | reverse complement strand
CAAAGTGCTGAACTATGCCTGCGTTTGCGCAATGGGCGTGATTTCAGGGTCTTTTCTCAACGCCTTGATCAATGGCAATCTCAGATGGGAAGGTTTTAATGGCGTGAGAGATGTGTCCTTTCATCTTACAGGTGCCCTTTTGATGGGCGTGGGTGGCGTTGTTGCCATGGGCTGCACATTTGGGCAAGGCTTGAGTTCATTGTCCACCTTGAGTCTCAATGCCATTGAAGTCATTGCTTTCATTGTGCTGGGCGCCCAAGTGGCGTTCAGATACCAAACTTATTTGTTGGACCAAGAGGTTTGATGGTCGAGCTGAGCTCCACAAGGATCACAGAAAGCTACGATCTTGATCGGCGTTTTGGTGGTGTTGTGCGCTTGTATGGTGTAGCGGGTGCACAAAAGATTTTCAAGGCTCACGTGGTGGTGGTGGGCATTGGCGGCGTTGGCTCATGGGTTGTCGAGGCGCTTGCTCGCAGTGGCGTGGGACATTTAACGCTCATCGATATGGATCATATTGCTGAGTCCAACATCAACCGTCAAGTTCACTCCTTAAGCCAAACCCTTGGGCAATCTAAATGCCAGGCCATGAAGGACAGGGTTTTGGATATTCATCCGCTTTGTGATGTTCAAATCATTGATGACTTTGTTCAACCCGAAAACTGGTTAGAGATGGTCTCCACAATCGTTCAACCCATTGATTTTCTAATCGATGCCTGTGATCAAGTCAGTGCCAAGGTGTCACTGGCAACTTGGTCGATACAAAGTCAAGTCAAAATGGTTTGTATCGGAGCGGCTGGTGGGAAAAAAAGACCAGATTTGATGCAAATGGACGATTTGCTCAGTGTCACTCATGACCCCATGCTCGCCAAGCTCAGGTACAGCTTAAGAAAAGACGGCATCCTTTCAAAGGAGGCTAAAAAAAGCTCCATTCAATGTGTTTTTAGCAAAGAAGAGATCCTCAGTCCCTGGATGATTGAGCAAGATGTCGAGTCTTTAAATGTCAGTGGCAGAGGTGACCTCAATTGCCATGGTTTTGGTTCTTCGGTCACCGTTACTGCAAGCTTTGGCTTGTGTGCGGCAGCCTGGGTTTTAGATCTGTTGTCAAAATAAATTGTCGTCGGCAATGTGTAGTCAACATACATGGATTGCTTTATTGGATGGGTGGGGGAATTTTTAAAAGCTTGTAAAAGTTTGCTATAATCATAGGCTTGGTTAGTTTTGTAAGGGACGATAGCTCAGCCGGTAGAGCAGCGGACTTTTAATCCGTTGGTCGCGAGTTCGAATCTCGCTCGTCCCACCAAAAAACTAAATGAAATCAACCCTCTTTAGAGGGTTTTTTCATTTGTGGCTTGCTAAAAGTATCTAAGTAGGGAGTTAGATACTCAAACTAGGCAGTGGGTTGGAAATTATTACTTCATGTATTTAGTATCAACTCTTAGCGTTGACTTACCAAGTGACCGCTTACGAATTTATGCAAAACACTTGCAGCAAATGTTTGGTAAGGAATCCCCTCCTCAAGTGCACGAGCTTGCAAATTCTTTAGATCTCTACTGGAGATGCGAATATTGAGACGTTGGTCTTTTTTGAAGGTTTCCAAAGCAACGGTTTTGTGCTTTTTAATCTCTTGTTCTGAGTCCTTCACCGGTTTAAGTGTCCCTGTCTCCCAGGCTTCTAGTATGCCAAGTTCTTCTTCATCGTATTTT
>JBAXNB010000289.1:0-1705 GCA_037134015.1 Betaproteobacteria bacterium | reverse complement strand
ACCAGTCGTGATCGACTCATCGACAACAATCGCGTTTTCAGGGATCAAGGCAGCCAACACTTTGGCAATTCCTGATAAATCAAATGATCCCTCGGGGCAATCAGGTTGCTGCAACGAAGCCACAGCGGGCTTTAGATGAGAAGCCCCCAAATGGTCGACCAACATTTGCAAAGCGTGATGTATATCTTCACCCAAGCCCACTAATTCATCAATGACACAGTCTGCAGAAAAAAGATAACTCGGCTTGTTGGGATACCC
This sequence comes from Betaproteobacteria bacterium, assembly GCA_037134015.1. Taxonomy (GTDB): domain Bacteria; phylum Pseudomonadota; class Gammaproteobacteria; order Burkholderiales; family Burkholderiaceae_C; genus Limnohabitans. The sequence continues at coordinate 1,447 of JBAXNB010000289.1, read as the reverse complement.
AAAAAAAGCAACTGGCTTTTTTGCACCAACCAACACAATGTGCTTGTAATCCTTAAGCATCTCAAGAGCCGCATTCACAGAAAAAGGAATCGATTTGGCTTTGACACGACCAGCACCTCTTTGAATCCTAGAGTTGTTGTACTCAGAATGAATCGCACATCCAGTTTTTGCAGCAATTTGACCCGCCAAAAATAAAGACTCCGCTCTAAGAGCCAAACCACCTAACAAAAGGGTCTTGGGCTTTGGTGAGGCCAATATGTTGGCCATGCGCTCAATACTTGCCTGTGTCACCTGAGGTCTAAGCGAAGCCTTCTTTGCTTTTACAACCTCACCGCCTGGACCCCAAGCCGTATCCGCTGGCAAAATTAAAGTTGCAACTTGCCCAGGGGCTTGTTGTGCTTGCTCAATGGCTAAAGCACCATCCTTGGAAACATCCATGGAGCTCTTGGTAGTTTTGACCCAATGCGACATGGGTCTTGCAACACCCTCAATGTCCGAGGTCAACGGCGCATCACATTCGATGTGGTGCAGTGCATGCTCGCCCACGATATTTACGATGCCAGAATTGGCCTTTTTGGCATTGTGTAAATTGGCCAAACCATTTCCAAGACCTGGACCCAAGTGAAGCAATGTTGAAGCTGGTTTATCGGCCATTCTGTAATAACCATCAGCAGCCCCCGTGACAACACCCTCAAAAAGACCCAAGACACATCGAACACCCGGGACTTTATCTAAAGCAGAAACGAAATGCATTTCTGAAGTTCCTGGGTTTGTAAAACAAACATCTACAGAATTCTCCACCAACGTTCGAACCAAACTTTCAGCACCGTTCATGATAAATTAACCTTATAGAAGAAGACTAAAACCAGGGATAAAGGAGATTGCCTGAAAACGAAAAACTCTCAAACTATACCTCACTGCGCGTCCAAGATCTGGGCGTATGGAGCGCTTTGACCATGACCGCCAGCAAATAAACGTGGCTTCAACCCTGCACGCTCAACTGCTTTGGCCAGGGCAGTTTGCGTAGTGTTCAATCGACCCTTGATTTGATCTCTTCCAGGAGCCCACAGATCCGTGACAAAACCGATTTGTACATCGCTTACGTAACCAAAGAGCATGCCCTTGGCATGTGAATTGTCCAATAACCAAGCAGATACCTCTCTGGTACCGTCATGATCCTTAAAAACGTCTTGGACTTCTATGACGCTTGTTCTAGCCAGGCTACCACCTTGTAGGTCAGGATTGAGCGCATAAGGAGCACTTAACATTTTCTTAAAATGGGCTGCATTGCCCGAAAAGGGCGGGATTGTCGAATTATGGGACGAACGGCAGGTTATTCAGGGATGAAATGCATAAACTCTGCAAGGTATTGAAACCGGTAGGAAAGGTCAGTTTCTAAACGAGGTTCGTCAATAGTTGTCATCATGTGATCCATTGGAGAGATTGC
>JBAXNB010000288.1:0-1711 GCA_037134015.1 Betaproteobacteria bacterium | reverse complement strand
CATTTTTGGCGTGCTGGTCGGCCACTCTCACCACCCGCTCAGCGGGCACCACGAGCTGTGAGCCCGAGCCACCAAAGAGGTTGCGAACATTCTTGAATGAATAAGCGCCAGGCACAAAGACAAATTCACCGTCTTTGAAGTCATGCTGTGAATTGTTTTTCACGACACGCCCCACCGTCTCATACCCAGGGACAAGGGGGTAGCCCATGCCTGGGAAAGCGGGCATGCTGCCGTCCCACAACAAACGCTCTGTGCCCGTGCTGATACCACTGTAGGCAACATCAATTTTGATGTCCCCATCCACCATTTCAGCCATTTCCAAGGGGCTTAACTTGATGTTTTTAGGTCCTTCAAAAAGTACAGCATGTGCGTTCATTTTTGTAATTCTCTTTTTACATTTCTAAGCGTCAATATTAATTGACACTATTGATATAGACATTAGGGGAAACACTAGGTTTTATGGGCCACCAAAATCCTTGCATGGGTGGGCATGGGGTTGGAGAGCAGTTCAACGCGAGAAAATCCAGCCTGGAGCATCATGTTCGAGAGCTTTTGAGGTGTTCTGAGCCGTCCCTCCCCCATGGCCATCAAATAGAAGTGGAAATACGCATCTTGGCGTTCACCCTGCGGGTCGGCCATGGGCTCGGCCAAGAGCAGACTGCCCTTGGTGGGCAAAGCCGCATGAACCTTTTGGAACAGGTGCAGCACATCGGCATCGTTGTGATCATGGGCCACGCGAACCAAGGTGACCAAGTCCGAGCCCATGGGGAGGGGGTCGGTTTTGAAGCTACCGGGGATAAAACTCAATCTGGAACAATAGGGGGTGTGCTGGTGCGCACTCTTGGTGAGTTTGACCACCTCGGGCAAGTCCATCAATTGGAGATCCAGTGTGTCGACATGCTGTGCCACCGTGCTGGCAAAACGACCCAGTCCACAGCCGATGTCCAAGACACAACGGTGCTGACTGAAGTCATAGGCGCCGATGATTTCTTGGATGACAAAATTTTGCGACACTGACATCAACTGAGAGTAGCGCTCAGTTTGTTGCGACTCGCTGGATCCATCGTTGCGATGCTCAAGCGTTGGCTGGCCCGCGAAGGCCCCATCGTCACGGTCTTCACCCACTGTATAAGGCCAGTACTGGTGCATCAGTGCGTGATGAACCCCCGCTTGGGATCTGAGCATTTTGGGGGTGTCCCCCATGTCTGCATAGAGCAGCGCATTGTGCTCCACCATGGCTTCGATGCCGGGATAGCTCACCACCAGAACCCCCAATGGGCCAATGCCATAGCGTCCCGCTGAGCGTTGGTCCATCAGCTTCAGTGACACGGCTGACCACACCAAACGGTCCAAGCGTTCTTCTGGCAAACCTGTGTAAAGGGCTAGATCGTTCAAGGTGCAAGGGCTTTGCTGCACACGGGCCAGCACACCCAAGCGCAAACAATTCAACAACACCTGAAAGTGCACAAAACCAGCCATCAAATCAAAGACTTCACGGGTGCGCTTTTGCGTGAACCAACGGGTGAGCACATTGCTCACACTCCATTGGTAAAGCGCTGGGGACACCATCCAGCGATTCAAGCGGTTTCTAAAGTGCTCGCGCCAAGATGTCTTGCCGCTGTGAGCACCATTGGCGTGTGCTTGGGACGGACTCAAACCCATGGAATCTGATACAGCCCCAAAAGGCTTGAGCTCCACATTGGACGTCATG
>JBAXNB010000287.1:0-1734 GCA_037134015.1 Betaproteobacteria bacterium | reverse complement strand
GTGGTCAACAATCAATTCATCAATTTCAATTTCCCAACCTTGCCCTACGACAACATCTTTGAGCTCAACATTGCCAAGGGTGAGGCCGTGGTTTTCAAGAAATCCCTTAACCGCTTGGAAAAATTGGCTTGCACCTTTCTCAAGTGAGACCGGCGCAGTTCTGAAAAGCCTGTGAAGATGCGCTAGTTGGCTTTGCTAAAGCGTTGGAGGCGCCCCACTTGGCTTTGAATTTCAGGGTTTTGTTCGAATGTACTGCGCTAAACTTTGATCCATGGCCTGGGTGTAGGACCACCATAGGTAAGGAAAATGGCCGTAGCGAAGGGACAATTGTTGTTGGGCTTGGCTTGCAGTTTGGCCACTGTCTAGGAGAGACAAGGCCGAGAGCAGTCCACTGCGATCGGCCCCATCGGTGCAGTGAATCAACAGAGGTTTAGGGGCCTTGCGAATCATTTGCAACAGACCTTCCATTTGCTCGGTGTCAAGGGCGGTGCCGGCAGACAAGGACACATCCATGTGCAAGATACCCAAACGGCCAGCGTTTTCGACTTCCTCTTGGTACCAAGTCGCGTCTTGATTGGCTCCTCTTAAATTCAACACACTCTTGAGGCCAAACTCTTGGGTCTTTTGGCGAAACTCTGCCGAACTCAATTGCCCTGAGCGGTAGATTTCATGCTTCACGACTTCGTGAAAATTGCCCCCAAAGTGAATCCAAGAATAGATGCTCAAAAGGGCCACAAAAGGCGTCAATAGCAAGGTGCTCACAGTGACAAAAGCGCGTTTAAAAGTGAGAGGCATGAAGGCGATGGTCGAACAAGAGGGGAAAAGACACGAGAAGGTTTTTTTGGGAATAAAAAAGCGTTCAGCATTGGTGTTTATCAGAGTACTTTTTCTTATGAAAAGTCTATAAAGTGTAACGTTTATTGAATCATAAGGGTTGAGGAGCCAACATGTCTATTACTTCTTTCAAGGTCGATGGACTCAATGTCCAAGTGGATGGGGATCCGCAGATGCCCTTGCTGTATGCATTGAGAGATGATTTGCAAATGAACAACCCCAAGTTTGGGTGTGGTTTGGCGCAGTGCGGCGCTTGTACAGTGCAATTGAATGGCGTTCCAATTCGTTCATGTGCCGTGCCCGTCTCAGCGGTGAGCAACCAGTCGGTCAAAACCCTCAAAAGCCTTGGCACCCCAGAAAAGCCCCATCCCCTTCAAGTGGCCTTTGTGGAGGAGCAAGTCACCCAGTGCGGTTACTGCGTCAATGGTTGGCTCATGACCGCAGAGGCGCTGTTGCGCAAAAACCCAAAAGCCACGGAAGAGGAGCTCAAAGAGGGGCTGAAAGACTTGAAGTGCCGGTGTGGTACACACGTCTCTATTCTTCGCGGCATCAAACGCGCACAAGCCAAAATATTGGCAGGAGCTCTTGCATGAAAAACACTCTTCAATCAAGTGCTCAGTTGGTCTCCACTGAAGAAACCCAGTCATCGACGCCAGCGGTTCATGCTGCTGCAAGTGCCATGTCCAGGCGCGATTGGCTCAAATCCTCTGGCGCTTTGGTGGTCACCGCCTCCTCGATGGGCTTTGTAGGCCTTGCCGGCATAGGGGCTGGATTTGGAGCCGATGCGCAAGCTCAAGTGGGGGCGACCAAGCCTGCCTTGCATGCCGAAGAGCTCGACTCATGGATTGCGGTGGGTGCCGATGGCAAAGTGACGGCTTTTTTCGGTAAAGTCGACTTGGG
>JBAXNB010000286.1:0-1741 GCA_037134015.1 Betaproteobacteria bacterium | reverse complement strand
CCTCCGGCACTGGTGCAGCGGCGGCGACACCGACCGGTGGCTTGCCTCCGCTTTTGACACACTCGTCCATGGAGCTGTAGGGGGTGAACTTCTTGGTGTTGCCAAAACTTGGGCTGCTCTTGTCATGACAAATGCCAGCGTCGGACTTTTTTACCACTGGATCGGCGCTGGCAGCAGGAGGCGCTGGCGTCGTCGCAACGCTTGGCGAGCTGCTAGGTGTTTCTTTTTTGGCGTCGGCGGCATGTGCTTGAGCACCCAAGCTGATCGCCAAAACACCAGCTACTGAAGCCATCAAATGTTGAAGAGAGGTCATGTGAAATTTCCTTATGAAGAGGTCAGAACATTGAAAAAAAACAATCGTCAAGGCACCCCGCTCTATTGGGGCTTGACATAGCGAAAGGTGCCTGTTGCATGGGCGCAGAGCACGCCCTCAGCGTCCATGACCTTGGTTTCCATGAAGGCCATGCTTTTGGTTCGATGAAGGAGGTTGCCGTAGGCTTTGAGAGGGCCTTTGGCGGGATGAAAAAAAGAGCTCTTGAGCTCAATGGTGACCACCCGAGAGTTGCTCTCTACGCTCCTGGCTGCATTGGCCATGCTCACATCCATCAGGGTCATCAACGCGCCGCCATGGGTGACTTTGAAGGAGTTCATGTGTGCATCGAGTGCTTCGTACTGCAGCACGGATTGACCCTCTTTGGCGCTGATGAATTGAAAGCCCAAAAAATCAGCAAAAGGAATGTAGAGGCCAAAATCTTTGACAAAGGCTTCGTGCCTTTGTTGATCGGCCAGCGCATGGGCTGAGGACGCGCTTGGGTGAGGCAAAGGGGCGAGTGTTGTCATAGATGAAAAAGAAGAGCCCTAGCGAAAAGGTTGTGCAACAAGCTGTTGCTCAGTTCGCTTTTGCCTTTGAATGACATCCAAACATCATCTTGGCAACGCTTCACCCGGCAACAGCACTTGGGGCTGATTTTAAACACGAAAAGCCTGGGGCTTGTGACAAGTCAAGTGTTGGGTGAAGTCAAGGGTCGTCACAAGCGTTAAAGAACCTCAAACACCCCTACAGCACCCATGCCTCCTCCGACGCACATGGTCACCGCCACCCGTTTGGCCCCTCTTCGACGGCCTTCGATCAAGGCGTGTCCGGTCATGCGCTGCCCGCTCATGCCGTAGGGGTGACCCAAGGCAATCGCGCCTCCATTGACGTTGAGCCGCTCGGGGTCGATGCCCAATTGATCGCGGCAATACACCACCTGAACCGCAAAGGCTTCGTTCAACTCCCAAAGGTCGATGTCTTGCACTTGGAGCCCCAAAAGCTTCAGCACTTTAGGCACTGCAAACACCGGACCAATGCCCATTTCATCGGGCTCACACCCTGCGACCGCAAAGCCTAAGAATCGGCCCAAAGGCTTCAAGCCCAATTGAGAGACTCTTTGCTCATCCATGACCACACAGGCTCCCGCACCGTCGGAGAATTGGCTGGCGTTTCCTGCCGCCACCAGGCCACCGGGTGTTGCCGCTTTGATGGCACTCAGAGCCTGCACAGTGGTCCCAGCTCGAGTCCCCTCGTCACGGCTGACCGTGACTTGCTTGGTCATCAAGCCCATGACCGGATCGAGCACCCCTGCACGCGTGGTGATCGGGGCGATCTCCTCGTCAAAGAGCCCCTGGTCTTGGGCGTGGCAGGCCTTTTGTTGACTCTGTGCGCCATAGGCATCCATGGTCTCTCGATCGATGTGGTAGC
>JBAXNB010000285.1:0-1746 GCA_037134015.1 Betaproteobacteria bacterium | reverse complement strand
ATTGGTCTCATGCCTTGCATGGTCACCTCTTACGAGCAAGGTTTTGCTTGGAAAAAAGCGGAAATTGGTCGTGAACTCACCAAGCTGCTTGAGGCCAAAGGCGTGAAGATCGTGACTTGGATTTGGCAAGCAGGCGGCACTGTTTCAAGGAACGTGCCTGTTGTCTCCCCAGACGATGTCAAAGGTCTAAAAATCAGGGGTGGAAGCCGAGAGATGGATTTGATGCTCAAACAAGCAGGGGGCATCATTTCAAGTGTGCCGTCCAACGAAATTTATCCAGCCATGCAGACCGGCTCACTTGATGCAGCCATCACGTCTTCGACCTCTTTGATCTCTTTCAGATTGGAAGAAATTTCAAAGGCCCTCACCACGGGTCGCGGTAAGAGTTTTTGGTACATGTTTGAGCCCTTGTTGATGTCCAAAGTGATTTTTGATGCATTACCAGCGGATCAACAAAAAGCCATCGAGGAGGTGGGTTTAGATCTTGAGAAGTTTGCAACCAGCATGGCCAAAGCCGATGACGAGGATGTGGCGCTGGTTTATAAAAAAGCCGGAGCCAAAGTCTTTGACATGGATGATGCAATCATTTCCAAGTGGAAAAAAATTGCTGAGGAATCGGCTTGGATTGATTATGCCAAGAGAAGCTCAGAGTGTGAGAGATTTTTAAAACTTGCCAAAGCAGTTTAGTAAAGGATATTGGAATGCCGAATGACATGACCACGGGCTCCAAGGAGAGCGCTTTGGCGCACAAAGGTCTTTTTTTTAAAGCCCTGCACGCCTTTAACCGTTTGGCAGCCTTGGTGGGATCCGTTGCAATTGGTCTAGCGGCCTGTGTGCTGACTTGGGAGGCCACGGCCAGGTATCTCTTTAAGATCCCCAGCGACTGGCAAGATGAGGTGACCATTTTCTTGCTTGTGGGCGCGACCTTTTTATCCGCTGGCTGGGTGCAAATTCAGCGTGGACATGTGGGTATCCAAGCCTTGGGCGGCGTTCTCAGTCCGCAAGCGGATTTGATTCGCCGGTACTTGTCGGATATCTTGTCGCTGCTGTTTTGCCTCTTTTTTTCATGGAAGTCTTGGACACTCTTGATTGAAGCTGTTGAAGACAACCAAATTTCTGGTTCTGCCTTTGGCGCGCCTTTATGGATTCCCTACGGATCCATGGCCATTGGAACTTCTTTGCTTGTCTTGGTCTTGTTGGAGCAAGTTCTGAACAAAGAAGCCTTACAAAAAAAATAATTTTCTAAAAATGACAACTCTTCAAATTGGCCTACTTTTTGGGTTTTCTACGTGTGTGGTTTTGTTCTCGGGGATGCCCATCGCTTTTGCACTAGGAGCGGTTGCAACGGTGTTCATGTTTTTTTTCATGCCCCATGCTTCATTGGACACCATTGCTCAAAATGTTTATGAGGAAATGGCCAGCATCACGCTTTTGACCATTCCCTTGTTCATCTTGAAGGGGGCTGCCATTGGAAAATCCAAGGCCGGGCGAGATCTTTACTCAGCTTTGCACATTTGGTTGAACAAAATTCCTGGTGGCTTAGGGATTGCAGTGACCTTGGCATGTGGTCTTTTTGCGGCGATGGCAGGTTCAAGTGCTGCGACCTGCTCGGCCATTGGTAGTTCGGCCATCCCAGAGATGAGAGAGCGCGGCTATTCGGCGGGTTTGTCTGCTGGCTTGGTTGCTGCTGGCGGAACTTTGGGCATTCTTATTGATCCAGAAATGGTCGGCGTTGAACTGCCAATA
>JBAXNB010000284.1:0-1757 GCA_037134015.1 Betaproteobacteria bacterium | reverse complement strand
ACGCATGTTGAGCGTCGTTTTCATCATGGATACCCTTTATGAACAGTTTAAGCCGAACCGATGCTACTGAACGTGCGCATCAAGAAGAGGGTCTGTCCTCGGCCAATCGGGAGGACTTGGCGGTGGATGCGAACCCCTTGGGTTTGGAGGGCATAGAGTTCATTGAGTATGCCACCAGCAAGCCACAAGCGTTGGGGCAGGTTTTAGAGATGATGGGCTTTAGACCCATCGCAAGGCATCGCTCACGAGAGGTGATGCTCTACAGGCAAGGACCGATGAATGTGATCGTCAATGCCCACGATGCGGGCTTGTCGCACTCGGTTTCTCCAGAAGAAAAACCCATGATTGCAGCGATTGCTCTGAGAGTTCGCGATGCTCAGCTCGCCTACAACCAAACTTTGGATCTGGGCGCCTGGGCTGTTCCCACCCAAGTGGCCGTGATGGAGCTCAACATTCCCGCCGTTCACGGCGTGGGCTCTAGCCGCATCTTCTTTGTCGATCGCTTCAAGGACTTCTCCATCTACGATGTGGACTTTGTTCCGATTCCGTCTGTTGATCAGCACCCGCCTTCAAGCCTAGGGTTCCACTTTTTTGGTCTCGTGCAGTACATCGGCAATGATCGACTCTTGGACTGGATGGAGTTCTACAAGGTCCTTTTTGGCTTTCAAGTCTTGCCCGTACAGGAGCGATTTGGTATTTTGCCAAAGGGAAGCATTTTAAAAAGTCCATGCAAGACCTTTTTTCTTCAGTTGATTGAACCAGAGCCGGGGGTGTTGTCTGTTGAAGAGGATGAGCGTTTGCACAGATTGGCCTTTGGAACCTCCGATGTACCTGCGGCGGTAGCGCATCTCAAGACCCAAGGAGTTGAGTTTGTGGGCGCTCACTCACCAGAAGACGTCACGAAAGGTGCGTTGACGCGTTCTTGGCTTGGAAGTCTGAGTTTTGAATTGGTCAAGGACGGCAGTGCGTCATGAGCGGCTTCAAAGGCAACGTGGATGACTTTGGCATGGACACGATATCTTTGGCGGGCCCATTGGAGGCCAAGCTCAAAGCCATCTTGGAGGCTGGGTTTTCTCAGGTGATGCTGTCTGCCCGAGATGTCGTAGGGCACGCGCAGGGACTCGAGGCGGCGCTCAAAGTGGTCAAAGACAGTGGCTTGAGGGTCACTGGCTTTCAGGTTTTGAGAGACTTTGAAGGGCTTTCAGGGCATTTGCATGCCTACAAGATCGATGTGGCCAAGTCGATGCTAGAGATGTGCCATGCACTGGGCTCCAAGGTCTTGCTCGTGTGCTCCTCCACCTCCGTTCACGCCTCACAAGACAAAGCACATTTTGCGAAGGACTTGAAAAAACTGGCCATGTTGGCTTTGCCTTTGGGGATCAAAGTCGCTTATGAGGGTTTGTCTTGGGGGCGAAGTGTCAACCAGTACGACCAAGCTTGGGAGATTGTGGAGATGGCGGACTTCCCCAACTTGGGCATCGCACTGGATTCGTTTCATATGTTGGCATCCAAGAGCAGGCTCGATGATTTGGAGTTGATGGATCCAGAGAAAATCTTTTTGGTTCAATTGGCCGATTTCATGTGGCAAGAAATTCGTTCTGTTGAAGAGGGCATCACAACGGCTCGGCACTTCAGGGTCTTTCCTGGGGAAGGGGTTCACAGCTCAGCACTGGCAGATATGGTCAAGCGCTTGTACAGCATCGGTTACCGAGGGGATTATTCCTTTGAGGTCTTCAATGACGATTACCAACAAATGC
>JBAXNB010000283.1:0-1783 GCA_037134015.1 Betaproteobacteria bacterium | reverse complement strand
CACCTGCGCTGGAATCACGGTCTCTGGAGCCACCAAAGCCGCCACCTCCAAAGCCGCCACCTCCAAAGCCACCACCGCCTCCAGGTGCACCACGAGCACGGCCGCGTGGAGCCTGACGCTTGTCATCAAACCCCCTTGGACGCTCAGAGCGTTGTGTAGGCTCGAGCCCTGGGATCACCTCAGCCTTCAAGGGCTGCTTGGTATAGGATTCGATATCAAAGATTTTGCGGCGATCGCGAAATTCAGCAAACGTGATGGCCAAACCATCGCGCCCTGCGCGTCCAGTGCGCCCAATGCGATGCACATAGTCCTCGCTCTTCATGGGCAAGCCATAGTTGAACACGTGGCTGATGCTTGGGACATCAAGGCCACGAGCGGCCACATCTGTGGCGATGAGAAATTGAACTTGTCCATTTCTGAACGCCATCAAACGTCGATTTCTCAAACCTTGACTCAAAGCACCATGCAATGCGACAGCAGAAAAGCCCGACTGCTGCAAATCGGTGGCCAAGCCATCACATTCGATTTGCGTGCTTGCAAACACAATGGCTTGCTCAATGCTGGTGTCTCTTAACCAATGGTCAAGCAGTTTTCTTTTGTGTTGTGAGTGATCGGCCCAAAACATCACTTGCTTGATGTTGGAGTGCTTTTCTTGCGGTGAGTCAATTTGAATGCGCTGGGGCTGTCTCATCACACGAGTGGCCAAGGCTTGAATACGAGGTGCAAACGTGGCCGAGAACATCATCGTTTGATGACGCTCGATGGTCAGTTGATTGATTTCAGCCAAGTCATCCGAAAAACCCAAGTCAAGCATTCGGTCAGCCTCATCGACCACCAAAAACTGCACTTGCTCCAGTTTGATGTGCATGGAGCGTTGAAGATCGATCAAGCGTCCAGGCGTAGCAACCACCAAATCTGCATTTTGCAATTTGGCAATCTGCATTGCATAAGGCATGCCGCCAACAATGTTTGCGACCCTTAAACCTCTGCAGTGCTTGACCAAATCAATGGCATCATGGGCCACTTGTTGAGCCAACTCACGCGTTGGGCAAAGCACCAAGGCGCCGGGTGTGGCCGCCTTGAAATTTCTTGATTGGGTGGGGTCCTTGCGCTTTGGCTTTTTGGGTGGAGGAGCACCTTCAGCAAGTGCTTTCGCCACAATCGCATCCCATTCACGGGTTTGCTCCAGCGCTTTTTCGTTGGCTTGATGCAAAAGGGTTTGAATCACGGGCAGTAAAAACGCTGCGGTTTTACCGCTTCCAGTTTGACTCGACACCATCAAGTCGGTGTGAGAGTTGTTGACCAAGTCCTTCATGGCCAAAGGAATCACCTTGATTTGCACGGCAGTCGGCTCGGTGTAACCCAAATCGTTGACCGCAGCGACCAATTCAGGTGCAAGTCCCAAAGCCTTGAAAGGATTGGGCCCCTTGGGGGCAGGCTCAGTGACCACTGGCACGGTAGCCAAAGTTTCAGTGGCTACCAATTCAGTGGTCTCCACGGGAGCAATGGTTTCAAGAAGTTGGGGTTCAGATTCTGAAGATCCGCTGGTAGGGGCGTCAGAAATTCTATCGATTTCAAAAGAATCAGGCATACGTTATCCGCTCACTTGGTGTGGCGGCTCCATCGAAGGTTGGTAACAACATCAACCTTCAAACAGAGATCTACGCTATAGAGACTTGTCTGGTTTTAAAAACCGGATAACTACTTAGCGATTTTGGTCAATCATGTGATTGACCCAAGGTGTGAGGAAGATGCGCGAGTTCGTTATCTTGAACGAACTCAA
>JBAXNB010000282.1:0-1802 GCA_037134015.1 Betaproteobacteria bacterium | reverse complement strand
TGAACAATGGAGTCCTTATGAAACTCAACTCGCTCATCGGCATAAATATTACCTTCAATTTTGCCCGCCACCATGACCCTGTGGGCGGTGATGTCCCCTTTGACCTCTCCAGTGGCACCAATGGCAACAGAGACTTTATGGTCAGGTGCAGTCTCAATGTTTCCAATGACTTTACCATCGATGCGCACACTGTCGAGCAAAACCAAGCGACCATAAATTTGAGCCGATTTACCAATGAGTGTGTCAAACCTTTCGTTGGAAGCATTTAAAGATTTGTCTTTGAGTTTTTCAAACATGCGGTGTTTTCCGGTGAAAAAGGCGATCAACCTGGGGTAATCGGTATGATTTGAATGGGGTTGATCAATCTCCCATTTCTAAACATCTCATAATGCAAATGAGGTCCCGTTGAACGACCCGTTGAGCCAATCTGTCCTAAGGGAGTCCCTCGCTCAATGCGGTCACCCTCAGTCACAATTCTTTTTCTTAAATGTGCATACCTGGTCACATAATCCTCTGCGTGGCGCACTTCAATGACGTTGCCAAAGCTTGGGTCCCAACCGGAGCGAATCACCACACCATCGGCAGTGGCCAAGACAGGTGTGCCAGATTCGGCAGAAAAATCAATGCCTTCATGCATCGCCAATTGGCCTGTAAAAGGATCGTTTCTTATGCCAAAACCGCTCGTGTACCTAAAATCACCACCAACTGGAATGCCCAAAGGCAAGGCACGAAGCCATTTCAATTGATCCGTCCATTGTGTTTGCATGGTCATGACCACTGTTTTAAGGCGATCAACATCTTGCTCGGCTGTTTTAAATGCCACATCAAGAGGCTGACGAAAAAACGAACCCTTCAGATCCAAAGGTACAAAAGGGCCCCCCAAGCTGTCTGTTTTTTGGGTTCCCTTTTCTTTGAAACCAGGAGGTGATGCGATCTCCATGAACTTGTTTTTAATGGACTCCAGCTGCTTGAGCTCTCGAATAGTGCCTTGCAAATCCACATTCATTCGATCTAACTTTTCTCGATAAATCGATTCCATGCGAATTTGCTCAGATTCGGTGGTGACGCCACCTAAGCTTCTGGCCAATTCCGGGGAGTGCTCAACGGCAATCCTCAATCCAAGCAAGTTCAATAAAAAACCCATGATCACTAAAAAAATAGCCAAGCCCAACGCTGCACGAATGATCGTTGCAGAGGTGATGGATATAGTTTTAATGCGCCCGGTAGGACCGGACAACCACATGAGTTGCATGAATCACTTTTTTAACAAGGGAAGATCATTTTAGGCAATTTAAGTAATTTTGGAATGACAAAATCCTAAACTTTGGGATTAGATTTTTCTAGATGTGACATTTTTGAATCCTTTAGAACTAAGTTCATCAAGGAATCAGGGTTAACCCTGATTTTGAAACATCCAACTGCTCACAAATTACTTTTAATAGAATCGACCTTTCAAGCACAAACTTGACGGCCAGTTCTCCATCAAGGCCTGTACTCCATCAGGGTAATGGTCTGGTTGTTTGCGTCAGGTAGTTGCATCCTTTGGCCTTGAAAAAACACCCTCACCTGCTGAGCGGCCTTCAGACTGAGCTTCCATGGGGAAGAACCGGTGACGGATTGTGCAGCGCCCGCCTGTAAACTGAGTCGATGGATTTTGTTTTGACTGTCCTCTAGACAAATGACGGTATCTGAAAGCGCCTCTACATGAACATAATTGGAAGGTTTGTAGGCCATCGTGGGTGCAATTTCTGGCCCTTCAGCGGTAAAAACACACTCATTGGCCTTGTCGCCAGATGTTTTTG
>JBAXNB010000281.1:0-1813 GCA_037134015.1 Betaproteobacteria bacterium | reverse complement strand
GCCTTTGTAGGGCACCACTTGCAACCATTTTGTTTCTTCGGCGTTCAGGCCAAAGATTTTGCCAATGATTTTGGCTTGTTTTTCATCCAGCGTCATTTGACCCAGGCATGCCGCCGTGGTCCATTCTTTGGAGAGTTTGACCTTTTTGGCGACATCTTCCCATTTGATGCCTTTGGAGACTTTGGTGCTGATGATTTTTTCGGTCACGTCGTTTCTGTTCATGGGGAGGACTTTCTATCAAGGGGGTAAGGTTAGAAACAAACAATACACGTTTGTGGATACGCAATATTTAGGCCAAGGGTTGGTTCAACTGGGGTCGTTGAAGTTCTGAACGGGCTACTTGATGCGCCTGCGGCAATTTGATTTCATTCAAAGTGATGCACATGATCAATCATGGGTAGTCTTTGAATTCGTGTTCAAAAACGAAACGTTGATATCGGGCTAGGAACTGGTTTTTTCGAAGATGACGCAAACTGGCCCTCCACCCGCTGGGCCTTGGTGCTCAGCACCACCAGACACATAGAGGGCGGTCTCTGCGGTGAGGCTGGCAAGAACAGCGCCAACGACTGCTCTTGCATGGCGAGTGGAGTTGATGTCTGAGTCGTCAAGCATGGTGTGGCGTTTGCCGCGGATTTCTCCGCTGGGGGAGGCTTCGGCTTTGGCCAAGATGTTGATCATGCGATTGCGCGTTGGTTCTGGCTCTTGAATGGCATTGCCTGGGCTGGGCTTGGCAAGGAGTCCGCACTCATTGAGCATTTGGGCAACGCCAGATGTGTCTATCGCGTCCTTCATCACCGTGTGGGCGATGGCCAAGTTGGATCGTCCAGCGTGCGACATGCCAAGCACCACCACCACATTGTTTTCAAGCTCAATGCCCGACGAGGCCGACGCTCGCGTGGAGTAGAGCGACCAGTCGTGTTGCACCACTGCATCGCTTAAATTCGCTAACTGCACTTCACCCAAGGCGAGTGCGATGCCCAAAGAGGAGGCGGCTCGCGAATAGCCCATGGACTCATAGGTGTCATGCGTGGCCGTGTCGTGGCCGTGCTGCTGGGCGAATTGCATTTTTTGTTTGGTCAGCAACGGGCATTTGATTTGGACAAAATGCACGTCACTGGGCTTTTCAATCTGGGCTTCTTGCATGGCCGCCTTGACCGCGCGAGCAGTCTCTTCAATTTGTGCCATGCGACCCATCTCCCAAGGGGCAAAGTCGCGGGTTTGCGCCATGCCGATCACCAATTGGGGAATGGCTGGCGTACTTGCGGCTCGTACCCACTCTCGGGTGAAGATGGTGAAATGAGGTGACAAGACGCCTTCTGTGCCGCCGGACATGACCAGGGCCACGCGTTGGTGAGCCGCTTCTGGGCTGCAACTCAACTTCTCGGACAACCAATGGGACCACGCCATGCTGGCAAAGTCTCTGGTGTGATCGTTCACGCAGCCGTTGCCCTCGGTTTTACCCATCACGGCAATGATGTGGTGGGGGTTCAGTGTGCCTTGGTCGACCAAGGCCTGCACGGCACTCAGGTCTGAGGGGCCTTTGCACAAGACGCGGTGAACGTTGACGAATTGATGTGTCGCGGACATGGTGTTTTCTCAAGCGCAATAAAAATGAATTCTCATGACCCAACTGGGCTACTCACCCTTGGGCAGTGAAGCTTTTGTTATCGGGGAATGTATCCCCAAAGGTCCAAGATCAGGGCTGCATCGTTGACAAAGAGCTCCGAGCCCACCTCGACAGCGGTGAAGGGCAGACCCGCACGCCGCAGCTCAGGATCCCAGGCTTGGTAGATTGAATTGAACTCATTCAAAT
>JBAXNB010000280.1:0-1830 GCA_037134015.1 Betaproteobacteria bacterium | reverse complement strand
GCTTGCCAATGAGACCCCGAAGGCCAAAGAAAAGGAGTCTTCTTCCAGCAACGCGCCTGCAGTGAACGCAGCGGGAGGGGTCCCTCAAGCCGATTTGAATTGGGTCAATGCTTTGCCAGAAAATTCATGGGTGCTTCAATTGGTTGCGATGCCCAAAAAGGCTGAAATACTCGCAAAGAAGGCCTCTCAACCCGCCTTTGAAGGCTCGCAGGTCTTGTTCACCAAAAATCCCAGCTCTGGCAAGTCTTACTACATCTTGATCAAGGGACCTCTTTCTTCCAAAGAGGAGGCGCAGGCACTGATCAATTCAAATGCCGCTTTAAGCGGTGCTTGGCTCAGGTCCTCCAAGTCTTTGAAAGCGCAGTTCAAGGGTAATTGAGTCCTGGAACGCTTGGACCATAGCTTGGGCTTGGGGCTAAAAAAAACCGCACCATGTGACTTGTGGGAAACAATTGCAGAGGGTGCCCCAGATGGGGGTGCCACAAGTGTTAAAGTTGAAGTCAACAGAGTCGATGCTCTCTAATCAAAGCAAAGGATCAAAAGGATGAACTCGGTAACCCAAGACCACCACCATGATGGCCACGCCGTTGCCCCGTCCTTTGTCAACCCCATGGGTGTTCCGGCCGACATGCAGCCGGTGCAGGCCAGCGAGGGCGCGCACTTGCATGCCCTTGAAAAAACCCTTGACGACATCACCGAGGCGGTGGATCAAATTCGAACGGATATTTTAGATGGGGACGGGCAAGCCATCGATCTCATGAAAAAGAGTCCTGAGAGTGGTTTGGCGATCGATGGAACAAAGCTTGCACCTCAAGTTACGGTTTTCAGTGCCGATAAATGGGATGAAGAATATAAAGTTCGCATTGATGCCTTGCGTCAATCGGTGGATGAGCTCAATGCAAAGCTGGACGCTTTCAAGCGAACAAGGGTTTGATCAAAGCCCCCTTGATTGGCAGGCCATCTGGCATTGTGTTCAATGGCTGATTCTCGTTCATTGCATTTTTTCTCTCACCAACCAAGTCTAGTCCCATGAGTACAGATACTGCATCAACCGAAGAGCAAGCTGACATCGAGATCAACGATGGTTCTGATTTGCATTTGGACCTGGCTCAAATTGAGGCGGGTTTGGATGAGCTCAAAGACGTCACCTTGGACAGCAACGAGTTGGCCCGTCAGTTGGAAGATTTGACGGGCGTTGTGCTCAACTCTGCGGAGGCTTCCACACGATCAGCTTCGGTCGCAGCGGACGTGTCAGGCGACTTGCAAAAGGTCATGGCGAACATCAGTGCGGCCCATCAAAGAAGCGTCTCGCACTCAAGGATCATGTTGGGTGCGATGTTGATCTTTATCTTGATCTCGGTAGGAACGTTCTTTGCGATTTCGACCCGAATGCGCCAAAACATCATTCAACTGGACGCCCTGTCCATGGCGGTTGGCAAGCGGGTGGTGGACTTGGACGCCACATTGGGCACCTTCACAGAGTCCACACAGTCCTTCAACGAGCTCACAGAGAAATTAGAAAAACTGAGCGAAGCACAAGGGGGCATTGAGAAGAAATTTGACGAAGTCACCAAAGCCGTATCGACCGTGCCAGGTCAAATTGCGGAGCAATCGGGCAAAGGTTTGGACGGAAAATTCACCGCCATTGAAAAGCAAATGCAGGCCTTGGATGCCAAGATTGTGGCCCTGACCAATCGTCCTCAGGCTGCACCTGCAGCTCCTGGATTGAGTCAACAAGCGCTCTCCGCAGAGCTGCAAAAACTCAAAAATGAATTGCAACAAAGTGCTTTGAAGGCCAAAGAGAGTTCGCCACCAGCGCCGCTCAAATCC
>JBAXNB010000279.1:0-1839 GCA_037134015.1 Betaproteobacteria bacterium | reverse complement strand
CTGCATACAAGGCCTTGAAGCGCTGAGCATCCCCTTCGGCTTGAGCCACAATGCGTGCTTTGTAACCATCGGCCTCTTCTTTGAGCCTTGAGGCTGCACCCACCGCCCTAGGCACCACGTCGTTGGCATAGGCCTCTGCCTCGTTCTTGGCGCGCTCCCTTTCTTGTCCGGCTTTCAACACATCGTCAAAGGCCGACTGCACTTGTTCAGGGGGGCGAACCCCGCCTTGCTCCAAATTGATGGCCACGACTTCGATGCCCACCTTGTATTGATCAAGAATGAGTTGCATGATTTCGCGAATACGCGGTGCGATTTGATCCCGGTCTTCCGACAAGGCCGCGTCCATGCGCATCTTGCCAATGACCTCTCTGGCAGCGGTTTCTGCCGCTTGAACCACCGCATCGGTGGGGTTCTTGCTCTCAAAGAGATAGGCTCTGGCATCGGTCAATCGGTATTGAACCGCAAACTTCATCTCCAAGATATTTTCATCTTCGGTGAGCATGGCCGACTCTCTGAGCCCCGTGGCCTTGATGATCGTGTCTCGCCCGACATCGAGAGAGCGAATTTGTGTCACAAACACCAACTCATGGCGTTGCAAGGGATAGGGCAAGCGCCAGTTGAAACCCGCACCCAAGGTGCTGTGGTACTTACCGAACTGGGTGATGACGGCTTGTTGTCCCTCTTGAACAATAAAGAAACCAGAGCCCAGCCAAATGAGCGCAATGACCACGCCTGCGACCGTGGCGGCCAACTTGGCCGCCCTTAAATCACCGCCAAAAGGCGAAGGCCCGGAACCACCTGGACCACCAGGCTCATTGGACGAGGTGCCCTTGCCTTTGAAGAGGCCCTCAATTCGCCGATTGAAATCTCTCCACAACTCATCCAAGTCAGGTGGCCCACTTGAATTGGATCTGGGCCGCTGGGGTTGGTTTTTGGGCTCTTGGGGCTCATTGGAGCCCGAGGCTGACGGCCCCTCGGGCTGTGAATGTGAGGGGTCCTTGGGGGGCTCTTGCGACAACACGGCCAGTGAACTGGCTGGTTTTGGCTGAGCGTGCACATGGCCCTTGAAGCCTGGCAGTTGCAAGCGACGCATTGAAGCTGTTAGCCAAGCTTTGAGCCAAGTCGCGCCCAAGAGCAGAGGCTTGAAAAATCGTGTTTTTAAGTTCAGATCCATGTCGATCAAATCTTTCTGTATCAAGTCTCTTATTGTGCACTGTTCTTAGCATGACTCTCATTGTGCATGGAATACACATGGATTTTACGAGGGAACGGGGTTGAATTCCAAAATCACACGCAAACTTTTCTCTCTATGCAAATGGATATTTTGGCTAAAAACGCTTTGCTTTGTGATGTTTTTCAAGAACGCGCGCTTGATCAAGAGCAGCATTCGGCGACCAGGGTCTGGGCTCAAAAGCCCAAAACACCAGCAGACTGCTCCCAACTTGGCTCCTCTGGGCTCAACGCCCAATGGGACAATTTTTCTCTCAACAAGTCCAAGCCCTCTGAGCTCTTTGCGCTAAGAAAGAGGCGAGGCAACTCGCGACCTTCAAAATCATAGGTGTCCATGCGCCTGAAGGGCAAGCGGTCCTCAGCAAGGGCGTCGATTTTGTTGAACACCAACCATTGCGGCACCTGGGATGCACCAATGTCTTCTAGCACCCTTTGCACCTCAACGAGTTGCTCCAGGTAAGACGGATTGGAGGCATCAACCACATGCAACAACAGGTCCGCTTGCGCGGCCTCTTGCAAAGTGGCCTCAAAGGCATCGACCAAGGTGTGCGGCAAATCTCTGATGAATCCCACTGTATCGGACAAAGAAACGGTCCTGCCTGAACCTTG
>JBAXNB010000278.1:0-1858 GCA_037134015.1 Betaproteobacteria bacterium | reverse complement strand
GGCATTTTCTCAACCTCTTCAATGATATCGATGCCAGACACGTCGGTGGTCGTGATGGGAGGACGTTCAAAATCAAGGACAGATGGCACGCGAGCCACTGAAAAAGAGTAAAAGCAACGAAAGGGCACTTTTCGATCTGACCAGTAGTCGGAGGTCTCACGAAAAATATCAAGCAGTTGTTCGCGAGCCTCTTTATCGAACTTCGAATGAGAAGGAATGTGCTCCAAAACAACCACAAAACCTGGCTGAGGGCCAGATTTGTGCAAGGGGTCGGTCATGCTGTCGTACAAGGCATCAAAACTCTTGCTCGTTTGAGCAGGAAAGGTGAATTGTTGAACGATGGTGTCCAAGACATCTTGTTTGCTCAGTGCTTGGGCTAGATTGGCGTACAAAAAGTGGTGACTAAGTTCTTGCGCAGCCGATTGCAAGTCATTCACGGTGAATGCTCGAATGGACTGAACAATATTAGATTTAACTGTACGAAGTGGCGTATCCATCTCCGTTAGACTTCCTTGAAAAACGAAAGGGTTGGTTGCATTTGGCGAACCTGAGACAACCCCAAATCTCAAAAGAGATTGTCACAGAATTGACGTTTGAATGCAAGAGCCTGCTCAATAATTCAGCAATTAGAAGGGTCTTTGACCCATTAAAAGTTAGTGCTCACTATCGGTGAAAAGATTACCTGACGGCATTTGCGTCGGCAACCGTCAAAGCTGTCATATTTACAATTCGTCTGACGGTGGTGCTGGCGGTTAAAATATGGACCGGTTTTGCTGCGCCAAGCAAAACGGGACCTATGGCGATATTGCCACCCGCGGCTGTTTTTAAGAGGTTGTAGGCGATGTTGGCTGCATCTAAATTGGGCAGCACCAACAGGTTGGCGTTGCCTTTGAGGCTTGAGTCCGGCATGATGGCTTCGCGGTGGACGCCATCCAAGGCCATGTCTCCATGCATCTCGCCGTCAATTTCAAGCCAAGGCGCTTTTGACTTGACCTGGGCCAAGGTCTCTCGCATTTTGATGGCGCTGGGCGTGTCAGCGCTTCCGAAGCTGGAATGAGATAACAGTGCCGCTTTGGGGCGAATGCCAAAACGCATCATTTCTTGTGCTGCCATGATGGTGATTTCGGTCAACTGCTCGGCGCTTGGATCGTAGTTGATGTGCGTATCGACCAGAAAAATTTGTCGATCTGGCAAAAGCAGACCGTTCATGCAGGCGTAGGTGCTAATGCCTGCTCGGTGGCCAATCACTTGGTCAATGTAGTTCAAATGCAGCTCTGGTGTGCTCCATGTGCCACAGATCAGGCCGTCGACCTCGCCTTTGTGCAGCAGCATGGTCCCAATGAGGGAGAGTCGACGTCGCATATCGATTTTGGCCAATTGTTCGGTCACGCCCTTTCTGGCGGTCATTCGCCAATAGGTTTGCCAAAAATCTTTGTAGCGGTGGTCGTGTTCTACATTGACAACTTGATAGTCGACGTCCTCTTTCAAACGAAGACCAAATTGTTCGATGCGTCGTTGAATCACGGCGGGTCGTCCAATCAGGGTTGGGAAAGCCAAATGCTCATCAACGACCACTTGAACGGCTCTTAGCACGCGCTCTTCCTCGCCCTCAGCGTAGGCGACACGTTTGTTGATGGCTTTTTTGGCTGATGCATAAATGGGCTTCATGGCCTGACCTGATGCGTAGACAAAACTTTGGAGTTTTTCTCGGTAGGCATCCATGTCTGCAATGGGGCGCAAAGCCACACCGCTGTCGGCGGCGGCCTGAGCAACAGCCGGGGCGATTTTGATCATCAAACGAGGATCGAAAGGCTTGGGGATGAGGTACTCTGGGCCGAAGGCCAGTTCTTCACCGGAG
>JBAXNB010000277.1:0-1860 GCA_037134015.1 Betaproteobacteria bacterium | reverse complement strand
TTTTTTGTTGCCCGCTGGCTCATGCCAGTGGCTGGTGTCTTTGTCGTGGGGCATGTTGCTTGTTAAATTGAATTGAAAAAAACATCGATTCAATCAACCATACAACAAAGACAAAGCCTTAAAGTGGCTTGCCTGCCTGATCGAGAAGTCCAGCTTGAACCAATGCTGATTTGATCGATTGTATTTCTTCATCGGTCACTTTGACCAAAGGTGGCCTGACAACCGCTCTAGGCATTTTCCCTAACAAGACCAAGGCTTCTTTCATGCGATTGTGCATGTCCACCCAAGGTTCGGCATAAAAGACTTGAGCCAAAGGAAAGATGCGATCGTTGATCGACTTTGCAGACTTTAAATCATTGCTTTGAACTGCGTTAAAGAGTGCCAACTGCAAGTCAGCGATGACCGAGCCGCTGCCAGACAACAAGCCATTGCAGCCCAACACCAAGGAACTGAAAAGCCATGCACTGTGCGTGCTGAGGACGTTGACCATCGGGTTGAGGGACTGAAACTGTCTGATGTGCTTTTCATGCAAAACGGGGTTGGAGCACCAATCTTTGATGGCTTTGACCGCAGGCACCTCTTTGAACAATCGATGCAAGGTACCCAATGGGTATCCCTGACCGCCTGCCAAGGGGTACTGAAATGCGATGATGGGAAGGCCCGAGGCGTC
Organism: Betaproteobacteria bacterium; assembly: GCA_037134015.1. Lineage (GTDB taxonomy): Bacteria > Pseudomonadota > Gammaproteobacteria > Burkholderiales > Burkholderiaceae_C > Limnohabitans. The sequence continues at coordinate 1,190 of JBAXNB010000277.1, read as the reverse complement.
AGAGATTCTTTTGAAGTGTTCAACCACCATCTCAGGTCGTTGACCAAGGGTCAAGGGTCCTGGAGGAAATACCAGCAATGCACCAGCTCCCCCATCGGTCGCCATGCGTGCAATTTTTGCAGCCTCTAGACTTCCCTCAGCGTAAATTCCATGAACGATGGGCATAAGTCCAGCGACTTGATCCTTGGTGATCTCAAGGATTCTTTTTTGCTCGTCAAAAGTGCACGATGCAACTTCCGTTGAATGTGCATTGATCGTCAAGGCTGACAAACCCTTGACACGGGTCACATCGTTCAAATGGGAGCGAAAAGAGGCCTCATCAATGGACAGATCCTCAAAGAAGGGGAGCAAAACTGCGGGAATCACGCCAGATGGAATAAAAGACATAAAGACAACTTTGTAGAGTGTTTGAAAAGAAGCTAATTTACACCATGCCTTCAAATATGGCAAACCCTTCTGATCCCATTGGCTTTCAACTTCAATGAAGAAGGCCGCTTATTCGTGATAAATTAGTCCAACAGGATGCCCCAAGCTACAAAACGTCCTATTTGCAAATCTCATCAAGCTGTTTAAAAAATTTCCAATGACACCAAGAACAATCAAAAGCGTTGCAGTTTATTGTGGCTCTAACTTTGGCAACAATTCACACTATGCGACTCAGGCCAAAGCTTTGGGTACTTACCTTGCAAGCCAACAAGTCACCTTGATATACGGTGGCACCAGGAAAGGCCTGATGGGTGTGATCGCCGACGCGGTTTTAGAAAACCACGGTCAAGTGATTGGTATCCTTCCTCAGAACCTCTTTGACAAGGGGCAGTTGCACCCAGGATTGAAAAATTTTGAAGTGGTCGCTGATTTAAAAATCAGAAAGTCCAGAATGGAAATTTTGGCTGACGCCTTCATCGCTCTGCCAGGCGGCTACGGAACTCTAGAAGAGCTCTTCCAAGTCCTGACGCTCACGCAACTTGAATTGATGGACAAGCCCACCTGCATGTTAAATGTAGAGGGCTTTTACGATCCTCTCTACAGCATGCTGAGTGCCATGACGAATTCGGGATTTTTAAAAAAAGAACACATGGACATGCTTTTATTTGAGGGTGATGTTCATGGTGTGCTTGAAAAGTTACGCCAATGGACTCGCCCGCAAGTCAACAAATGGATCGATCCACCCAAGAGCTCTTGAATCTTGG
>JBAXNB010000276.1:0-1871 GCA_037134015.1 Betaproteobacteria bacterium | reverse complement strand
CCCACCACCACCTGCCAGCCCGGAACTCCTCGCCCATGCTGATGGCCCGTGTACAGGGCGCGCAACCAATGCTTGGGTAAAACTCGTCGTGAAGGGGGTTGTAGTCCACCTGGTGCACCTCAATGTAGTGCCAAACATCACCCCAGGTCCAATTCACCAAGGGGTTGACCTTGGTCAAGCCTTTGCTGGCGAGTTCAGCGTCGTCAAGCAAACCCACCTCAGACCTGGCACTCGACTGCTCGCGTCTCAAACCGGTGATCCAAGCCCTTTGGGCCTTCAAAGCCTGCCCTAGGGGTTTGAGTTTCCTGATGCCACAACAGGCTTTTCTGTCTTCAAGGCTTTGAAAGATGGCCTCCTGACCTTTTGTTCTCACAAAATGCAGCACCTCTTCAGTTTGGGGTCGATGGACCTCGATGGGCAACTTGGAGCTTGCTTGCGTTCGCTCTAAAAGCGCCAAGGTCTGGTGGTGCAAAGCCCCTGTCTCCAGCACAAACACCGGTACATGGAGCCCCAAGGACTCGATCATGTGGGTGATGACCACATCCTCTGCACCTAAGCTAGAGGCTTGCTTGAGGGGGAAGAGGTCTTTGGCAACGGTTCTCAGGAGGTCCAAACTCTCTTGCAAGTGAGCCGCGTACGCTGAACTTGGTTGTGCCCAGCGCTCAAACGCCATGGCCCGAGCACGGGTAGGAGCATTGGAAGAAGTCAGGGAAGAAGACATGAAAGATGAAGAAGGTAAAGTGGAGTGCATGCTTTGCATTGGTGAAGCGGTCCCGTGACTTATCGCGAGAAGTGCGGCTGTGTGTGAAGCGCATCCCCTTGGTAAAAGGAGGTGAAGCGCTTAAGCGAGCTCTGAGCCACTTGCTCGCTTTGATCTTCGCGCAGCACAACACTGGTAAATCCCGTTCTTTGCATGTGCAGCACCTGGTCGACCAACACATCCCCCCTGGCTCGGATGTCGGCCTTGAAGCCTTTGCGTCTTCTGAGAAGGACCGCTTGGGAGTAGGCGCGTCCGTCGGTGAATTTGGGGAAGTTGAGCTCGATGCGCTCGATGCCTTCAAGGTCCATCTCGCTCAAGTCGCAGTCGTTGCTCAAGTTCAGGGTGTTGACGCCATCGACGTCCAAAAAAGGGGTGTTGGTGAGCGCATCGGCGGCGCGTGGCAACTGTCGGCTAGAGAAGATGTGCATGGCAAGGTTTCAGTGAGCGGTGGGTTCCAAGGCGCCAGCATGGCGAGCATGGCGAGCATCGTTGGCGGCGTTTTTAAAGGGATCCAAGCCCACACGCTCCAAGCACGCGATGAAGCTTTCTTTGTGATGTCTGACGCTCACGTAATAGGACAAGACCGACTCGATCACGCCCAAGACCTCGTGTGCAGAAAACGATGGGCCGACCACTTTGCCGGGCTTGGGGCTTCCACTCAAGTCCGAACCGTCTGAGCCGCCGAGGGTGATTTGGTACCATTCCTGGCCGTCCTTGTCCACACCCAAAATACCGATGTGGCCACTGTGGTGGTGACCACATGAGTTGATGCACCCGGAGATGTGAAGGTCGATGGGGCCTAAGTCTTCCAACTCGTCCAAGTCTTGAAAGCGCTCGGTGATGGCGTTGGCCAAAGGAATGGATCTGGCATTGGCCAAGGCGCAGTAGTCACCCCCTGGACAAGCAATCATGTCGCTCAGCAAGCCGATGTTGCCTTGTGCCAGTCCCAAGGCCTGTGCTTCGACGTAGAGCGCTGGCAAGTCTTCGGCATGCACCCAAGCCAAGAGCAAGTTTTGGCTGTGCGTCACACGTGCCTCAGCGCCAGAGTACTTGTCCATCAAGTCTGCGGCACGCTCGAGTTGTTCGGGTAAGGCGTCGCCAGGGGCCAGTC
>JBAXNB010000275.1:0-1884 GCA_037134015.1 Betaproteobacteria bacterium | reverse complement strand
TGTTATGAAACTGCGTCAAGGCCGCATCCAAGTCGCCATGAAAGAGCTCTTTACCTAGAAAGTCCGCTTGCTCGGGGGCGTTCAAGGCTCGGGGTAAAAAAGCCCCCACGCCATTGGCCAAGACGACCGCTTGCGCTTCAAAGCGCAAGCCGCTTTGGGTTTCAACAACAAAGCCCCGCTCAGTTTCTTTTGCTTGAATGCTTTGCACCAGTTGATTGAAATGAAAGACCGGCTCGAAGGGGCGTATTTGTGTGAGCAGTCGCTCGGTCAACTCTTCGCCGGTACATGCAGGCAGGGCTGGAATGTCGTAGATGTTTTTGTCGGGGTAGAGCTCGATGCACTGCCCCCCTGCGAACGGTAAAGGGTCGATCACATGCGCATGCAGCCCTAAGAGGCCCAATTCAAAGACCTGAAAAAGCCCCGCAGGTCCTGCGCCCACGATCAAGACATCGGTTTGAAGAGGAGAGCAACTCGGCCCTGGCGCCGGCACTTGTGGGTGCTCTTGCGTCTGAGAAAGGGGTCGAGCGTTAGAGTTCAAAATATAGGACCTTCATTCAAGCCGGTCACCACCGGGAAACTGGCTGAGGAGCAGGGTACTCACAGGACGCTTGCACCAAGGACCGCAGTCTAGTGCTTCATAGACTTACTGCTAAATTTTCACGGCTAAATTTTCACGGCTAAAGTTTCACAGTGCCTCAACGCTTGCATGGCACTGGGGCTGGGGCTGAAAGCTCTCTTAGCGTTGCAGCTCAGCGAGCTTGCCCTCTTTGTCTTTCCATTCATCCGCATCCGCCAAGGGCATCTTGCGCTTGGTGATGCTCGGCCAACCAATGTGCGACAACTCCAAATTCAAGGCGGTCATGTGCTCTTGCCCCTCTGGGACATCTTCTTCGGCATAGATGGCGTTGACCGGACACTCTGGAATGCAAACGGCACAGTCGATGCACTCATCGGGGTCGATGGTGAGAAAGTTGGGGCCTTCACGGAAACAGTCGACAGGACAGACATCTACACAGTCGGTGTACTTGCAACGGATACAGGCTTCGGTGACAACGTGGGTCATGACAAATCAGTGGTTAAGGTGTGAATCGGACATGCGCTTCTAGTGCGCCTAAGTGGAGCTTGAAGAGAACTCAAAGTCATCCAAAAGTGCTATTTTAATTGAGAATTAAAAGAATTCAAAACGTGTGGCTTTAAGCTTGGATCAAAACGGCGCCAGAGGTGGTGTGGCTGGCGGGGTCGACCAAAATCATGGAGCCCATCAAACGACAATCCTGAAAGTTTTGAACGGGCAGGGCCTCCTTGAAGCTCAATTTGACGACGCCTATTTCATTGACCTTCAGGTGATCGGCCTGAACAGGCGCCAAACTCAGGATGTCCAAGCGATGAACGATGTCCGAGACCTGGGCCTTGACCCATTGGTGGCCTTGCAAGGCCAAATAGGTGCGTCCTTTGACCAAGGCTTCATCATCGAGCCAACACAAGGTGGCTTGGATGGTTTTGGAGGTGGTGATGGATGGAGCGATGGATGGCGCGTTGGTTGGGGCGTTGGCGTTGCGCGCACTGTCATCTTCCAGCAACCAGTCGCCCCGCGAGACGTCCACTTCTTTGTCCAAAATAAGCCCTACAGATTGTCCGGCCATGCCCAGCTGTGGGTCCTCGGTTTGCCTGGTGCAGTTGAGCACTTGGGCGACTTGGGCCGTTTGTCCGCTTGGGTGAACTTTGAGGCTTTGGCCGACTTTCAAATGACCGCTCGCGACACGTCCCCAAAACACCCGTCGGCCCTGGTCGGTGCGTGCGCTGTCGTGTTGTTTTTCGACCCATTGGACGCAAACACTCAGAGGGCCTCCCAGGTCAGGTGGCGTGCTGGGCAAGGACTCCAAG
>JBAXNB010000274.1:0-1890 GCA_037134015.1 Betaproteobacteria bacterium | reverse complement strand
CAGCCACGGCAGCGCTCCAGACATTGCTGGCCATTGGCCAGCAATGTCTGGAGCGCTGCCGTGGCTGGGTTCGAACAAGCCTTGATGGTTCTGGTTCATGGAGGCCGAGGGCAACATGCCAATGGAGCCAGTGAGCATGGCTGCAGCATCCGACAAAATATCTCCAAACATGTTGCCCGTGACCACCACGTCAAATTTCTTGGGTGCTTTGACCAATTGCATGGCCGCGTTGTCGACATACATGTGGTCCAGTGCCACATCGGGGTATTGCAGTCCAACCTCACTCACCACGTCCTTCCACAACTGGAAGGTTTCTAAAACATTGGCTTTGTCAACGCTTGTGACACGGTGAGAGCGCTTTTGAGCGGCTTGAAAGGCCACGTGTGCAATTCTTTCAATTTCTGGTCGAGAGTAGCGCATCGTATCAAAGGCCTCTTCGGCTCCTGGAAAGTGACCGTCGGTGGCTGTGCGCCTTCCCCGGGGTTGACCAAAGTAGATGTCGCCCGTGAGTTCTCGAATGATCAAAATATCAAGCCCCGAGACCAATTCAGGTTTCAAGCTAGAGGATGCAACCAGTTCGGCATAACAGATGGCTGGACGAAAGTTGGCAAACAAACCCAAGTGTTTTCTTAGGCCCAAAATGGCTTGCTCAGGGCGAAGAGGACGATCCAGTTTGTCGTACTTCCAATCTCCAACAGCACCAAATAAAATGGCGTCGGATTGCATCGCTAGGTTCAAGGTGCTCTCAGGCAGGGGGTGTCCCATGAGATCAAAGGCGGTTCCCCCAACAGGAGCTTGCGTGATTTCTAGGGGCAAGGACAAAACATCCAACACCTTCAAAGCTTCAACAACAATCTCTTGTCCAATCCCATCACCTGGGAGTACAGCAATTTTTCTCATGGTCGTTTTTTAAAATAAGAGGCCAAACAAAACAAATCCTTGCAGCAATGCAAGATGCAGGCGTGAGAGGTTGTTGCTAGGTCAAGCCTCAAGTGAGGTGGTGTGCGCCAACCAAGGTTTGGTGGACAAGCGATGGGTTTCAAAGTCGCGAATTTTTTGCGCATGGTGTAGCGTCAAACCGATGTCATCCAAGCCATTGATCAAACAGTGCTTCCTGAACGCTTCAACCTCAAAGCGGATCTCTTCGCCTTGAGCGCGAACAATCACTTGGCGTTCTAAATCAATGGTGAGTTGGTAGCCCACAAAACCAGCCACCTCATTGAAGAGTTGATCGATGGTGCTCTCGGGTAGAACAATTGGAAGCAAGCCATTTTTAAAACAATTGTTAAAAAAGATGTCTGCATAGCTAGGTGCCAAAATGACCCTGAAACCATATTGATCAATCGCCCATGGCGCATGCTCACGCGAAGAGCCACAGCCAAAATTCTTGCGGGCCAGCAAAATCGATGCGCCCTTATAGCGCGCTTGGTTCAACACGAAGTCGGGATTGATTTTTCTGCTGTTGGGGTCTTGTCCGGGAAAGCCTTCATCCAGATAGCGCCACTCATCAAACAAATTTGGGCCAAAACCTGTTTTTTTGATTGATTTTAAAAATTGTTTGGGAATGATGGCGTCCGTGTCCACGTTCTCGCGGTCCATCGGAGCCACCAGGCCTTTTAGGGTTAAGAATTTTTGCATTTTGACGCCTGCCCCTTAAGAAAATTTGCGAATATCAACAAAGTGACCATGAATGGCTGCAGCAGCGGCCATGGCAGGGGAGACCAAATGCGTGCGACCCCCAGCGCCTTGTCGGCCTTCAAAGTTTCGGTTGCTCGTGGAGGCGCAGCGCTCGCCAGGCTCGAGTCTGTCGGCGTTCATGGCCAAGCACATAGAGCAGCCCGGCTCACGCCATTCAAAACCAGCGGCCTTGAAGATGACGTCCAGTCCCTC
>JBAXNB010000273.1:0-1912 GCA_037134015.1 Betaproteobacteria bacterium | reverse complement strand
GATGGATACACGCTTTGCTTACCTGATGGAAATATTTTGACCATCAATCCATTGGCCTACGAGAAATTATCTTATGAAGCCCAAGATTTTACGCCCATCATTCACATCGGAGACATGGAACAATCTATTGTGATCAATTCCTCGGTGCCTGCAAAAAACATGAAAGAGTTCATTGACTATGCAAAATCAAGACCTGGCCAAGTCACCTGGGGTTCTGGCGGAAGAGGCTCAACGATGCACTTGTACATGGAGTGGATTCAGGCCAAAACTGGAGTGAGCTTTAATCATATTTTGTACAAAGGACCAGCAGACTTGTCGCGTGCATTGACCATTGGCGAAGTTGAATCCTCAAATCTATCGACTGCAACAGTTTCACCCATGGTCAAGGAGGGTAAATTAAAAATGATTGCCGTCATCACTGGAAAACAAAGGTCAATTCATGCAGGGGATGCACCTTCATTTTCAGACCAAGGCTTTGATTTAGATTTTAGAAATTGGCTAGCGTTGGTAGGTCCCAAGGCTATGCCACCTGAGATTGTCAAGAAATGGAACCTCGCTGTGAATGGACTTTTGTCGGATAAAGCATTCACTGAAAAGTTGCTGCCTTCCTTGGCCGTTACATCCGCAGGTGGGACATCGGAGGATCTTGTGCTTCAATTGGAACGCAAAAAGAAGCTAGGCCAAGAGCTTGCAAGAATAGCCAACCTCAAAGCTGAATGAAAAAAGGGCGCTTCAAGAGAGTGTTATGATGAGTTGGGTTTCTCAATACCGCTCTTGGAACCTCAAGCCTTGGGCACGGGAGGGGTGTTGAATCAACTGTTGAGGTTGAATTCGCTCGCGAGACGATTGATCGATTCTTTTTCAAAATCTGCTTCGGGCTTGCAAAAAACACCAATTTGTCGAGATGGATGGATGTTGACTTTGGCCAAAGCCACCATCATTTCAGCTTGTTTAAGGGCTATAGAGACCGTATCTAAGATCACAGCCCCCTTCAATTCGTTCAGACCAACCTTGCTCGCCAAGGCCGACAAAAAGGTCGGAGCAGGGATGATCACCGAGGCGCCATCATCGATGGCCTTTTGAGCCTGCACCTTGAAGCGCTCGATCATGGGTACGGGGTTCAATAAAGCTCGCGCAATCTCCTCCTCTGAGGCATTCAAAATATAGGGTCTGTCCATGTACCGGGCTGCAACACCATAGCGAGTGACTTGCTCTGCATACACCTCCGGGAACGCTGATGAGCTTGTCACAATGGCGAATTTCCTGCCCAATTGCATGGCCAAATGGTAGGCAGATTCGCTGATGCCAATGACTGGTATATCAAGCATCGCACGTCCTTCATAAAGTCCTACATCCAAGGTGCAACCAATCACAAAGGCATCAAAACCTTGTTGCTGAGCGATTTTCATATTTTTGAGAGTTTGAATGTTCTGCAAATATTGCAAATGTCTCCAGTTCTCAATGTCTCTCACCATCACGGGTATGCCGGTCACATAAACTTCAACGCCAGGGCTAGCGATGTTTTTACATTGTTCTTGCAATGTCTTACCGTATTCGTCCCAAACGCTTTCAAACCGATAAGCGCTGGCGCTTTGGTACCAAATTTTCATGATCGCTCCTTCATGGGATGCTCGGTATTGCCCATGGTTTCAATGAATGTGCACCAGCATCCATTGGGCCCGCATTCATCTCCCTTAAAGGAGCCGGGAATCACACGTCCGGACTCAATCTCCACAGGTAGATCATGGCTTGGATAAAGGGTGAATTTGGGGTAACTGTTGAGCAAACGTTTGATGGCCGCTTTTTCATGTCTTCTAGATACTACAAAATTGGCGGAAACCACGGGGTCTGCGTGAAGCATGGTTTTTGAAAGCAACTGAAAAAAGACGCTGTACACCAAGTCACCGCAAAA
>JBAXNB010000272.1:0-1918 GCA_037134015.1 Betaproteobacteria bacterium | reverse complement strand
TTTTTGCGCTCCCCTGTTCACGTCATTGGCGAAGTGAGCTTGTTGGTCAAACACAACCTCATGTGCCTCAAAGATACACTCCAAGACATCCAAGTCGTGATGGCTCATCCACAAGCCTTGGGTCAATGCCAATCCTGGCTCTCCAAGCACATGCCCAATGTTGAGCGTCGCGCGGTGAGCAGCAATGCCGAAGGGGCTCGTTTGGCTGCCACCCATCCCCAATGGGCCGCTTTGGCTGGTGAGAGGGCCGCGAGACAATTTGGCTTGAACATTGTGGCGCATGCCATACAAGATGAAGCGATCAACAAAACTCGCTTTGCCATCATTTGCCTGCCTCAAACACTGGCCACACCCCCAGCCTCGGGGCGAGATTGCACCTCGTTGGTGGTCTCCGTGCCCAACCGTCCGGGTGCGGTTCATGATTTATTGGTACCCCTGAAAAACAATGGTGTGTCCATGACCCGCTTTGAATCAAGACCGGCTAAATCGGGGCAATGGGAGTATTTCTTCTACATTGATCTGCAAGGCCACATCACCGATGCCAACGTGGGCAAGGCCTTGGAAGAGTTGAAGAGCCTGTGCGCTTATTACAAGGTTCTGGGCTCCTACCCAGTTGGTGAGTGAGCTGCCATGCACTTTAAGAAACTTGCACTGATAGGCTGCGGACTCATTGGTGGCTCCTTTGCGCTGGCCCTCAAACGCGCTCAAGCCGTTGATCGGGTGAGTGGATTCAGTGCGTCCTCGAGCAGTCGAGAAAAAGCACTGTCCTTGAACGTCATTGACGAGTCAGCCTCTAGCATTCAAGACGCTGTTCAAGGAGCGGATTTGGTGCTTGTTGCCGTTCCCGTCAATGCCATAGAAGCCTGCCTTGTTAGCGTTCGAGAAAACCTCAGTGCTGAGGCCTTGGTCATGGACGTGGGCTCCACCAAAACCCAAATCACCCTTGCAGCACAAAGAGCCCTGCACGATCGCTTTGACTGTTTCGTGCCAGCTCACCCCATCGCTGGCAAAGAGCGTCATGGCGTTGAGCACGCAGAGGCGACTTTGTTTGATCACCACCAAGCCATCCTCACACCCACATCTGAAAGCGATGCAAGCAAAGTTGATCTGGCAAAGCAAACCTGGCAAGCCCTTGGATCAACCGTCAGCATCATGTCTGCCCATGCGCACGATCAAGCCTTGGCCGCCATGAGTCACCTCCCCCACTTGATTGCATTTGCCGCGGTCAACGCTATCGCGAATCAAGAGCAAAAGGACTTGTTTCTCTCTTTAGCTGGGCCAGGCTTTAGAGATTTTTCAAGAATTGCTGCCAGTGCTCCATCTGTATGGTTGGATATCTTTTTTTCCAATCAACATGAGGTCTTGGATCAACTGTCTTTGTTCAAACAGGCCATTGCTGATTTTGAGCAGGCCCTCAAGAGCAACGACCCCAAAGAAGTTGAAAAGCTCATTGAAACAGCCAGCACCGTCAGAAAAAATTGGACGCCCACGGGCTCCAAAAATTAGCCCCCTACTTGTACGGCCCTCATGATCACCCCTTGAGCTTTCATGTTCTCTCAACCTTACCTTGATCTACCCCCACTGAAGTCTGCCAGCGGCAGCGTCGCTTTACCAGGCTCCAAAAGCATCTCCAACCGAGTTCTTCTTTTGGCAGCCTTGAGCGAAGGGCAAACTTGGGTCCACGATTTGTTGGACTCCGATGACACGCAAGTCATGCTCAATGCATTGGAGCAACTGGGGTGTCATTTGATCAAAGAGCAACACAGCGTGTGCATCACAGGTCTTGGAGGTTCCCTCAAAAATACCGCTGAGCTCACTTTGTTCTTGGGCAATGCAGGAACTGCCATGCGGCCCTTGTGTGCAGCTTTGTCATTGCTTGGTGCCAATGTGAGCATGACAGGCGTGCAACGCATGTATG
>JBAXNB010000271.1:0-1946 GCA_037134015.1 Betaproteobacteria bacterium | reverse complement strand
CAAGGTGGTGGTGTACTCCTCGGCCGTGACCCAGGCTCTTTTTTCAACCGCAATGAAGTACATGGAGGCTGAAATACCGCCAAAGCCAAAGAGTCCCACCAACACATAACCCGAAAAAAGATTCCAAAGCGAAACATCTCTTGATTCAAAGGGGCCGACTGGAGGAGTTGTTGTTGTATTGCGCATTGACCAAGGAGTGAGGAGACAAAACCGCATTATCGCCTTGAAACGAGCGAACATCGGTTAGCCTAAGAAGCCCCAGGCTGTCGATCATTTTGTGGGATTGAACTTCAGTTCAAGCTGAAATCCCTTCAGGCCGACCTTTGACTTTCAGTGAGGCGATGATGCTTTGGGGTATTCCACCCAAACGCAGCAATTCACGCTCGGCAGAGGTGTTGACCAGTGCGTGCACTTGAAACACCACCTTGTGCCCATTGGCATGAAGGGCGCAGACTTCAATGGACTCCCCGGCCTTCACCCCCATCTCAACATTTCCAAAGGCGTAGACCTCGGTGCCATCGAGCCCCAACCTTTGCCAACTCACCCCTTCATCAAAGCGAAGCGGGAGCACTCCCATGCCGATCAAATTGGCGCGGTGAATGCGTTCATAGGACTGCGCAATCACGGCCTTCACACCCAAGAGCGCTGTGCCTTTGGCAGCCCAATCCCGAGAGCTCCCCGTGCCATACTCTTGTCCAGCCAAGATCACCCCAGCCACACCGTCCTTCATGTATTGCTTTGCTGCATCAAAGATGGTCATCTGTTTGCCACTTGGAAAATGAATGGTCACCCCCCCTTCGAGCTCAGGCGTCAACGTGTTTCGAATTCGAACATTGGCAAAGGTGCCTCGCACCATCACTTCAAAGTTACCCCGCCGTGCAATGAAGGAGTTGAAGTTTTTCTGGGTCACGCCTTTGCTGATCAAATATTGCCCCGCAGGCGTGTCCACAGGGATTTCGCTCCCAGGAGAGATGTGATCGGTGGTGAGCGAGTCACCAAAGGCGCCCAGCACACGGGCGTGCTTGAGCGACTCGATGAGTTCAGAAAGAGGACTGTCCGCTTTTGTGTCAGTCGAGAAGAATGGCGGCTCCCTCAGGTATTCCGATGCTGGGTCCCATCGGTAAAGGCTCCCCACCTGATCAGACTGCGACCAGTTGCTCGCAGCCATGGGGCTGGCTTGTTGGGTCATGAGCAAATCACCGGCCGCGTACATTTGAGCGACCAAGGCGTTCACCTCGGCTTTGCTGGGTTGAATGTCTTTGAAAAACACCGATTCACCTTGAGCATTGACACCGATGGGCTCATGCTCAAAATCAATGTCGATCTTGCCTGCCAAGGCATAGGCCACCACCAAGGGGGGTGCGCCAATGTAGTTGGCTCTCACAAGCTTGTGAATTCGCCCTGGGAAATTGCGGTTGCCCGAGACCACTGCGGCGGTGACCAATTGGCGAGACTCAATCTCTTGTGCCACCTCTGGGCTCAGTGGCCCAGACTTGCCCCCGCAGGTGGTGCAGCCAAATCCGATCAAGTAAAAGCCCAGCTTCTCCAAGGGCTCCATGAGTCCCAAGTTCTTCAAGTAAGTGATCACCGCGGGTGAACCCGGTGCCAAGGAGGTTTTAACCCAAGCAGGAGGGGCAATACCGCGCTTGACCGCATTGCGAGCGACCAAACCCGCGGCAATCATCACTTCGGGGTTGGAGGTGTTCGTGCACGAGGTGATGGCCGCAATCACCACGGCACCCGTGGGAATGACACCCGGCACACTGTCGACCAAGGTGGGGCCAAAGCCTTCTTGCGCAATGGACTGGGGCAAGCGCGAGCTGAAATCCAAAGCCACTTTGGGCAATGGCAAGCGGTCTTGTGGACGCCTGGGACCCGCCAGCGAAGGCACGGCTTGGCCGATATCGATCTCAATGACCCTGGAGTACTGGGGATCGATGGAGGTG
>JBAXNB010000270.1:0-1965 GCA_037134015.1 Betaproteobacteria bacterium | reverse complement strand
GAAGACCGGCGCCTATCCCGAAGACCTTGCCGTGGCCTATTGCGCCCATCGCCTTCAAATGCCTGTCAAGTGGCAGTCTGAGCGCGCAGAGGACTTTTTGGCAAGCTCTCATGGCAGAGACCTCGAAAGCAAGTGTGCCTTGGCACTGGACAAAGACGGGAAAATCTTGGCCCTTCAGGTTCACAGTTTGGCCAATGTGGGCGCCTACCCTGGCATGACTGGCGTTGCGATTCAACTCTTGATTGGTCCGTGGGTCCAAACCAGCGTTTATGACATTGGCTTGATTGATTTTCAATTCAAAGCCGTGATGACCAATACAGCGCCCACTGGTGCTTATCGGGGTGCTGGCCGCCCAGAGGCGATCTTCAACATAGAGCGCCTGATGGACGAAGCCGCTCGGGTGACGGGCATCGACCGCATTGAGTTGCGCCGAAGAAACTTCGTTCAGCCCGAACAAATGCCCTATAAAAACCCCATGGGACAAACTTACGACACTGGACATTTTGAAGCCATCATGGACCAAGCCCTGTCGCAAGCCGACTGGCATGGCTTTGAGCAGCGTGCGGCCGCCTCCAAAGCCAAAGGCTTGTGGCGCGGACTAGGTGTGTCCACTTTTTTAGAGTGGACCGGCGGCAACGCTTTAGAAGAAAAGGTCAACGTTCGCATCCTCTCAGACGGTGTGATCGAGGTGTTCTCAGCGGTCAACGCCATGGGGCAAGGCATTGCGACCAGTTTGTCTCAATTGGTGGTCGATGTCTTTGGGGTTGAAATGTCCAAAGTACGTGTCGTTCTTGGCGACACCGACCGCGGTAATGGCTTTGGCTCTGTAGGTTCTCGTTCTTTGTTCACCGGTGGCTCGGCTGTTTCTGTCGGCGCCCAACAAGCCCTAGACCAAGCCAAGTCTTTGGCGGCCAAATCGCTTGAAAGCTCTGCGGACGATTTGGTTTATGAACGTGGCAACTTCAAGGTCAAGGGCACCGATGTGTCCATCTCCTTGGCCACTTTGGCCAGCAAAGAGCCCAATGGGCGCATCGAACTCGATTCCACAACGGCTGCCAGTGGCCCCACCTGGCCCAATGGTTGTCATATTTCAGAAGTCGAAATCGACCCACAGACTGGCGTCGTGCACCTTGCCAAGTACTCATCGATGAACGACGTTGGTCGGGTGGTCAATCCTTTGATTGTTCGTGGACAACTTGATGGGGGTGCTGTACAAGGCATCGGTCAAGCGCTTTGCGAGCAAATCGTTTATGACGAGGAAACGGGCCAGCCCTTGACGGGAAGTTTGATGGACTATGCCATCCCGCATGCGGACATCATGCCTGAGTTCTTTTTGACCAACATGGATCAAAGCATTCCTTGCAAAAACAACCTCTTGGGCGTCAAAGGCGTTGGGGAGCTGGGCACCATCGGTGCCACACCGAGCGTGGTCAACGCGGTTGCCGATGCCCTAGCTCGAAATGGTTTCAAAAACAAAACCCAAGGGATTCAAATGCCCATCACACCGGCCAAATTGTGGTCTTATTTGAATCGCTCTTAAAGCATGTTGCCTTTGAGCGATCTCCCGCGTGCAAGACCCCATTCAATCCCATAGGCTTTGGGTGAGTAGGGTACAAAAAAACGCCTTCGGCTTGTAGGGCTCGACTCGAGGCGTTTTTGAGTGCCTGTTGAATGAAAAAATTATGCGACCTTGTTCAAATGTGGACTTAACAAGCCCGTGATCTCAAACATCGTCACCTGGTCTTTTCCAAAAACAGCCTTTAGGTTTTCATCACACAGGATGTTTCTTTTGTCCTTCGTGTCCTGCAATCCAGTGGCTTTGATGTAGTCCCAAACTTTCTTGACCGCTTGGGTGCGGGCCACCAATTCTGAGCCAATCACCTTTGACAATGCTTGACTGGGCATCAAATTGGAGGTGACTTTTCTTGGGGTAGCACTGGTTTTTTTGGCTGCGCTCTTTGCGGC
>JBAXNB010000269.1:0-1966 GCA_037134015.1 Betaproteobacteria bacterium | reverse complement strand
GTCGGGCGAGGGTTGAGAGCAAAAATTTACAAATCCCTCATCCGCGTTGGCGCGAGCGGGCCTTTGTTTTATGGCCCTTGCAAGACGTCAGTGAAGGCTTGGTGAGTCAGCAAGACCTGGACGCCGTCAAAGACCAATCGATCCAAAAAGTGGGGGAGCTGGTTTGGGCGCAAGGTGATCAGTCGCTGCCAGATATTTTGTGCGCCTCTTCGATTTGCACTTCAAAGTAGCGCTGAAAGCTGTAGACAATGCTTGATAAAAGAACGCTTGCCCCCACGATCAGGGACAAGACAATGGCAAAGATGGTCATCCATGAGGTCTGTCCCAAGGGGTTGCTGGTGTCTTGTTCAGGGTTAAAGCGTGCATTCCAATGTTCTTTGCTCATGAGGCCGTAGACAATGGCGTTCAAAGCGCAGCTCGCAAAAGTAAAGCCAAAGATGGGAAAGAGCCACCAGCTTAAATAGTCCTCCACACCAAACTCCTGCACTCGCTCAAATCCCCAATACCCCAAGGCCGTAGGGACAAGGATGAGCCAAGCCAAGCGATCGTACAGACCAAAAAGGTAAAAGCGGTGAAGTCCCAAGGGCGCACCTAAAAATGCCAGCCAGGTGGCCAAGGTTTTGTTTTTCATGCTCTCATCATAGCGCGCTCTTGGCGAAGGGCTTCAAGTCCATGCTCCATACACGCTTCAAGGGGGATTTTTTGAATACTAAAGTTGAAGTTGCATCAGCACAAGATCCAACCAGCTCTCGTGCTTGTGGCCTACTTTCTTCAAGGTTCCGCGATGCTCAAATCCCAAGGCCGTGTGCAGCCCAATAGAGCCTTGGTTTTGAGCGTCGCCAATCACCGCCACCAATTGTTTGAACCCCAACCGCTGGCAGTCTTCGATCAAAGCGTGCAAAAGCGCTTTGCCGACCCCTTGTCTTTGGTGCTCGGGGTGAACGTAGATGCTGTCTTCAAGCGTCCACTGAAAGGCCTCTTTGGGCCTAAAGTCGCTTGCATAGCAAAACCCCACCACCCTTTGGCGCTCATGGTCCCAGCCCACCAAGAACGGGTGTTGGCGTTCATGCAACAGGCCCCATTTTTGTGCCATGGCCTCTTTGTCCAGGGGGGTGATATGAAAACTTCCGTTTCCATGGAGCACGTGGTGTGCAAAAATGGAGGTGATTTCATCAATATGTTCAAGCGAGGCTGGAATAATTTGTAACATGGCGGTGAATGGGTTAGAATCATTGGTTTTCAGCGTGTCGCTGGCCGGGTGGCCATGTCGCGTGTCTCAACGTTGAAAAACTCAACCACCCGAAGGATATATTATGGTCGTCATTCGACTCTCAAGAGGCGGCTCCAAAGCCCGTCCGTTTTTTAACATTGTCGTTGCTGACAAACGCTTGCGTCGTGATGGTCGCTTTATTGAGCGCATCGGCTTTTACAACCCCATTGCCAGAGGCGCTGAGGAAAGCATTCGAATTGCTCAAGACCGCTTGACGCATTGGAGAAGCGTGGGCGCACAAGCCTCCCCCACGGTTGAGCGTTTGATCAAACAAGCCGCAACCAAAACAGTTTAAGTTCTCCTTTTCATGCTCCCTTTCATCGAGCCCGCTGAATTGCCAGTGGACGCCATTGAAGTGGGGCGGATTTTGGATGCGTGGGGCATCAAAGGGTGGTTCAAGGTCCAGGCGTACAGCGCTGAGCCAGAAGCACTTTTTTCCTCAAAACGTTGGTTCCTTCAACCCTCAGAGCGTGGAGCAAAGGGGTTTGAGGGAACTTGTCTTTTGAAAATCCAAGAATGCAAAGTCCACAGCGAATACATTGTCGCAAGAGCGCATGAATGCTTAGATCGCAATTCATCCGAACTCTTAAAGGGCGCAAGAGTTTTCATCTCCAGGCAAAGCTTTCCCACCCCAGCCTTGGACGAGTATTACTGGGTGGATCTCATGGGTCTTGAGGTGTTCAACCGAGAGGGTGA
>JBAXNB010000268.1:0-1973 GCA_037134015.1 Betaproteobacteria bacterium | reverse complement strand
CTGGCACCCCTGAAAGCCCTCAGCTCATGCACATCAAAAGCAGGTATGCTTAGAAAACCTCTCCTTTTTTGTTGAAGCCAATTGACCCGTGATCCTTCTTGGACCCAAACATTGGGTCCAAGAAGGCGAAACCCGAACTCTTGAAAGACTTTGATATGCCTACGCTTCGCTCACCAATGACCTTCTCAGGCGTCTGCCTGCTCTCTTTTGCTTGGGCGCTTTGTTTCAATGCTTTTGGACAAAGCACACCCACCCCATTTCCCAGCAAACCCATCACCATGGTCGTGCCCTTTCCCCCGGGCGGTGTGGCCGACATTGTGGCAAGACCTGTGGCCGAGGCCATGGGCCGAGACTTGGGTCAAGCGGTCATCATCGAGAACAAACCCGGTGCAGGAGGCGGCATTGGGATGGGCTACGCCGCTCACGCCAAAGCCGATGGCTACACGCTTTTGATGGCCCTGTCCTCTTTGAGCGTCTTGCCCCAGGCCGATCAAATCTTAGGTCGCGCCCCTTTGTTCCTGCACAAAGACTTGCGAGCCCTTGCACGCTTCACGGCCGACCCCACCGTCTTGGCCGTGAAAGCAGATTCGCCTTGGAAGACCACCCAAGATTTCATCGATGACGCCAAAAGACGACCCGGCGCCATCAGTTTTGGATCTTCAGGCAACTTTGGCACCATGCACGTACCGATGGAGATTTTGTCTCAACAAAGTGGCCTGCAACTCAACCACATTCCCTACACGGGCGCCGGACCCGCTGTCGTGGCCTTGCTTGGCGGACAAATCGATGCCGTCTCCACAGGCCCCGCAACCGTTGTGCAACACATCAAAAGTGGCAAACTCAGGGCCCTGGCCCATTGGGGCACCAACAAACTCGAAGCTCTGCCAGACGTCGCAAGCTTGAGGGACCAAAGGGTCAATGCAGAATACGCTCAATGGTCTGGCCTCTTTGTACCCAGCAGCACGCCAGAGCCGATTGCACAAAGAATTCGCGCCTCGGCTAAATCTGCCGCCCTGGACACCAAGGTCATCGAAGCCATTCAAAATGCGGGCTCACCCATGGCTTATCTGGACGCGCCTGAGTTTGAACGCTATCTCTTGGATGACATCAAACGCATGACCGAGGTGGTCAAAAAAATGGGCACCAAGGGCATGTGAGCCCCAACCCGTCATCGAACTTGTATTTTTAATTCTCCCTCATTTTTTTCCAACGCTGAACATGTCCTCCCTTTTAGATCCAAACTCTCCTGTCCTTCGCATCATCAGCGCCGGTGCCGTCAAAGGGTTGATCAGTGAATTGCAAGAGCCCTTTTGTAAAACCCTCCCTCCCCAGATGAAGCTCAGCTTTGAATGCACCTTTGGCGCAGTTGGGGCGATGAAAGATGTTTTCTTGGGCGAAGCAACTCAAACCATCCCCGGCAATCTTTGCGGCGTGGTGATGGTCTCAAGCGAAGCCATCTTGCGCCCTTTGATGGAGGAGGGCTCCTTGGTGGCCACTTCGTACTCACCCATCGGCTGGGTGAGCACCGCCATGGCAAGACTTCAAGGAGATAGCAGCGTTCAAGCCATGGACAGTGAGGAGGCCTTGAAAGAGGCCCTGCTTGGAGCTCCCGCCATTTATACACCCGATACAGACAAATCCACCGCCGGCATTCATTTCAAGAAGGTCTTGGGCACCTTGGGGGTATGGGAATCCTTGAGCTCTCGCGTGCACAACTTTCCCAACGGTGCTGCGGCCATGGGGCAAATGGCCAAGGACCAACGTCCCGGGGCTTTGGGTTGCACTCAAGTCACCGAGATCAATTACACCGATGGCGTCGAAGTGATTTCCATCTTGCCCAAGCGCTTTGAGCTCCATACCCTGTACAGCGCAGCCGTCTCTTCACGTGGCCACCAACCCGCTTTGGCCATGGACTTTATCCAGTTTTTATGTGAAACGCCTAAAGTGGGATTTTCTTAAATACCCAATTGGCT
>JBAXNB010000267.1:0-1976 GCA_037134015.1 Betaproteobacteria bacterium | reverse complement strand
CAGATCTTTCGCTGATTTATGAGTTCACGCATGAAATCTTGTTTGATAAAGACGTTGGCGATGTCACTTATGAAAAAGCCATCCAGCGTTTTGGTGAGCTGAGTACATTGGATCTCCTGTCAACGATTGGTTATTTTGGTTTCGTTTCTGTGATTCTCAATGCCATCAGGCAGCCTATTCCTGAGGGCGCTGTACCTCTGCCACGAAAGGGACTACAAAAGTGAACAAACTTTTTTGTGTAAAAACTCTTGGCCGAATGGTGTTGGGTTGCTGCGTGCTAAGTGTGTTGTGTGCTGCTTACTCGCAAAACATACCTACCAACATCAGGATCATCATCCCTTTGGCTGCAGGCGGGCCCACGGATATTTATGGCCGCCTTGCTGCAGAGGCCTTGCGAAACAATCTCAAGGCCACGGTTGTCACAGAAAACCACGCCGGTGGCAATGGCGCTGTCGGTGTCAATCTATTGAAACAAGGCGCAACAGATGGTAGCAATTTGTTGTTTGCAAGTTCGGGCATGATTACCTTTTTCCCTTTGATCGACAAGTCCATACCCTACGATCCGGTCAAGGATTTGGTGCCGATTGTTTGTATTGCACAAACCGAGATCGGTGTCATTGTCGCTAAACAAATTCAAGCCAACAGCATCAAGGAGTTGGTGGCTTTGGCCAAGTCATCAAGCACGCCCTTGTCTTTCGGCTCGGCTGGCAAGGGCAATATTTTGCATGCTTACATTGAGCTCTTAAAGGATGTGGCCAACATTGAGCTCTTGCATATTCCCTACAAAGGAGCCACGCCCGCTTATACAGATGTTTTAGGTGGACAAATATCGGGGATGTTCATCAGTGTTGGATTGGCCAAGCCTTCTGTGCAAACGGGGAAAGTCAAAATGATTGCGGTCGTGGGTCGAAGGAGTGCACTTTTACCCGATGTACCAACGATTTCTGAGCAGGGTTTTTCAGGCTTAGAAATACTCCCTTGGTTTGCGATCATGGGACCAAGAGGAATCTCTGCAGCGAATGGTCAAAAAATCGCTGATGCCATCACCAAATCTTTTGAGACCGATGACTTTAAAAAGCGTTTGGCTGAAGCGGGTGCAGTCCCCTTGGTGTTGAGTGGTCAGAACTTCACGAACATGATCAACACGGAGACAGCGATTTGGTCAAAATTGATCAAAGAAAAAAATATTGCGCTTGATTGATCTCTTACATTGAATTGAAAACAAAGGAAAAACAATGACCGGAATTGTTAGAAGAGTTGTGACAGGTCATGACGAAAACGGGAAAGCAGTGGTCATCTCTGATGGGCCATCTCCTTTTGTGCACACGGTCCCACTCAGACCCAATTACTTCTCAACCGATATCTTCAGAACCCATGGCTCGCCCGCACGGGTGAGTGCGCAGACTGCGGAGACGACAAGCGGCCCTAGAAGACAGTTGCCTGAAAAAAACAGTACCGTTTTGAGGGTCAATTGCTTTCCCCCAGATCATGACGGATTGGACAAGTTGGATGCCAAGGCCTCTCAAGAGTTGTTTGCCTCACTTGGCAACCAAGCGGGTAGCACCTTTGCGCAAAATGGCAGGCACCCCTTGATGCATCAAACCGAAACCATCGATTACGCCATTGTTTTATCGGGTGAGGTGACCATGCTCCTAGATGACTCGGAGGTCTTGCTGAAGGCCGGCGATATTTTGGTTCAGTGTGGAACCAATCACGCTTGGACCAATCGGTCCAAAGAGCCTTGTTGGGTGGCTTTTATTTTGATCGATGGTCAGTTCGATGATGATCTGAAGAAACGACTTGAGTGAATTTATTTTGAAGATGGTGTTGCTAACTTGAATTTGGGGATGAAAGATGATAACAATGCGTGTTTTCCTTTTGTGCTTGGTGAATTTTTTATGGGTTGCGTGCGCCCTAGCTCAAACCTATCCCTCTAAGACGATCAAGGTGTTGGTGGGTTTTGCAGCAGGCAGTGG
>JBAXNB010000266.1:0-1999 GCA_037134015.1 Betaproteobacteria bacterium | reverse complement strand
AACCCTGTATGTAGTACGTATGGAACTCTTGGGCTTCTTCGTCTGTCAGCCCTGATGGGTTAGCTGCATCAGTCATAGTTTGTGCCTCTTTCAAAATGCCTTGCGGCGGTTTCCCTGAACCCTGTTGGGTCCAAGACGGACTGCTTTGGCATGAATGCCTCCACAGATACACCCCCAGACTGGCTGGAGGATTGGACAGGCCTGCAACAACGTGAGCGCATCTTTCATGCATGCACCCCCGCTATCGACTGCCCGAACAATTCAGAAAATCTTTGCGCTTGCACCTGCGATCTGCCTGTCTCTCTTGCATCACGCTCAGCCTGATCACGAAAACGTTTAGCAGCAGAGATACGAACCAAAACAGGCTGCTGCTCCAACAAGGCTTCTAAAAGGTCTTGTGCTTCAGTCTCCCAAGGAATCGTTGACTCGACCGATGCACGACCCAAGGTAGCTTCGATCTTGTCAAGCTCCGTTCCCAAAGGCAGGATGTGAAACAACGCATCAAAAAGTCCGTTGCAAAACTCTTGAATGATGTAAGTCGCGCCTGCATAGCCCATGAAGGGCGTGCCGGTGTGTCGGCGGATGATGGGCAGTGGAAAACTGGCGGGGATGAAACTGGTTTTCATCATGCCGCCACCACCGCACTCGGCCAAATAAATGCGTTCGTTGTAACTGCCGTAAAGCACCAAGGGTGTTTTCTCCGTGACCAATTTTCGAACCTCTGCGTTATCGGTTTTGGCCCCTGCAATACGAGAAATGGCAAAGTTACAAGGCAAACCCATCTCATCTTCCAAGAAATGCCGAATGCCGCGCGCATAGGTTTCGTTGGCGACCACACCAAAGTTGGCCGTTCCAAAAAAATCTTGGGTCACTGAGCGCCACAAATCCCAAATGGGTTTGATGGTGCTGTGTTTTTCACGCTCAATGAACGGCTCTGGATCCAAGCCTAAGAGCTCACCCAAGGTGCGTAAAAATTTGGTGGTGCTATGCAGACCAATGGGGGCTTGCAAGTATGGTCTTTCAAGGGCTTCGCATAGCATGCGACCAAATTCTCGGTACATGCAAATGTTGACATCGGCTTCAACCAATCTGGAGACGTCGGCCAAGTGAGAGCCCAAAGGAAAAACCATGTTGACCTCGGCTCCTATGCCTTGCACCAATCGTCGAATTTCAGCCAAGTCACTTGGAGAGTTGAAGGTTCCATAAGACGGGCCAATGATGTTCACACGAGGTCTTTCAGCTTGCTTGCGAACGCGCTTGGGCACTTGACGCAAACCATACTGCTGCCACAACCAGTACATGGCGCGGTTGGCACATTGCCATTGATCTTCATCAATGGTTCTTGGTAAAAATCGCTGCAAGTTGGTACCCTCAGGGGTCACACCACCACCGATCATCTCGGCAATCGAACCTGTGACCACCACAGAGGGTAGATCTGGATTGAGCGTCGCATGTGCCCTGCGCATTGCGCCTTCTGTCCCTTCGCGACCGAGTTGCTCTTCCGCCAGGCCTGTCACCACGATAGGTAGTTCATGAGGAGGGAGTGCATCGGTGTAATGCAACACCGATGTGACGGGTAAATTTTCGCACCCAACGGGGCCATCGATGACAACTTGCAAGCCTTTGATGGCGGCAAACACATACACCGCCCCCCAATAGCCCCCTGCGCGATCGTGGTCTAGAACTAGCATCAGATCATGGCCTCCGCTTTGCGTTTTTTGGCTTGTTTTTCAAGTTGCCTGCGTGTCTCGGCCTCAAATTCAGGTCTGCCTTGTGGCACGCCATGTGAACTCTCCCAAACACCTGCTGCGTGCCCACTGCCTGTGTCACCAAAAAAGGCTTTCATTTCATCAAAGCGCGACTTGTTGGCAATGGCGCCATTGATCACTTGCGCCAATGAGCCCGCTCCTGCTGGGCCCATCAAGGGCCTTGCAGAAATTAGATTGGTGAAGTACAAACTCGGAATGCTCAGCTCTTTGGCGGCTTGAACGACGGGGGT
>JBAXNB010000265.1:0-2000 GCA_037134015.1 Betaproteobacteria bacterium | reverse complement strand
CTCATACCCATAGGAGCGGGCACAATCCAAAAACAAGCGCCTAAGCTCCTCTATTTGTCTGGCCTCTGAGGGCAGCACATCGGCCAAGTGATCGGGCAGCACCCAAGCGGAAGACATCATTCAGAGAAGGCCCGTAGGAATTAAAGAACTTATTTTACTCTTTTGAAGCGGGCTTTTTAAAGCTTGTGCGCTACTTAAAAAAATCAGCCCCTGCGCACGCTGCAGCGCTACCATGGGCACCAATGAAGGATACAAGACCGCTTAAGATCAAGGTCCATGGAAAGGTCCATAGGAAGGTCTAAAAGAAGGTCTATATGAAGGCCAACTGAACCTGGTTGGAGACACTTTCTAGTCGCTTGGAGTGCCAGGGGTCGGCAAGACGGGTGTTGGTGATGTAAGCAAAAGAAAATTTGCGCTCTGGATCGGCCCAGGCGTAGGAGGTTCCAACACCGCCGTGGCCAAACACCCTGGGGCCCGACAAGGTCCCCAGACCTCGAATATGGACGCTTTGTCCTCGAAGGTGAGGCCCTAAGCCACGGTGCATGGGCATGCCCATCATCTCATCGACGCGCTCGCCCGTGTAGTTTTGAATCGCGTACGCCAAGGTTTTCTCAGACAAGAACCGAACGCCTTTGTACACACCGCCTTGAACCATCATTTGGTAGAGCATCGCCATGCCCTTGGCAGTGCCATAAGCACCACCACCTGGCACACCCGCTGTCTGCCAAACGCTGTCATGGCTCTCCTCTCTGAGCTTCATGCTCTGCACCAACTGAGCGCAGGTGCTTGCCCGATCTTTTGCCGCGTCCAAAGCCAGGGGCTTGAACTGCGCTACTTGGGGTTCGTACAAGAACGCCACCTTTTGCGCAAGCGAGGGGTTTTGTGGGGGCAGACCCATGAAGAGGTCCTTCTCAAGACCCAAAGGTTTTAACACCATCTCTTGGACAGCTTGGCGAAAATCCACGCCCGTGATCTTCTCGATCACCATTGCCAACACCCAGTGCGCTGACAGCCCATGGTAAAAAACTTTTGAGCCAGGCGCCCATTCCAATTGGAAATCACACACCGCCTTCAGAACTCGGTCGTGATCTAGCCACGCATCGCGAGGCACTTCTTGGTTGGGAAAACCAGCCTGATGCGTGATCAATTGAAAGAGCGTGATGCCACCCTTTCCATGCCGCCCGAAGTCCTCTAAGTAGGAGCATACGGTGTCGCTGAAACTCAATCGTCCTTGCTCAAACAACTTCCAAAGCAGCGTTGCGATCATGATCTTGGTGTTGGAGTACAACAAAAACAAGGTGTCATCTTGCACGGCGCAACTCTCATTGGGGGCCAAGGTGTTGAGCCTTGACCAGCCAAAATTTTTGACCATCAACACCTCACCCTCCTGGGCCATGGCAATTTGGCATCCGGTGTAACGACCCTCATCGATATGAGACTGCACCAGCTCCCACAGGCGGTCCAACTCAAGGGGGTTGAACAAATCCTTGTCCTTTCGTAAAGGCTCCTTGGCGAGAGACACCCCTGGCTTGGGTTCAAGCTGAAAAGGCGAATGTAGAGTGGTCATGTGTCTGTACCCCAAGTACACCTATCTAAAGAGTTGAAAGAGTTGAAAGAGTCTAAAGCACCCAAAGCAGCAAAAAAACACCCAAACCAATGGCCGTCAAACCAAAAAATCGTATTTGACCATCCTCGAGTTGCAAGATCTGCTCAAACATGCGTCTCCAAGCTTTTGGCGAAATCATGGGGAAACAGCCCTCAAAGATCAACACCAAAGCCAAAGCCACCCAAAGGGTATCCCAAGCCAACAGCATCCCTAGGGGCCCTACTTTTTGCCCGAGCCTGAGGACGAGGCCCCTGAGCCGCGCATGGCTTTGAAGAACTCGCTGGAGGGGTCGACCACCATGACGTCAGATTTTTTATTGAAGGTCGACTTGTAGGCCTCAAGACTGCGGTAAAACTGTGCAAACTGAGGGTCGCGACCAAATGCGTCCCCAAAG
>JBAXNB010000264.1:0-2034 GCA_037134015.1 Betaproteobacteria bacterium | reverse complement strand
TGAATGCGTATTTTGCGCACGAGCACGCCAAGACCAAAGCCACCACCGCCAATCGCCGATTGACGGTGTTCAGGCGGTTTTACAGATGGGCGGTGCGAGAGCGTCACGTCTCTCTTGACCCCACCTTGAAACTGTTGTCGGCCAAGCAGGCTTTGCGGGTGCCCAAAACCCTCAGTGAAGCACAGGTGGAGGCCTTGTTGAATGCACCCGATGTGAGCACACCCCTGGGCGTCAGAGACCGCACCATGTTGGAGTTGCTCTATGCCTGTGGTCTGCGAGTGAGTGAGTTGGTGGGTTTGAGTGTCTACCAAGTCAGTTTGAACGAAGGGGTCCTTAAAGTCACGGGCAAGGGCAACAAAGAGCGACTCATTCCATTTGGTCAAGTGGCACTGGATTGGTTGGAGCGCTATTTGAAGCATGAGCGGGAAACGCTTTTGGCCGGGCAAGTCCAAGACGCACTTTTTGTGACGCAACGGGGAAGCAAATCGGGCTCGTCCATGAGCCGCGTGATGTTTTGGTCTTTGATCAAAAAATATGCGCCGATGGCGCACATTCACCAACCCATTTCTCCGCACACGCTCAGGCACGCATTCGCCACCCATTTGTTGAACCATGGGGCCGATTTGCGAGCGGTGCAAATGCTCTTGGGACACGCTGATATCTCTACCACCACCATTTACACCCACGTTGCCCGAGAGCGGCTCATGGCCCTTCACGCTCAGCACCATCCAAGAGCTTGAGGTGTTCGTTGGGGAGAAGCTTGCTTGACGCCTCAATAAAGCGCCGCTTGTTCGTTCAGGGCTTGAAGGTCCTCATCCGTAAAGCCCGCCAAACGCCTGGCTGCCTCATTGAAAGGGGGTCTGATTTTAGGGGCTTGGTAGGTCTGTGTGAGTTCACGGTAAGTCTTTTGCGGGTCAAGTTGGTGTTTGGCACACAGCCACAAATACCAATAGTTGCCCACTTGAACGTGCTTGATTTCATCTCTGAGGATGGTGTCCAAGATCTCCAAAGCGCGTTTGGCGTGGACCGA
Source organism: Betaproteobacteria bacterium (assembly GCA_037134015.1). GTDB lineage: Bacteria > Pseudomonadota > Gammaproteobacteria > Burkholderiales > Burkholderiaceae_C > Limnohabitans. The sequence continues at coordinate 1,004 of JBAXNB010000264.1, read as the reverse complement.
TAAAGGGCCCGATAAAAGGAGAAGTTTCTCTTGTATGACGGGGGTTGCGTCCAAGCCGCGGGCTTCAAGGGTTCTGGGCACCAACGCCATGCGAGCCAAAAGGTCGTCTTGGGTTTTTTCGCACATGAGCCACAAGCCCTCATGGGCATCAAAGTCCCCGTATGCATACCCCATCTCTATCAATGCATTGGATAAAAGCTCAAAATGGGTCGCCTCTTCATAAGCGACTTGAGCCCAGTCGAGGTAGAAGCGTTGGGGCATCTGCTCAAAACGCCAGGCGGCATCCAAGGCCAAGTTGATGGCATTGAATTCAATGTGACAAACCGAATGGATCAAGGCGCCTAAGCCCTCGTGGGTCGAGGGCTTTCTTGACGGGACCTGCTTGGGTGGCTTTAGGGCGGGTCTTTCAGGCCGTCCCATGGGGCAATTGGACAGTTTCAAGTCTTCAAGCACAAGCCAATCGGCTTGTTGGAGCCAGAGTTTTTTTAAGGCGTCGACTTTGAGGTGTGGGTCTGACAGCGCAAAAATCAGGGAAAGTTCGGTTCGCAGGTCGTTCATGAAAGACATTGTAAGATCAACGCCTGTCAACCAACAAAGGGCCATGAGATGAGTTGTTTTAAATTGGGGGAAGACTCCCCGGTCTTGTCCAAGGGCGTCTGGGTAGCACCTAGTGCAGATGTCATGGGTCGCGTGGAGTTGCAAGAGGACGTGAGTGTTTGGTTTTCCTCGGTGATTCGAGGCGACAACGAAGCGGTGCTTGTGGGGCGGGGCAGCAACATCCAAGATGGAAGTGTCTTGCACAGCGACAAAGGCTTTCCTTTGCACATCGGTGAATTCGTTACCGTAGGTCACCGTGTGATTTTGCACGGGTGCACGATTGGCTCGGGGAGTTTGATTGGCATGGGTGCGATTGTTTTGAATGGCGCCAAAATTGGCCCTCATTGCCTGGTGGGTGCGGGGGCCTTGGTCACAGAGGGCAAGGAGTTCCCCGAGGGGTCGATGAT
>JBAXNB010000263.1:0-2062 GCA_037134015.1 Betaproteobacteria bacterium | reverse complement strand
CCACCAGGGCCTCTGCAATACCGGGGGCCACTTTGGCCAAGGTGCCTTGCTGCAAAGCGGCCAAGCCTGTGAAGGCATGCATGATGCCCCAAACGGTGCCAAAGAGACCCACGTAGGGAGAGACCGAGCCCACCGAGGCCAACCAAGAGAGGCTCGATTCAATCGCATCCATCTCTCTTTGCAAGGATGCACGCATGGCCCTTGTTGCGCCGTCCATCAAGAGGGAGCTGTCAGAGATGCGTTTTTCTCTCAGTTTTTGGTACTCGCGCATGCCACTGGCAAATATTCTCTCCATGGGACCAGCAGACCTGGCGTTTTGCGTGGCTGCAGAGAACAGTTCGTTCAAGCTTTTGCCTGACCAAAAGTCTTTTTCAAAGTTTTCGTTAAGCGAACGAATTTTTCTCAGTGAGAAAAGTTTCCTGAAAATGACAGTCCAGCTCGTGATAGAGACCGTGAATAAAACAAATACCACCAATTGAACAACAAAACTGGCGTTCAATAGCAGTGTGACAATGGACAGGTCTTGGTTCATAAAATGCTTTGAAGGATATCTTTGGGTATTCTAGACGGCTTTAAGCTGCTCGCTTGTACCCAAGCGATTTTGATGGTGCCTTCGCAAAGCACGACTGGCCTCTCAGACAGGGGGTCACTTTTCATGGCAGATTGTTCGATCACCAAACTTGCGCCTCCCACCTCAGACACCTTGGTGCTGATGTGGAGTTCATCGTCCAAGAGCGCTGGATGCGAGTACTTCAACTGTGTCTGACTCACGATGAACATGCAGCCGGTGGTATCTTTGAGTTCTTGCTGGCTGTAGCCCAAGGATCTGAACCATTCGGTTCGTGCTCGCTCAAAAAATTTTAAATAATTGGCATAAAACACAATGCCACCGGCATCGGTGTCCTCCCAATAAACTCGAAGGGGCCAAACAAAAGGGCTCATAGGATAAAAATCGTTTTCATGTTGTTGGCGTGCACCAAAGACACCACTGAACTTGCGAAAGGTGCAGGCACCCAGATCACGGTTGGTCGATGTGTAGCATCTTCTTTGCGTGCAGCAGCAAGAGCTGTTTTCTTCATCTCTTCATTGCCCACCCATGGTCCATGCATCAAAGAAGCTTCAAGCCCACATCACTTCCTGGACCTCTCAGATGCGATCTCAACGCTTCTGAGAGTAGGGGCAAGGGCGTTGAGCACCGCGTTGACGTACTTGTGTCCATCGGTGCCACCGAATTGTTTAGAGAGCTCTATGCACTCGTTGAGCACCACTCGCCAAGGTACATCGATGCAGTGTTTGAATTCATAAGCGCCAATCCACATGCAAGCGCGCTCTACAGGTGAGATCTCTTGAAGGCCTCTGTCAAGATGGGGCAAGATCAGGGCATCCATCTCTTGCAAGTGCGATGCAATCCCATGCAAGAGTGTGTCGTAATGCACCGAGTCTGCTTTTTTAAAGCCAAGCAAATCGCGGGTAAAAAGATCAATTTCGTGCGCGTCATTTTTGCCGATGATCAATTGATAAAGTGCTTGAAGTGCAAATTCTCTCGCCCGCGTTCTTGCTGATCGTGGACTGGGTTTGGTGACAGGCACCGTGGTACCCACCGTGGGTTCAGCATGAGCCAAGGCCTCCTCGGGCGTGAGGGGCGAGCTCATGCCAGTTGCTGGCGAATGGAGGGGTTTGTTCAAGCCCACTTCTCCAAAACAGCGGCCATCTGCAGGGCCACCTTGGCGGCCTCTTGGCCTTTGATGAATTGGCGCGCTAGCGCTTGTGCTTCATTTTCAACGGTCAAAATAGCGTTGGCAATCGGCACGTGAAAGTCCAAGCTGATTTGAGCGACCCCTTTGCCAGACTCATTGGCTACGAGTTCAAAGTGGTAGGTTTCTCCACGCACAATGCAGCCCAAAGCGATCAGGGCGTGAAAGGGTTCTGGGTCTTCAATTTGGGCGAGAGCTTGTAAGGCAAGTGGGATTTCCAAGGCGCCAGGAACCTCTACCAAGGAGATGTTGTGCGCTTGAACCCCTTGGGCCAACAACTCTTGAATGCAGGCGTTTTTCAAGCTGTC
>JBAXNB010000262.1:0-2104 GCA_037134015.1 Betaproteobacteria bacterium | reverse complement strand
GTGCTTACACTGCTTGCACTCATTGAACTGATCTCAGTGGTTCTGATGGGCATGGCAATGAGTCTTGAGAGGTCTTCTAAAATCTGCAAGAAGCTTTCATGCCCGCGCGTGACAAAACCGATGTTGTCCATCAACGCATCCGGTAGCAAGCGACTTTTTAAATGCACCATCTCGCCCGCCACCCTAGGTTTTTCTGTTCGAAGCAAGAAGGCCGTGGCTGCGGTGGGCTCATTGCCACGAAGGAGCTCTTCGGTGCGACCCCCCAAATCATGGATCTTTTTTTCTTGCGCCAGCATGCTGCAACCCTCAAGCACCAAGGGGCTCAGAGCCCTCAAGACCCAGATCCAGACCCAGAACCAAACCCATGGTTTTTTAGTGTCATCAATCATTGACCACCTCCGTGGACAAGACTTCCATCACCTTGTTGCCCGTGCTCAGTCTGAGCTGAATGGGCTTGCCCTCGGACCTAAGTAAGCTGACCAACTCCACCACCGCAAGCTCTGCACTTGGGTAAACGCTCAGATCAATGTCGGCGATGGTTTTCCAAGAAACACTGGGGTACCATAAAAAAGTCCACCCTTCAGACTGCGCCAACTCCTCGAGAAACACATGCACCAAGCCGCCTTTGGGGATCTTTGTTGGCGCCCGTGGCTTTGATATCCCCTCCTGCGGCCTTGCTACCGTGAACGCTTCTGGGGTCCAAGGTCTTTGAGGCTCAGGCTCTTGTCTGAGGACCACTGCATGCTTTGGTGCCTGACCCGCCAACGCCTGAGGTTCAACTGAGTTGGCTTTGAGCGCCCGTTCAGATGGGGTCGACTGTTGCTTGGCCGCGTTGAGGTCGACTGGCGTCGGAGGCTTTGAGAGTTGCTGTTGAACGGCTGGTTCATCTTTTGCCTTGGCCCTTGAGCTGAAGTGTAAATTGACTTGTGAATTGACTTGTGAATTGACTTTAGAGTTGGCTTTGGGTTGGACCTTTTCTTCCTCCCTTGGAGCTGCCTCTAGCTGCGCTAGGATAGCGATCGAAGCCCCCTGAATGCTCAAGCTTGAAGGGCTGCTGCTCAAGACACCTTGGCCAAAGACCCGAGAGGGAGGACAACGAGCCGTGATTCTCGTTGGCGGGACGCCCCAACTTGTCAAGACCGCTTTGACATGACGCACTCGCTCCTCACACAAAAATTCCAAGTACGATCCGTCCTCCTCAACGACAAGCGATATCGCATCAATGCTTGCAAACTTGGAGACCATGCGCTTGAGCTTTTGCGCAGCCGATCCAGTCAGTTGCGGCTTCATGGTCGTGAATTCAAGGACCATCTCTTCAAGGGCGCCCCCCGACACCTGTGGGTTGGTTTGAGCATGCAAGTTAAGCACAAAGAGGGCAACAAGCAACGATCCCCCAAGACCGAGCTTGCTCCATGCACCTTTGGAGTTGCGTTCTAGGTGCATGCTAAAGCCCCCCTTTCATGAAAAACCAAGTCTTGACGGACCTCCACATTGATCACCGTCCCCCTGGCCACCGTGATGGTGGGTGCAGTGTCACGTCCCTTTTGTAAAATTTCTCGGGTGGTTTGAACCATGATTTGTCCTGTTGCACTGCTCGAAGCAAAGGCACCTTGGGGGACCACTTGGCTTTTGGTGACCTGATCCGATAAGGCGCCAATGGCCAGTGAGGCGCCGTAAATCTTTAAAAAATGGTTGTCCACCTCACCCCCTACGCCAGCTTGTCCCAAGCCATCCGAGCCATCAAAGCCCGTTAGATTGAAAGATTGACCATTGAGCAAAATCAAACGTGTAAAAGCAAACAGCAATCTTGACTGACCGGTGCGAATGTCATTGCTGTAGCGCCCAATCAACTTGGCCCCTTTACAAATCAAGGGGGTTTTAAGGGTGATGGAGTCGTAGACCGTTTGACTGACTTGGGCCGTGATGGTCCCCGGTAAATCCGACACAATGTCACGCGTCAGCACCGCAGGAATGATGGTCCCCTCCAAAACGGAGTGAACACTCTCTAAACGATTGGGCTTCAAACTCGCTCGAGTGGGGGAGGTGTTGCCCACGTCCTTTAAAAAATCAAGGTCTTGCCCGCGAGCGAAAGAGGGGCTTGGCT
>JBAXNB010000261.1:0-2126 GCA_037134015.1 Betaproteobacteria bacterium | reverse complement strand
GAATAAACCGCTAGGAGGGCCTCACGTTTGGGCGGCAAGCCCTCTCTTTTTTCACACACAAAACCCGCCCTTTGAAGGCTTTCTCTCACCTCCTTGCCCACACTCCATGTGCTCGCTTTGGCGCCCCATTTGGCACGTGCGGCCAAACCCTTCATCGTCAAGTCGCTCCACATCTGCGGATTTTTTTGTGGGGCAAAGCCATCCAAATACAGGCTGTCAAAGTAAGCTGAGACCTGTTGGAGCATGTCTTGCACTTGCCCGATGCAAAGGGTCAGGTGAACAAAGCCCTGGGCCAAGGTGAGACGGTGAAAACCTGGCGTGAGTCCCCAGTAGCGCTGAACCAGCTCCTCGCCCAAGGGCCTGAGCTCCTCAAAGGCTTGCGTGCTGCGCAAGATGTCCTGCGCTGAGACTGGGTAAGCCTCGATGGACACATAGTGCAAGTGCTTGGGGGCAAAGGGGTCTTTGAGCCAGGCGTGGTAAGTGGCCAAAAAATTCAATCCAAGACCAAAACCCGTCTCTAGGATGCTCCACTGCTCGAGGTGCTGCCAAAGGGGCTTGGGTCCCACGAGGCCGCATCCCGCCAAGAACACATGTCGGGCCTGATCCAGACCCGACAAGGGGCCTGTACCTTTGGAGCGATAAATGTCCTTGAACCGTTCGTTGAAGGGAGAACCTTCCGAGTTCCAGGTGACCGGTTCAAAGCTTTCTAATGCAGCTTCTTGGGCCTTTGGGTCAAGCCTTTGGGTGCTGTCGGTGAGGGGGGTGTTCAGATCCAAAGGGTCTTAGCCCCTGGGTGACCTGTCACCCTCAAGCAAGGTTTCAGCTGGGAGCCGCATCGGTAGGGGGGACGTAGCCTTGCGCTTCATCAGCGCCATCACCAAAGAAGTGTTTCTCCATTTGACGGGCCAAGTATTGACGTGCTCTCAGATCTGCCAAATTGAGCCTGTTTTCATTGACCAGCATGGTTTGGTGCTTCAACCAATCGGCCCAAGCCTGTTTGGAGACACCTTCATAGATCTTTTTGCCCAAGTCGCCAGGGTAGGGAGGAAAGTCCAAGCCATCCAAGGCTTGGTTGAGTTTGATGCATTGAACCGTGCGAGCCATAACAAGAAAATCCTTCTGTACAAGTGCTTGTATCTTAAAACAAAATACCCCTTTGTGAGCATGAAGGGCGAATTAATCCACTGAACTTGCCTTTTAGCAAAAAGTTTTGAGATGACTGCACCCCATGAAGGGTCACCTGGCAGCGTTAAAGAGTCAGCATCGCATCAAATAGAGTATCCTTTAAAGAGTTCGGTGCTCCTCTGTGTTTTTTTGTTAAAAGCTTCATCCATGTCCCTTCGATTTTTTGTGCCTCCCGCTTGGCGTCTCTTTGATCGGCCAAGGTACCTCTTTGTTGGTTTGGCCTTGGTGCCATGTTTGTTGCTTTGCTTTGGTCTTTATTTGCAGCACATCGAAGGTCTTGAGCCTTGTCCCATGTGCATTGTTCAACGCTATGTGATGAGTTTGATGGTGTTGGTGGCTTTGGTGTTTTCTTGGAGCGAGGCCAAAGGGGCACACCGCGCAGGATTTTTCTTGTTCGCTGGGCTCGGGTTGTCTGGGGCCTATGTCGCCGCTCGTCAAAGTTGGCTGCAGTGGTACCCGCCTGAGGTGGTGAGTTGTGGGCGAGACTTCTACGGCATGATTGAAACATTTCCTCTAAAACGCGCCATTCCCATGATTTTCAAGGGAGGAGGCGATTGCTCTCAAGTGGATTGGACCTTTTTGGGTGGCAGCATTGCCAACTGGTCCTTTGTCGCCTTTGTCGCTCTGGCTTTTGTGGCTCTCATTGGGATGTACCGCTCTCTCAGCCGTTTTCCCGTTCCTTCAAGTCCACCTTATCCAGGGTCCATCGACAAGCCTTAGGGTTTCAAGTTGAGTTGTCGAGCCGTTCTTATTTAGGATTTTTTAGGCCCTTGCTGATGTTGGTGAGCATCCTTTTGACGATGGCTTTTGTCATGGGATGGAAATCTCGCGACTTGAAAACTCTTTTGACCTTGAGCATGCCGTAGTGCATGCACAGGCGCACGAGGTCCTCGAAATGGTGTCTTTCAAGCACCTTTTTGATCAAGACATCATCTCTGATG
>JBAXNB010000260.1:0-2138 GCA_037134015.1 Betaproteobacteria bacterium | reverse complement strand
GCCAAGGCAAGACCTAGGCCACCCCTCAGTCACTTTGGTGTTCGGTGAGCGTTTGCTCCAAGACTTGGTCGGGGTGGTGTTCAGGCTTGGGCGGGCGTTTGGCAGCCCGGGTCAAAATCTCGATAAAAAATGAGGGGAGCTCTTGGAGCCTGAACTCATTGATTTTGGCGTTGATCTCTTTGGGGTGAATGCCTTGCGCGAGGGCTTCATCGGGTCCGATTTTGCAATCAAAGAGCCAATGATCCGAGCCTTTGGGCAGGGTTTTGTTTCTTTGGCGATTGAAATATTTGCGGATGTCGTGTTTGATGCGGTCGCTCAAGCGATCGGCATGTTGGTCTTTGTCCACCAGGGCATAGGTTTTTCTCATACCCGATGTTAACCCGTTTGATGTGCTCCATGCACCAAAGGTTAAAATGAGTTTTTTGCAGCACGCCATCCACGGACGTTGCTTTTTGTGTCCTCCATCTCCTAAGTTGCCATGATAAATACCTCACCCCAGTTGGTTTTGATCCCCGGTCTGATGTGCGATGACGCTGTTTGGACCCCTTTGTTGCCTTGGTTAAATGAGGTCGCTTCAACGCATTTGATCGATCACGGCCAGGCCAACTCATTGACCGTGATGGCTGAACAAGTCTTGGACGAGGTTCAGGGCGTTTTTTTAATGGCGGGTCACTCCATGGGCGGTCGCGTGGCCATGGAGGTCATGCGCTTGGCACCTGAGCGGGTCAAAGGGGTTGCTTTGATGGACACCGGTCACAAGCCCTTGGCACCTGGCGAAAACGGTCTCTTAGAGCGTCAAAAAAGACAAGCCTTGTTGGACATTGTGCATGGACAGGGTGTACGTGCCATGGCCACAGAGTGGGTCAAAGGCATGGTGGCCCCAAGCCGTTTGACGGATGCTCAACTGATTGAGGATATCTTGGTGATGTTTGAGAGAAAGACGCCTGCTATTTTTGATCGTCAGATACAAGCTTTGCTCAGCCGACCTGATAGCACCGAGACGCTAAAAACTGCGACTTGCCCAGTCGTTTTGATGTGTGGAGAATTGGACGCTTGGTCCCCAGTGTCTCAACACGAGGAGATGGCGGCTCTACTTCCCAACAAGCCTGCTGTTCAAGTCATCCTAGGCGCAGGACACATGTGCACCATGGAGGCTCCTATGGCTGTGGCAAGCGCATTGTTGGAATGGATCGAAGCCTTGTTGAAGGCGAGCAAGGGCTGAGCACTTTGATGAGAAGTTCACTGTCGTCTCACGGATGGATGAACTCAAGCGTTGACAGTTTGGTGGTTGGCAGGCATCTTCAACTCTTTGATGGGCAAGTTGATGAGCGCTGCAAAAAGTGCCAATGCCATATCCGCATACCACATCCATTGATAGTCACCAAATTCAATGATGGCTAGGCCTCCAAGATAGGCGCCTAAAAAGCCCCCAATTTGGTGTGTAAAAAGCGTCAAGCCAAAGAGCGTTCCCAGGTACCTGACGCCAAAGAGCTTTCCAACCAAGGTTGCCGTTGGCGGGACGGTTGCCAGCCAAGTAAAACCAAGGCCTGCGGCAAACACATAGAAGGTGAGGTCGGTTTTGGGGGCCAACAAATAAAGTCCGATCAAGGCACAGCGAGAGCCGTACATCAAAGCCAGCACCATCTTGCTCCTGTATTTACCCACACTCGCACCCGCCACAATGCTGCCAACAATATTGGCCAGTCCAATGATGGCCAAAGACCAACTAGCAACTGAAGCGGGTAGGCCACAAAGACCGACCTCTGTGGGTAAATGCGTGATCAAAAAAGCAATGTGAAATCCACAGGTGAAGAAACCCAAGTGGAGAAAAATGTAGCTGGGGTCTTTCAACGCGTCCTTGATGGTTTGACCCAAGCCCAGATCTTTTTGCGCATGAACTTGTGGTGGTGCTTGGATGCCGGTGAGTTTGTTGGCCAAAGGAATGGCCAAGAGGGTGATCACGGCCAGTGACCACATGGCGCCCATCCACCCCAAGGTCTGGATCAGTCTTTGGGTGAGAGGCGCGAAAACAAACTGACCAAAAGAGCCACCTGCATTGATAAAACCAGAGACGCTGCCTCTGGTTTGGGCTGGAATTCTTTGTGAGGCCACCCCAATCAAGACGGAAAAACTACATG
>JBAXNB010000259.1:0-2161 GCA_037134015.1 Betaproteobacteria bacterium | reverse complement strand
CCGTGAGCTCTCAACTTTTTCATCTCTTCTGACTGAGCGGCCAAGACCATGGTTTCATGGCTTTCATACCAAAGCTCGGCAATACCATCGACCTCAATACCATGGGACTCTACATCTTGACGTTCAAATTGAGACTCCACTGGAGAGAGGACATACCTCAAAAGGTGTGGAACCTTCAAAGCGAGTGGCGCATGTTCGTGCTCCCAAAGATGCAAAAACTCTTCGTGGCTTAAATGTTTGCGTCGACTAAGGATAGACAGGCTTTTGATCATGACTTTTTAACTTGAAAAAAAGATACAGTCAAGTGATGATTAAAATCTCAAGAACTCAAAATTTCAACACACTTGAGTTTTTAATGACACGCTGACCAGCGCCTCACTTTACCCCAAAGACGAGACAACTTCCCTCTTGGTAAACACTACGTTGTTTTGCAACTTTGAGAGCTAAAATGGCAATTCTGGAAAGTTCTTCATACAAGCTTCTGAAACAATCGCTTACACGAAGAACTGGATCTTTTCGCCCCCCTCTACCGAACATGACAACTACAAGCCCATTCGATCAAAACAGCCTACCCCTTGGTGGATTAAGGGTCATTGAATTGGGACAGGTCCTGTCAGGCCCCTTTGCTGGCGCCATTTTGAGTGACCTAGGCGCCGAAGTGCTCAAAATTGAAAAGAAAGATGGCGGCGACGATGCTAGACATATGGGGCCTGCCTTTCACAATGGTGACGCCTTGAATTTTCATCTCTTTAACCGAGGGAAAAAATCGATCGCCTTGGACCTTAAAAGTCAACAAGGGCTTGATGCCTTGCACGAACTTCTCAAAGACACCGACATTTTGATTCACAACCTGCGTCCTGGTGTGACTGAGAGCATGGGCATTGATGGGAAAAGTCTTTGCGCGAAATATCCAAAACTGATCTATTGTGAGATTTCAGCCTTTGGTCATGAGGGTCCCATGCGCTTGCGCCCGGGCTATGAACCACTGATTCAAGCTTTTAGTGGCTTATCAAGCACCAATGGCGGCCCCGACGATCCCCCTATTCGCATTGGCGCTTCTGTTTGCGACCAAGGCACCGGCATGTGGGCTGTGATTGGTGTTTTATCGATGCTCGAAAAGCGCCGACACACACACCACGGTGGCGTGGTCAATGCCTCTCTCTTAGAGACAGCGCTGGTTTGGAACGGGCAAAAGAGCGAGGCCTATATCAACCAACAGCAGCTGCCAGTTCGACACGCCTCTGGGCACCCCAATTTTGTGCCCTATGAGGCCTTTGATGCTTTGGATGGTCCTTTGCTGATTTGTTGCGGCAACGATAGATTGTTCGCAAAGTTGAGTGCTGTGTTGGGTCAAGAGCAGTGGATCAACGACCCCAAATTCAGCACCAATCGGCAAAGGCTGCTTCACAAAAACGAGCTGTTGGCACAACTGTGTCCTCTTCTTTTAAAACAGTCTCGCCAACATTGGGTTCAAGCCTTTGAGAGCGTGGGCGTGCCTTGCTCGGCCATCCTCACTGTTCCTCAAGCTCTTGAAAACCCTCAAGTACAAGCCCTGAATTTGAGACTGCCTGTACCAGGTCAAACGTTCAAGCTGACAGGTTTACCCTTGTCCTTTGACGGCCTTCGACCTCCCATCAAGTCCGGTGCGCCTCAACTTGGCGAACACAACGAAGACTTCAACCTTTAACACCGACCCTTCATTCACAACGACCATGAACGCTTACCCCAAAGTCATCCATATCCACGAAGAAGGCCCTAGAGAAGGGTTTCAAATTGAACCGGGTCCAATTTCTACCGCAGACAAAGTCAAATTCATTGAAGCCTTGGCCAACACTGGACTTGGGGAGGTTCAAGCGGTGTCCTTTGTCAACCCAAAGAGAGTTCCCGGCATGGCTGACGCTGAAGAGGTGGCGCGATTGATTCGCCGCAAAGAAGGCGTGCGTTACACCTCTGTTTGGTTGAACTTGAAGGGTCTGGAGCGCGCCATGCAAACGCCCTTGGATGTTTATGGTCGAGTGCAGATCAGTGCCTCAGAGAGTTTTTCCATCAAGAACACCGGCAAGAACACCCAAGACACTTTGCGAGAACAACGCCAAATCATTGAGTTTTGTTTGGAGAACAATCTCACGATCGATTCGGCCATCGTCATGACAGCGTTTGG
>JBAXNB010000258.1:0-2175 GCA_037134015.1 Betaproteobacteria bacterium | reverse complement strand
GGCAAGCCGGTACAAAACGCCTACATCGAAAGCTTCAACAGTCGCTTTCGGGATGTCAGGGATCACCTTAATGGAGCCACTCAATGATCGGCTATTGGCGCCACTTTAAGTCTTTTATTTTGAGTATTTCAGCAACTTAATTATGCCCAATTTTTGAACATTTTTTTGCTTTTTTCAACCCTCAATTTCTTGAGGTCTGGGTTTACGGTAACTTTCACCGTCCAGCACGATTTGGTAAGCCCCGTGCATCATCCTGTCTACCGTGGCTGCACCCAGTAATTTGTTGTCCGTAAAGGCCTCTCTCCACTCTTTGAATGCCAAGTTGCTTGTCACCATGACGGCCCCTTTTTCATAACGCTCGGCAATGAGTTCATGTAAATCTTCATCGTAGGGTGACTGCAAGGGCTTTATTCCAAAGTCATCCAAGATGATCAAATCCTTTCTTTTCAGAAGCTTCATCCGACGCGCATGAACTCCTGAGAGCCTGGCACGCACCATTGATGCCGTCAATTGAACTTGTGTGCTGAAGAACACTTCATAGCCTTGTCGAACGGCTTGATGACCAATAGCCTGGGCCAAATGACTCTTACCCGTTCCCGTGGGCCCAGCGATCAAGACGGGTGCCTTCTCCATAATGAAGCGGCATGTCATCAGCTCATTCATTAAAGTCCGGTTTAAATTGGGCGTCACTTGGAAGTTAAAGGATTCAATTGTCTTTAGCGAATGGAATGACGCTTGGCGTAGCCTCTTTTGCAACTTGACTTGCTCACGCCTGGCCACCTCGTCTTGGAACAGCAGAGTCAAGAACTCAATGGGGGCCAGTTTTTCATCCAAAGCCTGGCGGTTTCTTGTCTCCAAGGTCTCCATCATCCGGTTCATGCGTAGAGACTGCAATAGGGTTACAAGTTCGTTGAATTGCTTCATGCTGTAGCCCCCATATTCACTGGCTTTTGCTCGTTTGGTGAACGGTAGAAGTGGCCCCCATTTCTGTAGACCGAAGGAGTTAAATCATTTTTTTCTTTTTGTTGATCCAAACCTTTTTCCAACATCTGACGAACCGTTCTGACAGAAACGATGTCCGCCTCTTTCATCAACACACAGGCCCCCTCAAGCCGCTCAGCACCAAATTTATCTTTAAGCCTCAAGAGCCCCTGCACCGATCGCAATCGGTCCAAGACCTTGTCACCAAGCAGTTTGATCACCAAGGCCAAACAAGACGGACCAATCAGGCTCGCGTGCTCCAAACAATACTGCGGCGTTTGCATGAGCCACGCCTGCGCCTCGGGCGGGTAATGCGCCTCCACCGTTGAGCGCTCCCCCTTGCGTTTGAGCCTCAAGTGGCTCGCAATCAACTCCTGCTTACCATTGAATATATCCACCGTAGAGGAACCAGCTCTCACCATCACCTCTGTATTGATCCATCGGCTCGGCACCGAGTACAAACAGCTATGGAACTGAATGTGCGTGTCACTGTGGACCTTGGCTTTCGCCCAAGCACACACATCAGGGACTCGCCCCGGTAAAGCCTGCAGATGCTCCCCCTCCAGCAAGAACAAGGTGAGCGGCTTTTCATAGGTCGTGCCGTGTGTCCTCTCCCCAGCTTCCTGCATGACCCACTGCATGGCTTGGCGATTCAAATCCAACAACCCCACAAATTCCCGAGTCGGCAAGAAGTTGCTCTTGACATATTTGACCCCACTCTCAACGCGCCCCTTTTTCTGAGGATCCGCCACCGGACAGGGACTGATTAAAAATGAGTACCCTTCAGCACACTCCGCATAAGCCCTTTGTACCAACACATCATCCGTCACCGCTCGAGTAATGGCGCATTTAGGGTTGTCAATGATCACTCTTTTGGGGACACCACCAAAGTGCCTGAATGCGTGGTGGTGACAGTTCAACCAAGTATCAACCGCTTGATTCAGCACAAACTCCACATACTGATGGCGGCTAAAGCACAACGTCATCACAAAGAACCAGGTCTTGACCATCTTGCCCACTTGGTCGTCATAAACCAGCGGCCCAGCACCAAAGTCCACCTGGCAAGCCTCGCCCGGCGCAAACTCTAAAATCATCGTGGCTTTCGGTTTCACTATCCGCAAATTCTGCAAATAACGGCGAACCGAGCTGTAGTGCCCCTGGTAGCCCTGATTGCGCACCAACGCTTTATAGATG
>JBAXNB010000257.1:0-2176 GCA_037134015.1 Betaproteobacteria bacterium | reverse complement strand
GCTCAAAATTTTACGAGACGATGCGTAAAGGGTGCGCGCATCGCCGCCAGGGAAGTCACAACGTGCCGTTCCCACATCAGGCATGAACATGGTGTCTCCAACAAAGACAGCATCACCAAATTGGTAAGCCACGCAAGCGGGCGTATGGCCGGGAACAAATAAAACTTTTCCTACCAACTCACCAACTTTGAATTCTTCGTCGCTTGCAAGTAAATGGTCGAATTGGGAGCCGTCTTCTTTGAACTCTGTCTCTAAATTGAAGATGGCTTTAAAGACCTTCTGGACGTGTGTGATGTGCTCTCCAATCGCAATCTTTGCACCCAATTGTTTCTTCAGATAGCTGGCAGCGCTCAGATGATCGGCATGCGCATGCGTCTCGAGAATCCACGCCACTTTGAGTTGCTGCTCCTTGACATAGTCGAGCACTTTTGCTGCAGAAGTCGTGGTGGTTCTTCCCGACTTGGGGTCATAGTCCAGCACAGAGTCAATGATTGCGCAGTCAGAACCCATGCCGTGATGGACAATGTAGGTGATGGTCCAAGTGGCTTTGTCAAAGATGCCGTGGACGATCGGTTTTAGGCTATGGGTTGTCATTGTTGCCCTTTTAATTAAGTATTCAAGAATATTGACAGATAAATTAAAAGTCACAATACTATGAATAACCAAATTCAACAAGGACTTGTATGAGTGTTGTGTCAACAGGACTTGAGTAATTGCACAGCGCTTCGGAGCAGGTGTGTAAGTTGATGAAGGTGCTATCCAACCCAGACCGCTTGATGATTCTTTACCAACTGTCCAAAGGAGAGTTGGCGGTAGGTGAGAAGGAAGATCTGCTCGGAATCGGTCAACCCACATTGTCTCAGCGACTCACTGTATGGCGAGATGAAGAGCAGGTCGAGGCACAGCGAATGGGAAAAAGCATCGATGACCAACTTAAAAGCCCCAAGGCTTTGACGGTCATCGGCACTTTTTACAAACACTATTGCAAACCATAAAGGCTCATATGACGATCGATTGGATCCATTTCACACCTTGGCAGTCGCTTGGCGGCGGCATCTTGCTCGGGCTGGCCTCATCGGCATTTATTTTGTTCAATGGCCGTATCTTAGGCATCAGCGGCATTCTGGCCGGTTTGCTGTCTCCAAGATCAGGCGATGTGGGTTGGCGAATTGCTTTTGTTCTGGGCATTGCTGCAGCGCCGTTCGTGAGTGCCCTGGTGTTACCCGTCGATTTCATCGTGGCACCCCGCATCGAGGCAACCTACGCAAGCATTGCCATGGCTGGATCATTGGTTGGGTTTGGAACGCGTTATGGATCGGGTTGCACCAGTGGCCATGGCGTATGCGGTTTATCGCGCCTGTCGCCAAGATCCTTGGTGGCCACGCTTACTTTCATGGCGTTTGGTTTTTTAGGGGTCTACGTCATTCGCCACGCGATTTGAAAGAAATTGTATGCAACACAGAATCAGTGAATTTTTAGTGGGCCTGCTATTTGGCATGGGTCTCATCCTCTCTGGCATGACCGATCCGAGCAAAGTCCTTGGATTTTTGGATATTTTTGGTTTGTGGGATCCATCACTGGCTTTTGTCATGGGGGGCGCTATCGCTGTTGGGTTTTTTGCGTTTGCATGGGCCAAAAAAAGAACTGTCAATTTTTTAGGAGGCGTTTTGCATTTGCCCACGAACAGTCAAATCGACAAGCCCTTGGTGGTTGGCGCAGTCTTGTTTGGAGCAGGCTGGGGACTGGCTGGATTTTGTCCAGGCCCCGCGCTTGTGTCTCTGGCATCAGGCCAAATCAAGGCGGCCGTGTTCGTGGTGTTCATGTTGGCAGGCATGCAACTTTTTGAAATGCTTGGTCGTGGGGCAACACAAGCTCAATAAATCAAAACGCCCCACTTGGTCGCCACTGATTTTTTACTTGGGCGCTCTGCCACCACTCTTGATGCATTCTTCCATGGACTTGAATTCAGTGAACTTCTTCGTCTTTTCATAGCTGGGGGAGCTTTTATCGTGGCAAATGCCAGAGTCTGATTTCTTCACCATGCTCACCTCCGGCACTGGTGCAGCGGCGGCGACACCGACCGGTGGCTTGCCCCCGCTTTTGACACACTCGTCCATGGAGTTGTAGGGGGTGAACTTCTTGGTGTTGCCAAAACTTGGGCTGCTCTTGTCATGAC
>JBAXNB010000256.1:0-2182 GCA_037134015.1 Betaproteobacteria bacterium | reverse complement strand
AGGCCAGGCATGCAAGTCTTCACAGCCACTTGCCCGCTTTGGCCGATGATGCGGGGCTGTGCGTCGAGGCCTTTGATGGGGCACCAGGCGTACAGACAGCTTTTTATGCCACTCAATTTGGTTACTCCAAAGGGGATGACAACAACGTACGTGCATTGTTAGAACAAATGCAAAACCAGAGGAATCGAAAAGCTGCTTTGGTCAGCACCCTGGTGGCACTTAGACATCCCGATGATCCTGAACCCCTCATTGCAGTTGGCAGGGTCAGCGGTGAAATCACGCATGCCCCCATTGGAGAGCATGGTTTTGGCTTTGATCCCGTGATGTGGTTACCTCAATTCGGTAAGACCTTCGCTGAGCTAGACCCAGTGATCAAAAATCAACACAGCCACAGAGGGCTAGCCGCGAAGATGATGTGTCAAATGATGAAGGATCGGTGGTTTTGAATCACTTTGATGTTCCAAACTTGATGCGCCCTGGTACTTTGCAATTGCAAAGCCTTCCCCCTTTGTCTTTGTACATTCACTTGCCATGGTGCATAAAAAAATGCCCTTATTGCGACTTCAATTCTCACGAACAAAAAGGCAATGAACTTTCTGCAAAAGAGCAACAGACCTATATCGATGCATTGTTGTCCGATCTGGATCAAAGCCTAGGTCTCATTTGGGGCAGAAAAGTTCAGAGCATCTTTATCGGCGGAGGAACCCCAAGTCTTTTTAACCCCGAAGCCATAGACACTTTGCTGTCTCAAATCAGAGCTCGCTTGCCACTGGTCGCCGATTGTGAGATTACACTTGAAGCCAATCCTGGCACCTTTGAAAAAGATCGTTTCAAGTCCTTCAAGCTTGCAGGCGTCAATCGACTGTCAATTGGCGTACAAAGCTTCAATGACAGCAATTTAAAATCTTTAGGTCGTGTCCACAACGCCCAGCAAGCCATCGAGGCGGTTCAAGAGGCTAGCGTCAATTTTGAAACCTTCAACATCGATTTGATGTATGCCCTGCCTGACCAAGACCTAAAAGCACTGGCTCTAGACCTAAAGCAGGCTTTGTCTTTTACCCCGCCTCACCTCTCGATTTATCACCTGACCCTAGAGGCCAACACTTACTTTGCAAAGTACCCGCCTGAGAATTTACCCAGCGATGACAGCGCCTATGAAATGCTAGACCTCATTACAGAAATGACACAAGCGGTTGGGCTCGACAGATATGAGGTTTCTGCGTTTTCCAAGAAAAATCACCGATGCTTTCACAATTTAAATTACTGGGGATTTGGAGACTACCTAGGAATTGGAGCTGGAGCGCACAGCAAGCTTAGCTTTCCACACAGAGTCATTCGGCAAATCAGAGTCCGGGATCCTCAACTTTATATTGAAAAAGCCCTAGTTCACGCTTGCGTTGCCAAGCACGAAGAGGTCAGTCGAAAAAATCTCCCGTTTGAGTTCATGCTTGGCGCGTTGCGTCTTAAAAATGGATTTGAACTGAAAACCTATACTGAGCGCACTGGATTGCCAATCTCCAGTATTCACCAAGCCCTAGAAACGGCTCAGGCGAAGTCTTTGGTCGTCTTGGAGGGAGACCATTTACAGCCTACGACGCTTGGATTTGACTTTCTCAACGACCTTCAAAGCCTATTTTTATGAACAAAGGGCTCAATAGCTGCCACAAATGTAAAAATTACCCCGATATCGCTCTATAATTTGGTTTAAATTTTAGGATCACACTCTCATCAAGTCTTATAGATTGATGACATGCAAACTTAATCTCTCTCAAGATTAACTTTAACGGAAGCGTGGCAGAGTGGTCGATTGCACCGGTCTTGAAAACCGGCAACGGGAAACCGTTCGTGAGTTCGAATCTCACCGCTTCCGCCAATAAGTCAACTAAATAAAGGCTCTTACAAGCCTTTTTTTCTTTTTCCCCACATTTTTCCCCACATTAAATTGCGGGCTCTACCCAATTAAAGGGGGATGAGCATTTATCAAACACGGTTAATACACCATTTCAAGAACAGTGTGCCAAGACGCGCGTTATCTAATTCTAGAAATTTCTAAACCCATACGCTCGTCTAGACATCATCTCCATTTTAGTGTGGAAGCCCTCGGTGATGCCGTTTGACTTTGAGAAACGCCACATTCGAACGATAGGCTCTAGCCAAGATTTTAAGGTTTGGGCCAGTGTCT
>JBAXNB010000255.1:0-2195 GCA_037134015.1 Betaproteobacteria bacterium | reverse complement strand
GCCAGTGGTTGCAAGCGCTCTCAATTGCCCGGATTTGACCAAAGACATCACTGAGCTTGTATCTGCAAACAAGATATCAACCCTTCCAGCAATCAAATCTGCAATGGCATTGGGGTTTCCTTTGTAAGGCACATAAAGCATCTTCGATCCCATGGTCAAACTGTACAACTCAGCTGCAACTCGAGATGAAGAATTGCCACTGGCAAAGGACACGACGCCAGGAGACTGTTTGACTTTCTTGTTCAAATCGGCAAAATTCACAAATGGAGAATTTGGACCCACAACCAACACCAATGGGGCCTCTTTCAAAAGAGTGATACTTTTAAAATCTTGAATGGGCTCATAAGGCAATTTTTTGAACAAAAACTTGTTCGCAATATGTGTATTGCTGGTCAACAACAAGTTGTATCCATCTGGTTTTGACTTGGCAACAAACTCTGCGGCCATAAATCCATTGGCACCTACTTTATTCTCAACGATGATGGTGTAGCCTGTGGCAGATGTGATGGAATTGGCCAAAACACGGGCAGAACCATCTGTTCCACTGCCAGTAGGAAATGGAAGGATCAATTTAATCGGTTGCTGCGGAAAATCCACTTGAGCACATACATTGACCGAGAAAAATACGATGGCCAATAGAAAACAAACAGAGTTGGAAAATCGATTTTTCAAGGTTGTACAGAGTTTAAAAAAACATGTGCCATTCAGTCGGCAGACCATCATTGAACCATCACAAGGATACATCTGAAAAATGAAATCGTCATCAATGGTTACCCTTTATTGACATGGAATCCATTTAGACATGCAAAACTGGAGCACCTGGTGACCCCTATCGAGAAAATCGTAGCTCTGGTGAGAGCAGCACCAGATTTAGCGTCAAGAATCAAAGATTTTTTTGCGCTAGGAACCGTCTTGGCTCATAGCAGCGGCCATTTTAATTTCCTCTCTCCCAGCCATCACCTTTGAAAACAGACGCTCTGCCCTATCCCTTTAGGATCTGTATTTGTGAAACAAGGCGTAAGCTTTCCCTTGCACTGCATCCTGGCCTGAAACCCACATTCAGGGCCAAGGAAAAAAGCAAATAACAATTGAGTTTGGTAGGGGGTTTTTTCTAGTGTGATCAGATGACTTTGTTTGCTGAGAGTTTTTCAATTTCTGCCAAACTGAACCCAAGTTCGCTCAAGATGTCTTGATTGTGCTCTCCCAGCTCTGGTTGGGTGGTTTGAACATCAGCGGGTGTTCTAGAGAGCACCAGGGGTTGATTGACCACACGTATAGGGCCTCGGCGCGGATGCTGCAAAGTGGTGGTCATCTTCAAATGCTTTACTTGAGGATCTTCAAAGACTTGCTGCATGTTATAGATAGGGCCGCACGGCACCCCCGCATCATTGAGAGCTGTCACCCAATGCTGCGTGCTTTGAAGAGAAAAGGCTTTGTTCAACTCTGCGTTGATATAGGGACGATCTCTCAGTCGACCCGCGTTATTTTGGTACCTGGGTTCATCGCGCAAGTCAAGTCTTCCAATGCTCTCACACAAAGAACGAAACTGCGTCGTGCCAGACGCGCCAATATTGAAATGTCCGTCTGAGGATTGATACGTTCCCATGGGGGTCGCAAAGGGATGGTCATTGCCAGATTGGGGCGGAACTTCGCCTTCGATCAGGTAACGAGCTGCTTGGAAATCGCACAATGCAATCATCGATTGCAACAAGCTTGATTGCACCCATTGACCTAGACCAGAGCGCTCTCTTTCCAACAAAGCCACCATCACGCCCAAGGCGGCATAGACACCCGCACCAGAATCGGCCACCGCAATGCCAGCCCTCATGGGGCCTTGTCCCTCAATGCCAGTCACGGACATGAGGCCACCCATGCCTTGCGCAATTTGGTCAAAGCCTGGTCTTTTTTGGTAGGGACCATCTTGACCGAACCCGGAAATACTGGCCAAGATGATCCGAGGATTGATGCTTTCAAGCGTTGCGTAATCAAGACCCAATCTCTCCTTGACATCTGGTCGATAGTTCTCCACCACCACATCCGCATTGCGCACCAGTTGATGAAAGATGTCCCGACCTTCTTGACTTTTTAAGTTCAAGGTGAGCGATCTTTTGTTGCGATGCAAGTTCAGCATGTCGTAGGTATCTCGACCGCCCAAAGCACCCTCATTGGGATCAAGCCCAGCGGGAGACTCAATG
>JBAXNB010000254.1:0-2196 GCA_037134015.1 Betaproteobacteria bacterium | reverse complement strand
ATTTGAGGTGGAATCCTCCCAAAGACAAAGAAATCAAGCCTTGTGGCTTTTGACTGGTGCACTGGATTGGTCTCGCGTTATTTTGCGTGAAGACGCGCGATCAAGCACCACCGACACCCTGGTCGAGCCTTGGGCCGTTCCCCTGCAAGAGGCCAAGCTCTCCAGTTTCATTCGCGCGCAAAGCAATGCCACGGGATCAACGGCCAGTGACAACACACAAGACGAAGCGCTCACCGAGCAAGTCTTTTTATCGGGTCAAATCACCGATGTGCAATCGAAATTGAATTTTTACAACTTGCTCTTAGCCGCCAATGTCTCTTTGAGCACTTTGAACCCCGTGAGCGTCACGGGTACCAATACAGGTACGTCCGCGCCAGAAAGCAACACCCCCTCTGCCGGCCTTAATGTCAACAGCGCATCGACCAGCAACGCAACGACCAACGCTGCGCAAGGGGTGGCGATGAGCTTCATTCGTCTCTTTCAAGTTCTGCAACTGCCGGTCAATGAGCTTGAAGCTGTGAATGCACAACTAAAAATCCTCGCCCAGTCCCAAAACGCCAATCGAAGAGGTGGCAACCCACTCTCCTCCAGCAGCGCACTTGCCATGAATGGCGGTGGCCCCTTGATGCCACAAAGGTTTGAACAACTCACATGGCTTGGCCTATCTGAATCGAGTGTTCGCCAACTCCTACCGCATGCCACTTGGGTTCCTTTTTCGACCGCCGTGAATTTGAACACCGCCACGACAGAGGTGATCTATGCCCAATTGCTTGGTCTTGACTATGCAGATGCCCAGCGCTTGGTCAAAGCAAGGGAAAATAAACCATGGCAAAGCATGGAGCAATTCAAACAAGGCTTGAGCTCGCAAAGCAAGCCCATCTCCTACAACGAAAGCACCGTCCAATTGAGCTCGCGTCTTTTTGAGGTCAGAGGTCAACTGCGAATGGGTCAAACGACGATCACCGAAAAATCCCTCCTTTTGAGAGACAATTCAACCGTGCAAATTGTCTGGAGAGACAGGGGCGCTGCGCTTCGCTTTTTAGATGCCAAGGTACCCTGAACCCCACCCCTCAGACAACAATTCGCTCAAAAGCGCCAAGTTTCACGTGCATATCGAATCTTTTGAAGACCTACAATAGGCCACCATGCTAGTTTTGTCATTGCCCCAAACGCCAAAGTCTGAGCTTTTCTATGTTCAAGCGTCTGCCAATTCGCTGATCACGCAAAGCCTACAAACCCCCCTTGCCTTGCTGCCCAAAGGCGAAGACGAGGTGGTCGGTGTGTTGCCTTGGCAACAAGTTTCATGGCATTTGATTGAAGTACCTCAAGATGGCGAAAAACTTCTTCTGTCTGATCAAGGCACCTACCTCAACAACGCCGCCCACAAAAACAAAGCCCACCAACTCCTTCAAGGATTGCTTGAAGAGCAACTGCTCGATGACTTGACCCAATTGCACTGGGTCAGTGGCAAATTGATGGCACCACCCCTTGCCAAAGACCCTGTGCTGAACGCGACGGGGTCAACGACAAGTTCAGACCCTGGGCCCTCACAACTGTGGGTGGCTTGTTGCAACAAGACCTGGCTCAAAGAAGCACTTGTGGCTTTAGAAGAGCATTCGATCACGGTCCACCGACTGGTGCCAGAATTTGAACCCTCTTTGATGAGCGTTGATTTGTATGCCATGGATGGACCCATGGGCTTGGAGTTTGTGCTGAGCAATTCCTCAGGCGTGATGGGTTTTCCCAAACAAGTGTTGGCCTCTTTAACGACCTCACTGAAGCGGCCCTTTAAAGTTCATTTTGAACCTGCCGTGTCCGATCAAATGACCGCTTTGTTTCAAGGCGAAACTGAGCTACAGACTCGCGCCCAACGACTTCTGCAAGCCAGCCAAAGCAGTTGGGATTTTGCAAGAGGCGAATGGGGTCAAGGATCCGCCAAACGCATGCTCAAAGTCGTACAAAAGGCCATGGGCCAGTTTTTGAATCAAAAAGAATGGCGCCTGGCTCGCCTGGGCCTGGTCTTGCTTTTGGTGATCAATGTCCTGGCACTCAATGCATGGACGTGGAAAGAACAGGCAAGCCGCCAAACCCAAAAAGATCAGCTCACTCAAATTCTTAAAACCGCCTTTCCTGACATTCAAGTGGTGGTGGACCCCATGGTACAAATGCGACGAGCTCTTGTGGCCCTGCAGCAAA
>JBAXNB010000253.1:0-2229 GCA_037134015.1 Betaproteobacteria bacterium | reverse complement strand
TGCTGGCGTGCAAAAAAGAGGTGTTCGATCGCTGCATCTACAGTGCAGAAAAAAGTCTTGTCCTGTGGGACGCCGACTATTTGTTTCCAACGCCCTTCAAAGAGTTGGTGGTGCCCGCCTCACTGAGTAATGCCATCGATCCCGCGTTTGTCTACGGCCTGATTCGCCAAGAGAGCCGGTTTGTCAAAAACGTGCGCTCGGTGGTCGGAGCCTCTGGCCTCATGCAAGTCATGCCCAAGACGGCGATCTGGACGGCCAAAAAAATTGGCCTCAAACCCTTCACCCCCGACCAGCTCAAAGACAAGGCGGTCAATGTATCCATCGGCACGGGCTACATGGGACTCGTGCTCCAAAGCTTGGATGGTGCCCCCGCCTTGGCCGCAGCGGCCTACAACGCTGGCCCCTCTCGGGCACGCAAATGGCGAGAAGTGGGCAATGCAGATGGAGCGGCTTGGGTAGAGAACATCCCCTTCAGCGAAACTCGCGATTACGTCAAAAAGGTGCTCAGCAACACCACTGTGTATGCGGCAGTCCTCACCGGCCAAGCGCAATCGCTCAAAGCGCATTTGAATGGCATTGCACCCAGCGCCCACGCCACGCTCACGCCACAAGATGCGGAGTTGCCTTAAACAATCTCCTTGGTCTGCTCGGCTACACGGCTTCTGGGCCCTGAGTTTCAGCGGGTTCGTTTTGCTGCAAAGCCCACATGCCCGCATACTGACCGCCCTTGTCGAGCAACTGCGCATGGGTGCCTCGCTCGACAATGTGGCCTTGCTGCAAGACCAAAATTTCATGCGCGTTCACGATGGTTGAGAGCCTGTGCGCAATCACCAAGGTGGTTTTGTTGTGCGCCACACTTTTGAGCTCCTCTTGAATTTCACGCTCATTGGCGCTGTCAAGCGCCGAAGTGGCCTCATCAAAAATCAATATTTGCGGGTTTTTCAAGAGCGTTCTCGCAATGGCCACGCGCTGCTTTTCTCCGCCTGAGAGTTTGAGCCCGCGCTCGCCCACCATGGTCTTGTAGCCCAGGGGGGTGCTTTGGATGAAGTCATGGATTCGAGCGCTTTGCGCTGCCGCCCGCACCTCTTCTTCACTGGCTTGGACGCGCCCGTAGGCGATGTTGTAGTGCACCGTGTCATTGAAGAGCACCGTGTCTTGCGGCACGATGCCAATGTGGCCTCGCAGACTCTCTTGGGTCAAGTCGCGCACATCGTGTCCGTTGATCTCAATGCGCCCGTCGCTCACATCATAAAACCGGTAGAGCAGTCGCGCCAACGTGGATTTGCCCGACCCTGACTCGCCCACCACCGCCAAGGTCTGCCCGCAGGGGATGCTAAAGCTGATGTTGTGCAAAATCTCCCTGCTAGGCTCATACGCAAAGCTCACCCCCTCAAACCGCACGGCAGGTGCCGCCGTCAACTCCAGAGGTGTCGCCGACTCTTTGTCGGCCACTTCCTTTTCTTTCTCCAAAAGGACAAACATGCGGTGCAAATCCGTCAAGCTTTGCTTGATTTCACGGTAAATGACGCCCAGGAAATTGAGCGGGATGTAGAGCTGAATCATGAACGCATTGATCATGACCAAGTCCCCCAGCGTGAGGTGTCCTTGGGCCACGCCGTTGGTGGCCCTCCAGAGCACACACACCAAGGCCAAGGCGATGATGGTTTGTTGCCCCATGTTGAGCATGCTCAGCGACGTTTGTGCTTTGAGCCGCGCTTGCCTTAATTTGACCAAACTCTGGTCATAACGCTCTGCCTCAAAAACCTCGTTGTTGAAATACTTCACCGTCTCGTAGTTCAAAAGCGAGTCAATCGCACGCGTGTGAGCGGCCGAATCGAGCTCATTGACCTCCCGCCTGAAGTGCGTTCTCCACTGCGTCACCTTGACCGTGAACACAATGTAGACCACCAAAGCCACCACGGTGATCAAGGCAAACCAAGCATCGTAGCGATAGGACAGGATGCCCAAGACCAAACTCACCTCGATCAAAGTGGGGATGATGCTGTACAAAGAGTACGAAATGAGGGATTCAATGCCACGCACACCGCGCTCTATGTCGCGGGTCATGCCACCGGTTTGACGCTCGAGGTGAAAGCGCAGACTCAAACCGTGCAAATGCTCAAACGTCTGCAACGCGATTTGCCGCGCGGCCCCTTGTGTGGCTTTGGCAAAGATGAGCTCCCTGAGCTCGGTAAACACCGACACGGACAATCTGAGCAGACCATAGGC
>JBAXNB010000252.1:0-2242 GCA_037134015.1 Betaproteobacteria bacterium | reverse complement strand
GCAGATGTTGCATTTTTGAACCGCTTGCTGACCCTTGGGTTCAAACTCCTGCGCTTTGGGCTAAAATAGCGGGTTATCCCGAGTTTGAGGTCATTGGGCTGCTGTCAAGGCCATCAACGGGGCGAATTCATACAACCCATACAACCGATTTAGGAAACTTCACATGTCTATCGAAAGAACCCTCTCCATCATCAAGCCCGATGCAGTTGCAAAAAACGTCATTGGCCAAATTTACGCTCGCTTTGAAGCGGCTGGTTTGAAGGTCATTGCAGCTCGCATGGCGCATTTGTCCAGAGGTGAGGCCGAGGCTTTTTATGCCGTCCACAAAGAGCGTCCTTTCTTCAAAGACTTGGTCGACTTCATGATTTCAGGCCCCGTGATGATTCAGTGCTTGCAAGGTGAAGGCGCGATTGCCAAGCACCGTGATCTGATGGGTGCAACCGATCCCAAGAAGGCCGCCCCAGGTACCATCCGTGCGGATTTTGCTGACAGCATCGACGCCAACGCGGTTCACGGTTCGGATGGCGTGGAGACAGCCAAAGAAGAGATCGCTTTCTTTTTTGCAGGCATGAACGTCTACGGACACTGAGCGGGTGATCGATGTGAGGCCTTAGGCTTTAAAGCCTAGGATCCCTTCATTTGACGTGTGCTTTGCCTGAACGGGTCACCAAGGTGTGCTAGTTCGGGCATTGTGCATTTTTGGGCCAACCCTTTTTGTGCTGGTTGAGCTTGGGGTTCAAGCGTTCTTTGACCAAGACGCTTTTTTTGAAAGTCACTTCAGTGCAACAGTTGTTGGATTTTGATCGCGACGCCATGATTGAGTTTGCCCAAGGACTTGGGGAGAAGCCTTTTCGTGCAACGCAACTCTTTCGCTGGATTCATCAAAGGGGTCTGCAAGACTTCGAGCAAATGAGTGACTTGGCCAAGTCACTGCGAGAAAAATTAAGCACGGCAGCCTTCGTTCAGGCCATGCCCTTGATCTCGGAGCACACCAGCAAAGATGGTGTGATCAAGTGGCTCTTTGATGTTGGGCAGGGCAACGCGATCGAAACGGTCTACATCCCTGAGAGCGATCGAGCAACCCTTTGCATCTCCTCTCAGGCGGGATGTGCCGTGGGCTGCACCTTTTGCTCAACTGGCTATCAGGGTTTTAGCCGTAATTTAACGACCGCTGAGATCATCTCCCAATTGTGGTTTGCAGAGCACAGGCTTAGACAACAAAAAGCCCCCGGCGCTCAAGACCACCGCGTGATCACCAATGTGGTGATGATGGGCATGGGCGAGCCTTTGCAAAATTACAGCAACTTGGTGCCGGCCTTGAAGATCATGCTCGATGACCATGCGTATGGCTTGTCAAGAAGACGCACCACGGTGTCGACCTCTGGCGTGGTCCCGATGATCGAGAGGTTGGGCTTGGATGCGCCCGTGGCTTTGGCCTTGTCTTTGCATGCGCCAAACGACGCGCTCAGGGATGAATTGGTGCCCTTGAACAGAAAGTACCCGATCGCTCAAGTTTTGGAGGCCTGCAAGGGGTATTTAAGATATGCCCCGAGAGACTTTGTGACCTTGGAGTACTGTTTGCTCGATGGCGTGAACGATCAAGAGGTGCATGTCAATGCCTTGATCGATTTGCTCAGGCCGTCAAAGGGTGCCAACTATCCATGCAAAATCAATTTGATCCCCTTCAATCCTTTTAAAGAGTCCGGTTTAAAGCGCTCAAGTCTTGCGCAGATCAAACGTTTTAGCGATACCTTGCTGGATGCTGGATTGGTCTGCACGGTCAGAAAGACGCGGGGCGAGGACATCGATGCAGCTTGTGGGCAATTGGCCGGGGACATCCAAGACAGAACCTCCATCAGCTCGCGTCGAGCCCAAGGCAAGGTCATACCCATTTCACCAGATTTCTCCTAGACCCAGTTCAGCCGCACAAAGACGTCTGCCTAGGAAAAACCCCTTGCAACAAATTGGCTGCAAATCATCTACACTCTTATTTGAAAAAGAGTTTGCATGATTTTTTGCACAGAGACCCCCACCTTCTTTTCATTTATACAACATGACGCACGAAACCGAGTCCATTGCTTTGTCTGAACCCGCCAAGCGCAGAACAAAAACCGCACGAATCGCGTGGGGCTCCAAGGTGGTCACGGTGGGTGCGGATGCACCTGTTCGCATTCAGTCGATGACCAACACCGATACGGTCGATGTGATTGGAACGGCCATTCAAGTCAAAGAGCTGGCCAGC
>JBAXNB010000251.1:0-2255 GCA_037134015.1 Betaproteobacteria bacterium | reverse complement strand
GCTCAAGTGGTTGGCAGATAAAACTTCAGCGCGTTGATTTAACCAACGCACAAGGCGCATTTGACTATGTCATCCAAGCCTGGGTTTAAATCCACGGACACGTCAATCCTAAAGGCCCTGATTTGAGTCAAGGTTATGAACCTAATGAATAAAGACCTTACAACAATTTAAGGCCTTTATTCTTGGATGAGAATAAACTCAAATCATAATGACAAACCTTAATTACACAGTTTATTACACAGTTCCATTTCTCAGATTTTAAGTATTGATTGATTTAGGTATTTGGTGCACCAGAATTCCTGATATGGCAGATCTTCTCGCTCTTCTTCAACGAATATGTTGCGTCACCCAAGTTGATAAAAACTGAGCGATTTCGAGATTATTCTTTTCAAGCATCATCATGTGACCGTTGCCCTTGATGCCGATTTCTGGCAAACGCACATAAGTATTGGCCACACCCGCATCGCTCAAGAACTTTGCCGTGCAGTGGTCGTACGGCACGTGATAAGAGGCATGGGAGCTCACAATTAAAATGGGCTTGCCCCTTAATTGCGTCAATGCTCTGGCAGGACTTGGTTGGACCCAGCATTTGACCAAATTTTCCCCATCAGGCTTGGTTTGACGAACCAACTTCAAATCCTGAGGAAGATCTGCAGGGGGATTGAATTTCAAGGGCAAGCGCGTAATGCCCCAAACACGTCCGATGGGACCATCCTTGTAAAAGTTGTCCCCCTCTTTATCCAATGCCATTTCATACAATGGGGGGCCATTTGGCTCGATGGACACGATGCCTTTGACCAAATCGGGTTTTGCATCCGCAATGAGCCAACCAAACGAACCCGATTGGGAATGGGTTAGCAGCACAGCGGGGCCGATTTTTTCAAGCAAGGCCACACCCGAGGCCAAATTCAATCGCTCAATGGCATTCACATCTTCGATGTCTTCAACTTGTGAGGAGAAAAATTGATCATAGATGGGGTCGCCTGCAACACCCGTTCCTGGCCACTGCGTATGAAAGGCTGCTTGTGGATACTGGGCTTTGAGTTTGGGCGCAGTGAAGCGGTCTGACATGGCTTGTGCGTTGGGTTTTCTTGTCTTGCCATACACCTCACTAAAAAATCCTGAACGACCTCTTGCCGGTTGATCCACCACATATACGGAAAAACCTTCTCGAACAAAGTAAGTGGCCCAGCCTTCGCGTCCATCTGGAGTCGCCAAAAAGTTGGTGCCCGTTTGACCGCCCCCATGCCACATCACAAGAGGATATGGGTATTTTTGAACCGCGGGCTTTTGAAATTGAACAAACATTTGGTTGCTGCGAATTTGTTGACCCTGGGCATTTTTTGAATATTCACCTCCAACAAAAAAATAGCCTTGCTCAGCAATCGTCAAAGGCTCGGCGCAAAGAAGCCCTGCAGATAAAGCCGAGCTTATCAATAGAGACTTTAAAAATAAATTCATATCTATGATCCTTGGTGGTTTTTCTCTCTTTGCACTTTGCAAAGGTTTGTGAGAGAGATTTTCTTGATGATGGCATTGATTTAAAGCCCAGGCCCTGTAAACCTGTTATTCAACGGATATGTCCAATGTGAACGAAGATATAAAGAACTTTACTGGTAAGCGCACCCAAGTCAAGGTCAATCACCCATTGCTCATTTGCCAATCAAGCTCATTATGTCACTGAGTACTTGGTCTACAAGTGCTCAATGCACCCCACTGGTGAAAACACTAAGCCATATCTAGCTAGAGATTAAAACTACTTGAACGCGGGCCTTTACCCAGCCTTCGTTTCATCAACAAACCAAAGAGTTGCTTGATCCCCGTAAAAACCATTATTCACATCACTACCTACACGCCTATATTGATGTCTTCCAATGATCCCTGCAGCGTTGATAAAAAGCATCCGCAGAGTTTATATATAAAACGCACAAACAAGAAGGTGCAATGATGTCCATCAAACGAAGAAATATCCTATTGGGTACAACGGGAACAGTTGCAGCCATGATCAGTGCACCCAGCGAAGCGGCGAACAAAAAAATATCCCCAAAGCGCCTCTGGGACATAGAGACCGACATCTTGGTCATCGGTTCAGGTGCCACGGGCCTTCCTGCTGCGCTCAAAGCCAGACAAAAGGGACACCGTGTGATGGTCCTTGAAGCAGAGAATCACCTGGGCAGACATGCCATTTGCAGTGGTGGCAACTTACCTCTCGGCGGCGGCACCAGTTTTCAAAAGAAATGGGGCGTCAAAGACTC
>JBAXNB010000250.1:0-2337 GCA_037134015.1 Betaproteobacteria bacterium | reverse complement strand
AGGAGACTCCTATCGTATGTACCAATTCATTATGTTCAAACATTCAAATAGTCTAAGCATGGTGCGTGAATTCAATACCGCGGGCAGCTCTACCTAAGTGGACAAGCCCGTGAAGTCTTACAAAAAAAGGTCGTCGTGATATGAAATTTAAACTTCTCATTCAATGGGCTCTGTTGTCGATGGTGGGTCTCGTGCAGGCCCAGGACTATCCGAGCAAACCCGTCAAATTCTTGGTGGGTTATGTAGCAGGTGGCAGTCCTGACTTTGTAGCTAGGGCTCTAGCGCAAAAGCTCTCAGACATTTTGAACCAGCCGTTTTTGGTGGAAAACAAGCCCGGTGGCGGTGGCATCACCGCCACTGCACAGTTGGTCAAGATGCCAGCGGACGGCTACACTTTGCTTTTGGGAGACACCTCACAACTTGGCA
Organism: Betaproteobacteria bacterium; assembly: GCA_037134015.1. Lineage (GTDB taxonomy): Bacteria > Pseudomonadota > Gammaproteobacteria > Burkholderiales > Burkholderiaceae_C > Limnohabitans. The sequence continues at coordinate 1,911 of JBAXNB010000250.1, read as the reverse complement.
TTGCGCCCTACATCTTCAAAGCCCTGCCCTACGACACGTTAAAGGATCTCACCTCCATTGCTGGCCTCACGTCCGAGCCCTTGATGATCGTCTCCAATACAAAATCGAACATCAAAACACTCAACGATCTGCTCCAAGGTGCAAAGGCCAATCCGAGCAAGTTCAACTACGGCTCCTCAGGCATTGGAAGCATTCACCACATTGCCATGGAGGCCTTCAAAGCGGACGCAGCATTGGACATCACCCACATCCCTTACAAGGGCAGCGGACAATCCGTACCTGCCATACTGTCTGGCGACGTCTCCATCCTTGTGACAGCCTTCACCGCCTCTGCGCCTCATATCAAGGCTGGTTCTCTTAACCTCTTGGCCGTGACATCAGGAAAACGCTGGTCGCGCTATCCTGACACACCGGCCATTTCTGAGATCATCAAGGATTTTGATTTTTCAGCTGAAACGGGCGTCTTGGCCCCTGCGGGCTTGCCGCCCAGCATCGTGCAAAAGCTCACCGTTGCCATCAAACAAGCCACCGAGAGCCCTGACTTCATCAACAAGTTCAAAGAAACGGCCTTCTCAATTGGCTACATGAACCCCGCTGAATACACTGAACAAATCAAGAAAAATCTTAAGAAATACGAAAGAGCGGTTGCTCTGTCAAAAATTCAAGCTGAATGAAGATCAGTTGTTTTTGTTGAACGCTTGCCTACAACCGATGCCTCATGCTCAACCGCGAACAAAATGATTTACTGACTCAAGTTGGCCCTGCAACGGGCATGGGCAAGTTACTGAGGTGCTACTGGATGCCTGTTGCTGGCGTCTCTGAATTTGACAGCATCCAAAGTAAAGCCCTTAAAATCTTGGGCGAAGACTTGGTGCTGTACAAAGACCTGTCAGGACACTTTGGACTTGTGGACCGCCACTGTGTCCACAGAAGGGCTGATCTAAGCGCCGGCATGGTTGAAGAGCGGGGCATTCGCTGTCACTACCATGGTTGGCTTTTCAACGCGAATGGGGACTGCCTTGAGCAACCCTATGAGGATACTGCTCACCCAGAGGCCAACAGCAAATCAAGGATCAAGATCAAGTCCTACCCCACCGAGGTGAAGGGGGGACTGATTTGGGCTTATTTTGGCCAAGCCCCTGCTCCACAGCTGCCCGACTGGGAGGCCTTCTCTTGGAAGAATGGCTTTGTTCAAGTCGTCATCTCCAGTGTGCCTTGCAATTGGTTTCAATGCCAAGAAAATTCGATCGACCCCGTCCATTTTGAATGGATGCATGAAAATTGGGGCAACCGATTAAGAACAAACAAACTTGAATTTGGCGCCAAACACTTGAAGGTGGACTTCAAAGAGTTTGAACATGGTTTTACCTACCACCGCATCAAAGAAGGCAGCGATGAGCAAGATGAGGCCTGGCAAATAGGTCGCGTTTGTCTGTGGCCCAATGGGTTTTTCTTGGGCGAGCACTTTGAGTGGAGGGTTCCCATTGATGATGAAAACACCCTGAGTGTGACATGGAAATACACCCGGGTTCCAAAAGAGATGGAGCCCTATGAGCAGTCGGTCATCCCCACTTGGTACGGCCCAGTCTTTGATGAGAAGGGTCAACCCATCAACACGCATGTCATGAACCAAGATTTCTTGGCATGGATGGGTCAGGGAACGGTTGCGGACCGAACGAAAGAGCATATCGGCGCAAGCGACAAAGGCATCGTCATGATGCGCAAAAGGTTTTTTGATGAACTGCAAAACCACGCCGATCAAAAGCCCCTCAAAGCCATCATCCTAGACGCCAGCCTGAACCATCACATCCAACTGCCCATGGTCTATGGGCATCAAGTGACACAAAGCAGAAGCATTCAAGAAATCAAAGAGCACAAAAGCTTGTATCCCTTTTACAAATCTTATGTTTT
>JBAXNB010000249.1:0-2348 GCA_037134015.1 Betaproteobacteria bacterium | reverse complement strand
TGATCGAGAACAAACCAGGTGCCGACAGCTTGATTGCCACCAAACTCGTGAGTCAAGCCGAACCCGATGGCTACACCATTTTGATTGCCTCTGGTAGTCACTCGATCAACTCAAGTCTCTATCCTGAGAGCAAGATGGATCCAGTCAAAGACTTCTCGCCGGTGGCCATGATCGGAGACGGCCCCAACTTTTTGGTGGTGCACCCGTCCGTGCCGGCCAACACGGTGGAGGAGTTGATTGCTTTCGCCAAAAAAAATCCTGGTGTGTTGAATTACTCCTCGTCGGCGAGTACCACTTTTTTGCAAACCGAGCTCTTTAAAAGCATGGCTGGCATCGACATGACGACCATTCCCTACAAAGGCTCAGGTGTGGCGGTTCCCGCTTTGCTCACGAATGAAGTGCAAGTCTCCATCAGCAGTATTGTGACTCTTTTGCAGCACGTCAAATCAGGCAAAGCAAAAGCGCTTGCCGTCACCTCGGCGCAACGTTTTTCCTTGGTGCCCGATGTGCCCACGGTCACTGAAAAAGGCTTGCCAGGTTACGTGGCCAGCACATGGTATGGGATGCTGGGCCCTGCAGGCATGAATGCAGCCAGCGTCAAACTCTTGAACACCACACTCAATAAAGTGATGTTTGAGCCCGCTGTCAAAACCCAATTGATCAATCAAGGCTTGGACCCCATTGCCATGAGCCCTGAAGAATTCACCAAGTTCATCCACGAAGATGAAGAGAAGTGGGCCAAGGTGGTCAAGGACAGTGGCATCAAGACGCAAAAGTAAGGCCGATTGCGTTTTCTTTGACCCAGGGCTCACTGCCAAGAAGCCCTGCAGTTTGCCATTCGATATGACTTCATTGTTAGCTTCAGTGCTAGGGTTTTCCTAGTGTCTGGGTCTGAGCAAACTTGCCCAAAAGAACTTACGATGGTGCTGGAGGGCGGTGGATCTTGCATTCATGGCCTTGACGTGCTTTGCATCGGGTTGGATAACCAGGCTTGAATCAATCCCCTGGTTCACCAACGGTGGGGCTTGTCAATGCCGAACTCTTGCAAGATCTTGTAAGGTCACGTCTCCTTGAAGCCATTAAAATGGCTAACATCCAATTTGGGATTGATTTTTAAAACTGATTTGATTATGTTGAACACCATCAAACGCATTGTGATTTTAGAGGGAGTTGCGCTCACCCTCTTGCTTGTGGGCTCCATGGTCCAGTCCCACGCTCAAGCTCAAGCCTTTCCCAATAAGCCTGTCAAAGTGATCGTGACCTTCCCGCCAGGTGGCACCCCAGATATCTATGGTCGCATCCTCTCTCAAGAGCTCACCAACTTGTGGAAACAATCCGTGGTGGTGGAAAATAAAACGGGGGCGAGCGGCACCATTGGGACCGACTTTGTGGTGAAGTCTGCCCCAGATGGTTACACCTTGCTGTTTGCAGCGGACGCATCCATCACCATCGCTCCGAATTTGTACAGCAACATGCCGTATAACCCGCTCAAAGATTTGACACCGATCATCAATGTGGCATCCGGTCCATTCGTGATGCTGGCCACCCCCAACTTTCCTGCCAACAACGTCAAAGAGCTGATCGCCATGGCCAAGCAGCAGCCTGGGGCCATCAGCTATGCATCTTCAGGGCCTGGTGGACAGCAACATTTGTCCATGGAAATGCTCAAATACATGGCCGATGTGAACATTGCACACATACCCTACAAAGGCTTTGGCCAAGGCGTGAACGATGTGATGGCGGGTCACGTGCCGTTGATTTTTGGTGGTATCACAGCGTCCATTCAACTGACCAAAAGCGGCAAATTGAAAGCGTTGGCTGTGACCAGTGAAAAACGCTCCAAATCCTTGCCCCAAGTGCCCGCCATTGCCGAGACCTTGCCCGGTTTTCGCATCGATGCTTGGTATGGCTTCATGGGCCCACCGGCCATGCCCAAAGACTTGGTCAAAAAAATCAATGCCGACGTGTTGGGGATCGTCAAGCGGGCGGATTTTCAGGAACGCTTGACCCAAGACGCATTGGACACTGTGGCCAATAGTCCTGAGGAATTTAGCGCTCAAGTGAGCACCGATTTGAACGTTTGGGCCAAATTGATCAAATCCGTGAACATCAAACTTGACTAAAACACAAGGAATCGGCACCCAAGGCATGAGGTGCTGATACCTTTGGGTGTAGGATGCTCTGGACCGATCAGACGATTGAATCGGCCATTCATAGGAGTCCCTCATGCAACCCCATGTCGCACACAGATCGCCTTTTTCCCTTGATGTCGCAATCGTTGAGAGTTGTTGTTGCCACTCTTGTGGTCAAATCAAATTTCAACCTCTTTGCAATCGTCTGCACAAGGG
>JBAXNB010000248.1:0-2394 GCA_037134015.1 Betaproteobacteria bacterium | reverse complement strand
GCCGAGTGGGTTCGATGTAGATCTCAACGATCGAGTCGGGGGCTGTTTTGACGCGCACGCCCACGGCGTGAAACCCATAAATCACTTTAGCTGTATTTGAAGTCATACCCTCCAGTATGACAGATAAGGCTAGAACTTGAGGCCCACCAAGTTACAAAATTCTTGGGGCTCAAAAGCTCTCAAGACGAGAACAAACTTTGCATGTGTTCACAGATGCGCCCAGGCGTGGTCAACCAGATGTCTTGCTTGTGATGGTGAATATGACTCAAGGCTCGTCTCAAGTGCCTCAAGCGGTAGGGTTGGCCCACAATGTACGGATGCAACGCAAGGCCCATCACCAAAGATTGAGGCCTTGTCGCGTGATGTGCTTGTTCTAGCATTTCATCAAACTGATCGATGATCATTTGCGAAAAATCAACCGCATCCATTTGCCGGTGAACGATCATGGGGATGTCGTTCAACTCTTGAGGGTAAGGGATCGCCCACAGTGAGTTGTTCTCCGAAGTTTTGACCCTGTAGGGCTGATCGTCGTTGCACCAATTCAAGGAGTACTTGTAATGGGCCTTGGACAACAAGTCTGGCGTGTCCAGACTCTCTGATATCCATGGAGACAGCCAACCCGAAAGGTCCACCAAAGACTCTTTTTTGATCCTCTCCTTGCAATACAACAAAAGACCGAGCTCCTCTTCAGTGCTCATGTCCGATTGCCGCTCAGAGTTGGTGTGGCCGTGCCCGATCAACTCGTCACCTCGGTCCACAAAGGCTTTGATCACCTCAGGGCAGTAATCGTACAAAGCGGTGTTGATCAAGGTGCCTGTAGGCATCTGCAACTGCTCAAACAAATCCAAGCACCTCCAAACCCCTACCCGGTTACCGTAATCTCGCCACATGTAATTCAACACATCTGGAGGCTTGGATACGGGCCCAAGATTGGCGCCCAAACCCTCAGCCAATGAAAAATGCTCAATGTTGAACCCTAAGTAAACCGCCAACCGCCGACCTTCAGGCCAAGAAAAATCAAGGCGATCATGAATGGCACTGTATGGGAAGCGGTGACCCAAGCCTTGAAGGGTTGAGGGCTGGTAGATGTTCAACACAGATCACTGGCTCACAAGTTGACCCGCCACCAACTCAATTCGCCGACCCAATTGATTGGCCAAAGCGTTGTCGTGGGTGACCAAGACGAGCGTGGTCCCGAGTTCCTCATTGAGCTCAAGCATCAAGGACAAGATCCGCGCACCCGTGGCATGGTCTAAACTGCCCGTGGGCTCATCGGCCAAGAGCAAGGCAGGTTGCACCACAAAGGCTCTTGCCAAGGCCACGCGTTGTTGCTCACCGCCACTCAAGACCTTGGGGAAATGCGCCAATCGGCTCTCTAGGCCCACCCGAGCAAGCATCTCTTGAGCAGCACGCTTGGGGTTGGGCTTGCCCATCAACTCAAGAGGCAACATCACGTTTTCTAGGGCGTTCAAGTGCCCCAGAAGTTGAAAGCTTTGAAAGACAAATCCAATTCTTTGCGCGCGCAGATGGGCCCTTTGGTCTTCGTCCATTTGAAAAAGATCGGTCCCCTCTAAAAACACTGTTCCGACGCTGGGTCGGTCCAAGCCCGCCATGATGGAGAGCAAGGTGCTTTTGCCAGAACCGGAAGCGCCCACAATGGCGGCCGTCTCTTTGGCTTGCAGTTCAAAATCGATGTCTTTTAGAATGACCAACTCTCCTAAAGAGTCGGGCACAACTTTGCTTAAGTTTTGAACTCGAATGATCGGTGAATTCATGCAGTGGAGCTTTTAGAAAAAAAAGAGATCGTCTTGAACCCTCACGCAAGAGCACCTTGCGCAGGCCAACAAAGGGTTTTTAAGGCGTGATTTATACTGGGGCTTGTTCAATCCAACGATCCTCCAGGCCCAAACACCTTGTATTGTCTCTCAACTTTCGCTTTAAATTCACGCACGGCACCTTTCTTTGAGCGCTGTGCGGCGCTCCAGCAGTTGCTGTTCTTTGCTCTGGCATGGTCCATGGTCATCCTGTGCTTGATGCGTCCTCCCTTGGCCCTTGGCGCACCAAGCAGTCCCAGCGACAACACCCTCGCCACTTCAAGCTCGCAGAGCCAAGGCCCCTTCAAAAAAATACTGGTGGTGGGCGACTCCTTGAGCGCAGAATATGGCCTGATCAAGGGTCAGGGCTGGGTCGCTTTGCTAGAAGAGAAGTTAAAGACCGAGCAACCCTCTTGGCGCGTCATCAATTCAAGCATCAGTGGCGACACCACCTCTGGCGGACTGGCCAGGTTGCCGGCGCTCTTGGCCACGCATCGTCCCCAAGTCGTGGTGCTGGAACTTGGCGCCAACGATGCCTTGCGAGGATTGGACTTGAAAATGACACAATCGAACCTTCAAA
>JBAXNB010000247.1:0-2417 GCA_037134015.1 Betaproteobacteria bacterium | reverse complement strand
AACCCCATCGAAATCAAAGGCTTTGAAGACCTTGGCAAAATTTACTGAGCTCTTTTTAAACCAGCACTTGAACACACGGGGTGCGCAAGAACGTCAGGTGTTGTTTTGCACCAAAGGAGCCACTTTTTGATCGATCACGCCAAACAAAGCCTGTCCATTGGCCAACTTCATTTCGATGCGAACTTGGTCACCAAATTTGAGGAATTCTGTGGTGGGCTGGCCCTCTTGCAGGCTTTCCATGGCTCTTTTTTCAGCAATGCAACTGTAGCCATTTGGCCACTCCATTCGGCCATTTTTTTCAATCCCCTTGTTGCTGACCGTACCGCTTCCCACGATGCTTCCTGCTCTCACATTGCGGGTTTTGCACAAGTGAGAAATCAACTGTCCAAAATGAAAGCTCATCTCCTCACCCGCCTCACACATGCCCACTTTTCTTTGATTGATGCTTGACTGAAGGGTCAAATGCACCCGTCCGCCCGACCAGGCCTCGCCCAACTCATCTGGGGTGATGGCCACGGGCCCAAAGGCCGTTGCAGGTTTGCTTTGGTAAAAGCCAAAGCCTTTGGCCAACTCATGGGGGATCAAGTTCCTCAGAGACACGTCGTTGACCAGCATCAACAGTCGAACGGCCTCCAAGGACTCGTCTGGCGTGCTGCCCATGCTCACATCCCCAGTGATGACCGCAAGTTCTGCTTCAAAGTCAATGCCAAACGCTTCACTTGGACACACGATGTCGTCGTTGGGGCCTAAAAAGTCATCGCTCCCTCCCTGATAAAACAAGGGGTCTTCGTAAAAGCTCTCTGGCACCGTGGCTCCTCTGGCCGCTCTGACCAGCTCCACGTGATTCAAATAGGCCGAAGCATCGGCCCACTGGAAGGCCCGTGGCAAAGGGGCCATGCACATGCGTGAATTGAAGGGAAATGCATGGCGGAGTTTGCCCTGGTTCAAGGCCACATAAACATCTTGCAGTTGCGGAGAGAGGAAATTCCAGTCGTCGAGCAACTCTTGCAAGGTGTGCGCAATCTCACTGACGAAGTGCGCCATCTCCAAATCTTGTGAAACCACCACGAGTTGGCCATCCCGAGAGCCATCTTTATAGCTTGCAAATTTCATTGTTCAAACCCATCTTGTTCTTTGGCGCAAAGGAACCCAAATTGGTGCCTCGCTAGCGCAAGCACCATTCTAATGAGCAATCGGCTGGCTTTAAATGATAGGATCCATGTTTTGAGGCAAGCCCGCCCAGCCGCAAGCTTGATTTAAGTTGCATGGCCCTATGCCATGCCGATCTTTCATTTGAGTGACGTGAAAAACATGATGTTTCTTATTTCTCAAGCCCTGCGATGGATCGCACTGGTGTTTTTTTGGGGTCTGCTGGTCTCACCTGCCGTGGCGCAACCCACGGCTTTGGGCGCAAACTTTTTGCAATTTGGCGCCTTCAAGTTCAACCCTTATGCGCAATTGGATTACCAAATCAATGGTCAAACCCGCGGTTTGAATTACAACGCGCAAGCGCAGATCACCTGGAAGGCGGCAGGCCAAAACTACAACGCCAAATTTGACATCAAATTGCCTCTTTTCTTTGGCACGAGAACGCAAGTCTCTGAGGGGCTGTTAAGTGATCAAGGTTTAAAGCCTATGACTTTTTCAGACCGGCACCGCAAAACTCAAACGGTCTTGATTGATCAAGCGGCTGGACAAATCCGCTTGGCAGATGGCAGCACCAGCCTTCCCCTGGAAAAACTCCACCAAGATGCGTTGAGCGTTTTTTTTCAACTTGGCGGCCTCTTAGCGGGGCTGAGCGAGCCCTACCCGTTCTCATCGACCATGAGGTTACCGGTTCTGATGGCCCAGACCAACGAACACTGGACCTTCAAACTGGAGGCCTTGGACCATTTGAAACTGCCCGTGGGTGAAGTGGCCGCGCTCAGAGTCCTGCGCCTGCCAAGAAGCCCAACGGACAAACAAAAACTTACGCTTTGGTTGAGCCCAAACCTTGGATTCCTGCCCGCGCGGATCTTGATAGAAGAAGAGAACCAAGACCTGGTGGACCAGCGTTTGCTTGTCCTTAGATCATCCCCCTAAAGCACCTCAGATGAGGGTATGTGGGGCTCTTCTTGGTAACAATATTTGTACAAGGGTTCCACCAAAATCAACACCGCAATCAAACGACACACCTGCAAGGTGGTCACCAGTGGGACCCCCAAATGCAGAACTTTGGCCGTGATGGCCATCTCGGCTATGCCTCCAGGTGCTGTGCCCAACACCATGGTCAAGGTGTCAATGCCTGAGAGTTTGGAGATGCCAAGCGCAAATAAACAGCACACACCAATCAAACTCATCGTCCCAATGCCGACGCTCAACATCCACTTGGGGGCGGATTTGATGAAGTCCCCAGAAAACTGAACGCCCAAACTGAT
>JBAXNB010000246.1:0-2433 GCA_037134015.1 Betaproteobacteria bacterium | reverse complement strand
CCGGGATGTTTTTTTAGCTCGGCAATGAAGCCTGCGTAATCGGTGGCAGGAAAAGTAGGATTGACGGCAATCACATTGGGCGTGGCCGCAATGTTGATGATGGGCGTGAAGTCGGTGAGCGGATTGTAGGGAATCTTGGAGTTGATGGCCGGATTGGCCGCTGTGGTCGACACCGTCGCAACGCCCAAGTTGTAACCATCAGGAACGGCTTTGGCCGTTTCATTGGCGCCAACAACACCTCCACCGCCTGGCTTGTTTTCAACGATCACACTTTGCCCTAAGACTCTACCCAAGGGTTCGGCGATCACCCGGGCCACAATGTCAGTGGTGCCACCAGGCGCGAACGGCACCTGCAGCCGAATGGACTTGTTGGGATAGTTTTGCGCCAACGAGTCCACCGCTCCCAGCATCGCCAAAGTAGCGAGCAAGGCCATGCCTAGCGAGGTCAGACGAGGTGTTGATTGCGTTAAAGGTCTTGTGATCGTGGTCATTTTTAAAACTTCCCTTGCTGGATGTGAATGGATATATTAAACCTTTAAGCGTGGGACTAAGCAAGTAGGTCTTGGCCTAGGTGCAGCGATAGGTCGCGGATCAAAGGATCATGGGCTCTGGCTCCAAAAGAATGCCAAAACGCTCATAAACACTGGTCTGAATGGCTCGGGCCAAGGTCATGACCTCTCCACCCGTGCAAGGGTTGTCTGCCCCGCCTTTGTTGATCAACACCAAGGCCTGCTTTGGGTACACCCCAGCCATACCAATGCTTTTGCCGCGCCATCCACACGCATCAATGAGCCAACCGGCCGCCAGTTTGAATCTCCCATCTAAAAGTGGGTAGTGAACGACACTGGGCTCGCGGGCGATGATGTCTTGACATTGATCGCTGCTGACCGTCGGGTTTTTAAAGAAACTGCCCACATTGCCAATGAACTTGGGGTCGGGTAGCTTTTGACGTCGAATGGCACACACCCAGTCGTAGATTTCTCTGGCACTGGGTTGTGTGTTGGCATGCTCAGCGCACTTTTTTTGTAAGTCTTGGTAATCCAGCACAGCACGCCACTTCTTGGGCAAAAAGAAACGCACGTGGGTGATCAAAGCGCGGTTGGCCAAACCCAAGTTCAAATTGGCGGGCAAAGCGTCCACCGACATGACCCCAGAAGACAAAGCGTTGGTGCGTTTCTCAGGTGGACTCTCTAAGCCCAGGCCTTTTGGCGCAAAAGAGCCAAAGGTTTGCTTGGCGCCGTGCTTAAAGATCGAATCCCGATATGCAAAAGCACACTGGGCGGCGTCAAGCCTGAAGCGCTTACCGGTGGACAGGTCAACAGCTTCCAAATCAAAAAACCGATCCTGCAACTCAACTCCATAGGCGCCTATGTTTTGTACGGGCGTCGCACCCACTGAGCCAGGTATAAGCGCCAGATTCTCCAAACCGGGCCAACCTTGGTCCAGCGTCCAGGTGACAAAATCATGCCAATTCTCACCTGCCATCGCCTCCACCCAATAGCCCTTCTCGTCTTCCTTCACCAGTCGCTTGCCCATCAGCTCGACCTTCAGAACCAAGGCTTTGACGTCGCCCGTCAAAACCAGGTTGGAGCCCCCGCCTAACACCAAATGGGGCCGGTCTTGAAAGAACGGGGTTTGAACCAAGTCCTGCAAATCATCGATGCTGGTAACGCGCAGCATCTCCTGAGCTCTAGCCAAAATACCAAAGCTGTTATACGATTGCAAGGACGAGTTGGATTCAATGACCATGGGTACAATTGTCTCATCGCTTGAATCCAAATTTCACAGGAAAGAATTAAAAATATGCCTTCATTTGATGCTGTTTGCGAAGCCAATTTGGTTGAAGTTAAAAATGCTGTAGAAAACACGGCCAAAGAAATTGGTACGCGCTTTGATTTCAAAGGCACCGCCGCTGCCATAGAGCTCAAAGACAAGGAAATCATCTTGATCGGAGACGCTGATTTTCAATTGAGTCAAATAGAAGACATTCTTCGAGGCAAGCTCACCAAACGAGAGGTGGATGTGCGCTTCATTGACAAAGGCGATACGCAGAAAATGGGCGGCGATAAAGTCAAAGTGATCTTGAGCGTGAAAGATGGCATCAAAGTGGAGGACGCCAAAAAACTCCAACGTCTGATCAAAGACAGCAAACTCAAAGTCCAAGCTTCCATTCAGGGTGAATCTGTCAGAGTCACCGGCGCAAAAAGGGATGACTTGCAAAGCGCCATGGCCATCATTAAAAAAGAAATGACCGAATTGCCTCTGACCTTCGATAACTTCAGGGATTGAGCGTCTGAGCCCCCCAAAGTGGCTAGGTGCTCAAAGGTCGATAGGTCCCACCGCTCACTGGCCCTCCGCTCACTGTCCGATCTTGCTTTCTTGACCTGCCATCAACCGCCGCTAATTCTCTTGGTTCCTAAAAAACAACAACCC
>JBAXNB010000245.1:0-2536 GCA_037134015.1 Betaproteobacteria bacterium | reverse complement strand
GTTTTTTTGTAAGCTTTTGTAAGTTAATGGGGCCCCACGCGTTTTTAAAAACTCTGAAAGGGCTTTCTTTTTGAGTATTTTTCTTCTTAAGCGAAATTCAATGGCACAATATGCACCAACTAAGGCCCTTCCAGCCACAGTGCATCCGCTAACCGGTTCAGCCGTGTCGCGGGAGGTTTTTTTTAACCAACTAAAGTTTCCTCAAGGGAATCGGAGGTCAGCGCAATGAGCGATTCATCGTCTCTGTATCAAGCCTATTCAGGCAACACCTATCTCTTTGGGGGCAACGCGCCCTACGTCGAAGAACTCTACGAGAACTACCTCTCCAAGCCTGGGAGCGTGCCCGACACTTGGCGTGAGTATTTTGATGCTCTGCAGCATGTTCCCGCTCTAGATGGCTCACAAGTCCGAGATGTGCCTCATTTGCCTGTGGTGAATGCATTCGCTGAACGAGCCAAGAGAGGTGGCACCAAGGTGGTGATGGCGTCCCAAGATGCAGAGATGGGCAGAAAAAGAACAGCTACGCAACAGTTGATCGCGGCCTACCGAAACGTTGGTGTGCGTTGGGCTGACTTGGATCCGCTCAAGCGCACGGAGCGCGATCACATTCCAGAATTGGACCCGGCTTTTTACGGTTTTGCAGATGCAGACCAAGAAGCGGTTTTTGATACAAGCAACACCTTCTTTGGTCGCGATCGGATGAGTTTGAGAGAGCTCTTGAACGCTCTGCGAGAGACTTATTGCGGCTCGATTGGGGCTGAGTTCAATTACATCACCAACCAAGACCACAAGCGTTGGTGGCAGCAAAAGCTTGAAAGCATGCGCAGCAAGCCAGCTTTCAACGCTGACAAGAAAAAACGCATTTTGGACCGTTTGACCGCTGCGGAAGGTTTGGAGCGTTTCTTGCATACGAAGTATGTTGGGCAAAAGCGTTTTTCTCTTGAGGGCGGAGAGAGTTTCATTGTGTCCATGGACGAGATCATCCAGCAAGCAGGCGTGATTGGTGTGAAGGAAGTGGTCATTGGCATGGCCCACCGCGGTCGTTTGAACGTGCTGGTGAACTCCATGGGTAAATTGCCCGCCGACCTCTTTGCCGAGTTCGATCACACGGCGCCTGAGGACTTGCCCAGTGGCGATGTGAAATACCACCAAGGCTTCAGCTCCGATGTCAGCACAACCGGTGGCGCAGTGCATTTGAGTCTGGCTTTCAATCCTTCTCATTTGGAAATCGTCAACCCAGTGGTCGAAGGCTCTGTGCGAGCTCGCATGGACCGTCGAGGAGACCCCAAGGGTCAACAAGTCTTACCTGTGCTCGTTCACGGTGATGCGGCCTTTGCAGGTCAAGGCATTGTCATGGAAACTTTGGCATTGGCGGAAACACGTGGCTACTACACGGGTGGAACCGTCCACATCGTGATCAACAACCAAATTGGTTTCACCACCTCAGACCCCAGAGATTCTCGCTCAACGCTTTACTGCTCTGATGTGGTGAAGATGATCGAGTCGCCCGTCTTGCATGTGAATGGGGACGATCCCGAGGCCGTGGCCTTGGCCACCCAATTGGCCCTTGAGTTCAGGATGACGTTCTCTAAAGATGTGGTGGTGGACATCATCTGCTTTAGAAAGCTTGGGCACAATGAGCAAGACACGCCCAGCCTCACGCAACCTTTGATGTACAAAAAAATCGCTGTGCATCCGGGAACCAGAAAGCTTTATGCGGATCGCTTGAGCTCACAGGGCTTGGGGGACTCCCTGGGTGACGACATGGTCAAAGCCTACCGCGCCGCTTTGGACGCTGGCAAGCACTCTGTTGACCCCTTGGTGACCAACTTCAGCAGCCAGTACACCGTGGACTGGTCGCCTTATTTAGGCAAGAAGTGGACCGATGCTGGCGACACCGCCATTCCTTTGACGGAATGGAAGCGTTTGGCCGAGAAAATCACAACGATCCCCAACACGGTCACGCCTCATCAGTTGGTCAAGAAGGTCTATGACGACCGCGCCGCGATGGGACGAGGAGACGTGCCGGTGGACTGGGGCATGGGCGAGCACATGGCCTTGGCCTCTTTGGTCTCCAGTGGGTTTCCTGTTCGCTTGTCGGGTGAAGATTGCGGTCGAGGCACCTTCACGCATCGCCATGCGGTGATCCATGATCAAAGCCGCGAGAAGTGGGACACGGGTTCCTACGTGCCGCTGCAAAATGTCTCGGACACGCAAGCTCCCTTTGTGGTCATTGACTCCATTTTGTCTGAAGAAGCGGTTTTGGGTTTTGAATACGGTTACGCCTCCAACGATCCCAGCACCTTGGTGATTTGGGAGGCGCAATTTGGTGATTTTGCCAATGGTGCTCAGGTGGTGATCGATCAGTTCATCGCCTCTGGTGAAGTCAAATGGGGTCGAGTGAACGGCATCACCTTGATGTTGCCCCATGGCTATGAGGGCCAAGGCCCAGAGCACAGCTCAGCGCGTGTGGAGCGCTTTATGCAATTGGCCGCTGACACCAACATGCAAATCGTGCAACCCACCACTGCCAGCC
>JBAXNB010000244.1:0-2585 GCA_037134015.1 Betaproteobacteria bacterium | reverse complement strand
CTGAGTTTTTGAGCAATCACGCGAGCAACGACATCGTTGCTCCCGCCTGGTGTAATGGGAACGATGAACTTGATGGGCTTTTGTGGGTAGGTGTTGGCAGAACTTGTTTGAGCAACAGTCTCTAGCGCGAGCAGGCCAGCGACAAAGAGGACGCTCAGGAGCTTAAAGGTGGCAGCAGTCAAGTGCTGTGTCATGTGTTTTTTTCGAGCAACGCTCGAATTGAGGTTCAATTTGAAATTATCCATATTCATCAAAGAAAATCTCCTTGTTGATCAAACTTCAAGCATTTTATGGAGCATTGAGCGCTAGTTCTCTAAGTGTTTTCCAAGTCCAACTAGGGGTCTTTTGAGGGTTTGTGCTTAAAGATTGATGAGCCTTGCGTTTTTTGAACCCTTTTGATGTGGTGTTGACGAAGTGCAAGCTTTAAAAATGCATAATAGATCTGGTGTATTTTTTAAACCCAATGATTGAACCGAGTACTGGATTTATTTTTAGACTTTTTAACTGATGACGCTCAATCCTTCCAATGCGGACAGTCTTGTCGAGACTCTTTTTAACAAAGGGGTTTCACATTATGAATCTGGAGAGCTGGATCAAGCTTTGGAGATCTTTCATGCACTCAGCAAAAAGGACCCCCTGCATTTTGATGCTCAATATTTGAAGGCGTTGACCCTCTTAAAAAGCCAGCGATTGTTGGAGGCGATTGATGCCTTAAGAGCCTCCTTGTCGATCAAACCACAACACCCACCTAGTTTGCATTGTTTGGCTCTCGCCTTGACCAAACTTGGACAATTTGAGCAAGCCCTTGAGCCTGCCCGTTTGTTGATCGAGTTGTCTCCAGCATCGGTGGACAGCTACTCTTTGCTGGCTCAAATCCAAGTTGGGATGGGCGAACTGACGCCAGCGCTAGAAACTTGGAGCAAACTCGGTCAGCTTGAACCCAAGTCCGAGCACATTCAGAACAACATTGGTGTGATTTGCCATCAACTCGGTCAATTTGACAGGGCCATTGTTCATTACCAGCAGGCAAGACTTCTCAATCCTTTGGATGCCAAAACTTGTTTTAATTTGGCCGTGTCTCAAGAGGCGCTGCATGATTTAGATGCAGCCTTGCAAAGTTACCAACTCGCCATCAGCATCGACCCTCAAAACTTAGGGGCGCACTTTAATTTGGGCCTGCTTCATATTCAATTGCAGAAATTGGAGGGTGCCATTGAGTGCTTTGATCGAGTTTTATCCTTGGACGCCAGCATGTCCATGGCTTATGTGAACAAAGCAGTGGCTCTCCAAAAGCTCAAGGCGTTTGCTCCGGCTCAATTGGCCCTTGAGCGCGCCATGCAATTGGAGCCTCAAAATGCTTTCATTTGTTTTAATTTGGCGACGGTTTTGCAAGATGCTCGCCAGCTTGAAGCGAGCTCAAAAATGTATCAAAGGGTCTTGGACTTGGACGCCCAACACCTCAATGCATGGTGCAATTTAGGGGATGTGCTGCATGATTTACAACAACCAAAACTAGCGATCGATTGCTACCTCAAAGCTTTGAGTCTGGAGCCTCAATCCATCAGGGCCAAGTACCACCTGAGTTTGTCCTATTTGCTAGATGCTCAGTTTGACAAAGGATGGTCGTTGTTCCAATGCAGGCTCCAATATGAGACAACTTACTTGTCGATTCAAGCCCAACTTTCAAAACCTCAGTCTCCCTTATGGCTTGGTCAAGAGAGTTTGCACAAGCAAAGCATCTTGGTCATGTGTGAGCAGGGTTTGGGCGACAGCATACAGTTTGTTCGGTACTTGGTTTTCTTAAGAGAGCTCGGTGCCCGAGTGCTTTTGCAAGTGCCAAAGGAACTCGTTGAGCTGTTGAAGTTTGCGCCTGGCGTTTCTGAAATTTATGCTAGCCACCAAGCTGGTCCCCAAAGTGACTTTCATGTTCCTATGATGAGTTTGCCTCTGGCGCTCAAAGAAACTGTCAAACACATTCCTGCTGGCCTGGGTTATTTGAAGGCAAACCCTTCAAAGTCACAAAGCTGGCGCGACAAGCTGGGTCCAAAAAACAAACTCAGGGTTGGCCTGGTTTGGTCAGGGGGTTTTCGCTCCGAACAGTCTTGGAGTTGGGAGGTCAATCTTCGTAGAAATGTACCTCTTCAACTCCTCAAACCTTTGGCCCATCCCTTGATAGAGTTTTTCTCCCTCCAAAAGGGGGAGGGGTCTACGCAGGAGCTTTTGAGCTTGAAAAGCCAAGACTGGGGCGGTCCTGAGATCGTGGATCACATGCATGAGGTCGGAGACTTTTCAGACACTGCAGCGTTCCTTGAACAAATGGATCTGTTGATCAGTGTGGACACTTCCTGTGCTCACCTGGCAGGGGCCTTGGGCAAGCCTGTTTGGCTGCTCAATCGCTTTGACACGTGTTGGCGTTGGCAGTTAGGCAAGAACGACAGTCCTTGGTACACCTCTATGAAAATATACCGGCAAGATCGGCTCGATGACTGGTCGGGTGTGGTTGCCCGAGTTAAAACTGATTTGCACGCGCTTATCTAGTGGGGGGTCGAATGTTCTAAGGCAAAAGGCCGCAGTTTCTTGTTCTG
>JBAXNB010000243.1:0-2599 GCA_037134015.1 Betaproteobacteria bacterium | reverse complement strand
TCCACTTGGGGGCGGATTTGATGAAGTCCCCAGAAAACTGAACGCCCAAACTGATACCAATCAAGAGTTGAGACGCATTGATCATCCAAGTGGGCACTGCCGTTAAGGTGTGACCACTCAAGGACAAAGCCATCGAGACCCCCAAACCGCCTAAAAACCAAGGATTGGCTCGGCCCCAACGCTCCAGGACCCAAACCACGACCAAGGCCAGGCCAAACATCAGCGCTAGACCTAAAGGCACAATATCTTTGGCCACAGGCCCAAGCACTGGATTGCCCTGAAAACCCAAAGCCTTTAAACCAAAAGGAATGACGATGGCGATGAGCATCACGCGCAAGCTGTGAGCTGCAGCGACCAAATCGGTTCGCCCTTTTTCCCTTTCAGCCAAGTTGGTCATCTCTGAGGCACCCCCAATCGCACCGGAAAAAAAACATGCAGAGCGTGTGAGTCCTGGTATCTCTTGCCCATGCAAGCGATAGAGCACATTGCCAAAACCAGCTCCAACCAACAAAGCCCACAAAATGCTGAGAACGATCACCCACCACAAAGACAGGATCAACTGTCCAATTTCGGGGCTGAAATACAGGCCCAGTGAGCCGCCAATGACCAATTGGCCGACATTTCTAAAGGGTCGCCAACTCCTTGTGCGAAACCCGAACATGGTTGCCAAAGCGACCGATATCAAAGGGCCCAACATCCATGGCAAAGGGCTCTTGACCCACAAACAAAATGCCGTCGACAGCATGGCCAAGCCTAGGGTACCCAAGGTCGAACCCAGTTTGCTCCATGGAAATGTTAAGAAATGTTGACGAAATAACAATTAAAACCAGATATGAGTAGGGAAGCTTGTAACAAGCTTGGGACCAGAGCTTTGACTTTCAAAATGAAGAACGGCGGGTCCATGTTCATCAAGCTACAAATTCAACAGCCATTGCATCGAAAAAAAGACGCTTCTTTTCACCCCAAGTCTGACATTATCGCCTGCCTTGGCCATCACTGCTTAGGTCTTGGTCTAATCATGAGTACGCTACTCAGTTTTTTAGATCCCCCTTCATCGGTGGGCATTCACGTCACGTCCTCGAGAAGTTCAAGCAACAAAGAGTTTTGCACATCAAATGAACAGGGCGCAGGCTTGCGTCTTTGCGTCAATTGGTCATCGAGCATCCGATCCCTAGCTAGGCAAGTTTTCTATTGGCTTGGTCATTGACCCAAAGAAGCTCCATCACTTTTATTCAAAGTGAGGTTAAATAAAACACCAGCCCGTCGGGTGCTCACCTTGAAAGATGGGTCTACCAGAGCCTGAGGCAGCGCTTTCTTCTTTGACCGTCCTTGGACTTTGTCAGCGGGCAATGACCGCTCAAAGAAGAAAAATTTACGCCTTCGCCTGCACAATTCGCTCTTAAAACTTACAATACTTGTATGAATGCATACATCCTGAACCTATCTTGTAAAGACAAACCCGGCATCGTTCACGGCGTCTCTGGCTTTTTGCTTGAGCGTGGAGGCAACATTGAAGAAGCCGCTCAATACAACGATCCCGACACGGGGCTCTTTTTCATGCGGGTTCAATTCACTTGCGCACAAACTGCACAGGCACTAAGGGCTGAGCTCGAGGCTTTTGGGCAAAGTCTTTCTCTTCAATGGGCCTTGCATGAAACGTCCAAAGCCATGCCCACCATTTTGATGGTGTCCAAGGAAGGGCACTGTTTGAACGATTTGCTTTTTCGCACCAAAAGTGGCCTCTTGCCGATCGAGGTCAAAGCCATCATCAGCAACCACCGAGACTTCTATCAACTGGCCGCCAGTTACAACATCCCCTTTCACCACATTCCCGTGAGTGCCAGCACCAAGGAACAAGCCGAGGCCAAACAAATTGACATCATTGAGCAAGAAGGTGCCGAACTGGTGATTTTGGCGCGTTACATGCAAATCCTCTCCAACCAGCTGTGTCAACACCTGAGCGGTCGAGCGATCAACATTCATCACAGCTTTTTACCAAGCTTTAAAGGTGCCAAGCCCTACTACCAAGCCCACGACCGTGGGGTCAAGTTGATCGGGGCCACCGCCCATTACGTCACCGCGGATCTCGACGAGGGCCCCATCATTGAGCAAGATGTGGCACGTGTCGATCACTCTAAAACGGTGGAAGATTTGACCACCATGGGCAGGGATACTGAAAGCCAAGTCTTGGCCAGAGCCGTCAAATGGCACAGCGAACACCGCATCCTGATCAATGGACACAAAACCGTGATCTTCAAATAGTTCGCGCAACGAGTGAGCTGGTCTTTGTTTTTTTAATCGCTCAGGAGAAGCCCCATGCTTGGATTGCAAGAAGCCCTGTCAAGCACTGACAAGCGCGCCAAAGCGCTTCGCCAGCGACAGATTGTGGACACCTTGTCAGGCCTGGTGCCCAAGCATGCCTTGTTGTTCACCCCAGAAGACACCACGCCCTATGAGTGCGATGGCTTGACGGCTTACCGTCAAAAGCCCGTCTGCGTGGTCCTGCCAGAAACCGAAGATCAAGTGCAAGCTGTTTTGTCCACATGTCATGCTCATGGGTTTCCAGTGGTGGCCAGAGGGGCTGGAACCGGCTTATCTG
>JBAXNB010000242.1:0-2611 GCA_037134015.1 Betaproteobacteria bacterium | reverse complement strand
TTCTAAGCATACCTGCTTTTGATGTGCATGAGCTGAGGGCTTTCAGGGGTGCCAGCTCCTGAACAAGCCCCGACCAAGCCCCGACCAAGCCCCTTGTGCAATTGGTCTTTTGAGGCAAGTCAAGTAACAAATCGTATAAGATACCTAGAATACATAAAGTTGTCATGGACCAGGTTTTGAAAAGAGTCCATCGTTTGGCAAAAGATCTTTTGAATAGATTTTATAGGAGACGGTATGAAAACATTTAAAAATACACCCATGAGGGTGCTTGCGGTGCTTGCGTTGCTGTTGAGCTTCACGCAAGGCTTGGTCCATGGGGCCGATTTTCCCAACAAGGACAAACAAATCACCTTGATCGTGCCTTTTGCTGCGGGAGGGCCGACAGACCGTGTGGCCCGAGATTTGTCGGAAGCGATGAGAAGAGCACTGGGCGTGGCTGTGGTGGTTGAAAACGATGCAGGCGGCCCAGGGGGTTTGATTGGTGCGAGCAAACTCGTTCGCTCATCACCCGATGGCTATACCTTGCTGGTGCACCACATTGCGATGGGTATTTTTCCAAGTTTGGTGAAAAATTTGCCTTTTAAAGTGGACTCCGATTTTGAGTACTTAGGGATGATCAATGATGTGCCCATGACCTTGATTGGCAAACCTCAGTTGCCGGTCAACACTTACAGTGAATTGAAGGCCTGGGTGAAACAAAACAAAGGCCAAATCAACTTGGCCAATGCGGGCTTGGCATCGGCCTCTCAGTTGTGTGGCATGCTTTGGCAAGCGACCCTTCAAGTCGACATGGCAACGGTTCCCTACAAGGGCACGGCGCCTGCCATGACGGACTTGATTGGCGGACAGGTGGACTTGATGTGTGATCAAACCACGAGCACCACCTCGCAAATTGAAGCCAAGAAAGTCAAGGCCTTTGGCGTGACCACTTTAAAGCGGCTCACCACACCTGCCTTGAAGGACTTGGCCACCTTGGACGAGCAAGGCGAAAAGGGATTCAATGTCACCATTTGGCATGGCTTGTATGGACCCAAAGGCATGCCTGCCGATGTGGTGCAAAAACTCAGCGCGGCTTTGAAAACGTCCTTGAAGGACCCCGAGTTTGTCAAAAAGCAAGAGGGTTTGGGTGCGGTGGTGATCACTGACAAGCGCTCAGAGCCTGCAGAGCACAAGCGTTTTGTGTTGTCAGAGGTGGCGCGTTGGGCCCCTGTGATCAAGGGTGCTGCAATTTACGCGGACTGAAGACTTGTGTCTTGGCGGACTCGAAGATTGGAGAAAACTTATCGGAAGCAGCTATCGGCCTGCTATGTTCGAGTAGTTGCCTTAAAACCGGACGCCCCAATGAATGCTAGACCGGATAAGTATATTGCAGGTGCAAATATTCGTCTATTAAGTGAACAATCACTCTGACGGATTGACTTCGTACACCATAAGCGCCATAATTCTCATAATATGAGAGTAAAGTCGCCATGGAAAATTTAAGCCATCTCCTGTCTGGCCTGGGCAAGCTTGATCGAGAGCGCTTGTCCGCCGTCATGCGCGGCACAAAGGGAACGATTACCAATGAGCAAGCTTCGGGCATCATGGGGCTTGACCAATCTGACGCATCGAAGTTGCTGGCACGGTGGTGCAAGAAGGGGTGGTTGTCGCGGGTAACCAGGGGCCTTTACGTGCCCGTGCCGTTGGAGGCCGAACGGACTGATTTGCCACTCGACGATCCTTGGCTGGTCGCCATCAGTCTATACTCTCCGTGCTATATCGGTGGCTGGAGTGCGGCAGAGCATTGGGATCTGACCGAGCAGATTTTCCGGACGACAGTGGTGATGACCACGACCCGCCCACGGAACAGAAAGCCGACGCTCAAGGGGGCGGCATTTTGGGCCTCCACCATTGCCCCAGAAAAAATGTTCGGATTGAAAACAGTTTGGCGTGGCTCGGTGAAAGGCTCTGTTTCCGATCCCAGCAGAACGATGCTGGACATGCTGTCCGACCCCCAGCTTGGCGGTGGCATACGCTCCGTCCAAGATATGTTCAAAAACTACCTCGCTTCTGATTCAAAGAATCTCAGTCAGCTATTAGAGTATGCCGAGCGCCTAGGCAACGGTGCGGTATTCAAACGCCTGGGCTTTCTTTTGGAAGCCAATGCAGCGCAGGAGACTGAGGCGATAGAAAAATGCCAGCACCAACTGACGATGGGTAATGCACGCATCGATCCCAAAATGCCAGCTGAGGCTTTGTTGATGCGGTGGCGGCTATGGGTGCCCCGCGACTTGAAGGCGGGTGTGAAGTGATTGAAAAGCAGGAAATATCGGAAATGGCGCGCGAGCTTTCGCTGGATCTGCACGTCGTTGAAAAGGATTACGTACTCGGTTGGCTGCTGGCTGGCATTGCCGCGAACGCCGATCTTTCGGAAAACTGGGTCTTCAAAGGTGGAACGTGCTTGAAGAAATGCTACTTCGAGACGTATCGGTTTTCCGAGGATCTGGATTTCACGGTAACAGATGAAGCCCACCTCGATGAGGATTACCTGCTGCAAGCGTACCGTAAAATGGCGGAATGGGTCTATGAACAGAGCGGCATCGAGATCCCAGGGGAGCCGATTCGGTTCAAA
>JBAXNB010000241.1:0-2616 GCA_037134015.1 Betaproteobacteria bacterium | reverse complement strand
ACGTCACGGATCGAATCTGCGCCAGTCATCAAGGTCACAATGCGGTCCAGTCCAAATGCCAACCCACCATGCGGAGGCGCACCGTACTGCAAGGCATCTAACAGGAAACCGAATTTCAACTGTGCTTCATCAGGCGTGATCTTCAAGGCATCAAACACCTTTTGCTGCACATCGGCTTGATGAATACGAACTGAACCGCCGCCGATTTCCCAGCCATTCAACACCATGTCATAACCTTTGGCAATGCACTTCTCAGGGGCGCTCACCATCCAGTCCTCGTGCCCATCTTTGGGGGCGGTAAAGGGATGGTGCACAGCGTTGTAGCGATTGGACTCTTCATCGAATTCAAACATGGGGAAGTCCACCACCCACATTGGCGCCCAACGATGCTCAAACAGACCATGCTCTTTAGCAAAGTCAGACAATCCAATCTTCAAGCGCAAAGCGCCCATTGAATCGTTGACCACCTTTTCCTTGTCAGCACCAAAGAACAACAAGTCTCCGTTTTGTGCACCAGTTCTTTGGAGAATGGTGTTGAGGGCTTCGTCATGAAGATTTTTAACGATAGGGGACTGTAAGCCCTCACGTCCTGCAGACACATCATTGACCTTGATCCAAGCCAATCCTTTGGCGCCATAAATTTTGACGAATTCTGTAAAGCCATCGATTTCACCTCGACTCATGAGGCCGCCTTGAGGCACACGAAGGGCCACCACACGACCACCAGGCATGGTGGCCGGCACAGAGAAGACCTTGAAGTCCACCGTGCCCATGGCGTCGGTGAGTTCCGTGAACTCCAACTTGATTCGCAAATCAGGCTTGTCCGAACCAAAGCGAGCCATGGCTTCAGAGTAGGCCATGATGGGGAATTCGCCCAGATCGATGTTCAACACTTGCTTGAAGACATGCGTGATCATCTCTTGGAACATGTCTCGAATTTCTTCTTCACCCAAAAAAGAAGTTTCGATATCGATTTGGGTGAACTCGGGTTGACGGTCGGCTCTCAAATCCTCGTCCCTGAAACACTTGGTGATTTGGTAGTAACGATCGTAGCCTGCGACCATCAACAGTTGCTTAAAGAGTTGAGGCGACTGAGGCAATGCAAAGAAGTGACCATCGTGCACACGACTGGGCACCAAGTAATCCCTGGCACCTTCTGGTGTACTTTTGGTGAGCATGGGGGTCTCGATGTCAATGAACCCATGTTCATCCAAGAACTTTCTCACGTTCATGGCCACCTTGTAGCGAAGCATCAAATTGTTTTGCATGTACGGCCTACGCAAATCCAAAACACGGTGTGTCAAGCGCGTGGTCTCTGAGAGGTTCTCATCATCAAGCAGAAATGGCGGTGTCACCGAAGGATTCAAAACTTTCACCTCATGGCAATGCACCTCGATCTTGCCACTTTTAAGATTGTCATTGTTGGAGCCTTCAGGCCGGGCCATCACAAGACCCTTGATCTGAATACAGAACTCATTTCTCAAGTCTTCTGCAATGGCGAACATTTCTTGTCTAGAGGGGTTACAGACCACTTGCACATTGCCCTCCCGGTCTCTCAAGTCGACAAAGATCACGCCTCCATGATCGCGTCGACGGTTGACCCATCCACAAAGGGTCACGGTTTGACCAATCAAAGTTTCAGTCACAATTCCGCAGTAATGAGTACGCATAGACATGTTCAAAGCTCTTTCTATTTCAATCTACTTTAAGGTTGGCATTCTTAATCCTGTTGAAGGACGATTTGCTCATGGAAGGGTTTTTTCTAGCGAACCCGTGTTGACCACCTCATCGGGTGCAACCGCACCCATGGACAGCACATAGGTCAAGGCTTGATCCACACTCAAGCTCAATTCTTTGACATCGTTTTGATGAACCATCAGAAAAAATCCACTCGTGGGGTTGGGTGTGGTTGGCACATACACACAGATCATGCCGTCTCCTAGTTTGTCAGCCACCTCTCCAGAGGGGGTACCGGTTTGAAATGCAACGGTCCAAGAACCTGAATGGGGGTACTGAATCAACAAGGTTTTTCTAAAAGCATTTCCATTGGAAGAAAAAAGCGTGTTGGATACTTTCTTGACGCTGGTGTAAATGCTTTTGACGATGGGAATCAAGTTAAAAAGTTTGTCCCACTGTCTTACCCACCAGCGTCCGGCCACATTGGAGACAAAGGCACCGGTGAGGATCAAGACACCAAACACCAACACCACGCCCAAACCATGCACCTCTCGCAAAAACTGCAGCTTGTTTTCGCTCTCGTCCGATAACAAGGAGCCCAATCCGGACAAAAAGGCGGCAAAGACCGCATCGAACATGCCCACCAGCCAAAGCAAGATCCAAACCGTGATGGCCAAGGGCAGCCAAACCAACAGCCCCGCAATGATGTGTTTTTTTAGATGCATTTTAGGTGGCCAATTGAGTTGAAAAAACGTTTGACAAGGAGATTTGAACCGCAATCATGCGTTGCTCTTCGAGGCACTTTAAGCGCTTGGCGTTGAAGAGGTGCTTGAAGGGGAGGCCGTGGACGACGAAGACGCCGAGGAAGCGGTTCCTGAGCTACCAGTGCTGGAGGCGGCAGATGGAGCAGATGAGGCAGATGAGGAAGTGGCTTTGCCA
>JBAXNB010000240.1:0-2633 GCA_037134015.1 Betaproteobacteria bacterium | reverse complement strand
GAGACTTAAAAAACCCAAGCGTCCAAAACCTTGACCAACGCACTGGCCAGTTCAGGGTCGCTGCTGGCATGCCCCGCTTGACGCACCAATTGAAGCTGGCAGTTTTTGAGCGTTTGCCTCAACCTCCATGCGGTCTGCGTGGGCGTGACCACATCAAATTGACCTTGAACGATGGTGCAGTCCAGGGATTCAATCGCTGGCATGCCTTCCCATAGCTTGTTGCTGTTGAGCACAGGATCGTTTAAAAACAAATGACAAGAAATCATGCCCATGTCATGGTTGCGCTTGTGATCTGCAACACTTGTGCCTGGCACACCTTGCAGACTCATGATCGATTGCTCCCATCCCCCCCAAGCAAGCGCTGCTAGCTCTTGAATCTGGCGCTCTTCATGACGAAGTGCGAGATCAAACACTTGCAAGATGTCTTGCCATTTCAATGCCGCTTTTTCAGGACCTGCTCCCAAATGGCAAGCCTCCCTGAGCGCTTGAAGGTGCTCTAGAAAAGTATCCCACTCCTTGGGAAACATTTGGGCGGCTCCATGAGGAGAGTACAACCAATTGATTTCACTGGGCGTTGCAGTAAACACACCTCTTAAGAGCATTTTTTTGACCCTCAAGGGGTGCGCTTGCGCGTAGCCCAAGGCCATGGTGGTGCCCCAAGAGCCGCCAAAAATACTCCATTGCTCGATCTTCAAATGCGCTCTGAGTGCCTCCATGTCTTCGATCATGCCTGAGAAGCTCAAATGCTTGAGCATGCTCTGCCTTTGCTCACGCGTTGTTGTGCTGGGAGAGGAACGTGCTCCTCCTCTTTGATCCCAAAGAACGACCCGGTATTTTTTCAAATCAAAAAATCGTCTCGACATGGCCGAACAACCCGCACCCGGGCCGCCATGCAGCATCACGATGGGCTCTCCACGGACGTTGCCACACTCTTCAAAATAAATCCGCCCCCCCTCTCCTCGATCCAGGAAAGCGTGATGGTAGGGTTCTGTAGGGGGATAAAGCATGGGGGAACGGTTCAAATTGATTGAAAGCCAGTTTTACCAAGACCAGAGGTCACTGGGAACACCAAGGATTTGATGACCACGGGCACTGCACCTGAGGTCTCAAGCAGGGCACCAATGTCCACAAAGTCCAACTCGGACAAGGTGATGCCGTCAACAGAGATCACGGGTACACCTACTTTGATCTCCTCTTGACAATGGATGCCGATCAAGCCCGCACAATCGGCCTCACCAATCAGCATCAAGGGATGACCCTTTGCGATCAAATTCTCAAAACCCTTGGCCACACCTTGGCAAAAGTCATCCAAGCGTCTAAAGGTCGCACTTCCACCCCACTTGTAGCACAAGGCGACCGGATGCTCACTGTCCAAAAGATCCAATCGCTTCAAAGCTCTTTTGATCTCTTGTTCAACCTCTTGGCTTTTGATCTCCTCGCCTGACAACGACAGCTTGGGCGCGATCACCGGCACATTTTTAAGGGGCAAGGTGTCTTTGGGCTCTACAAAAATGGTGCTGCCACTGACTTGAACGGTGTACTGGGAAGCACCCACCACCGTTGCCCGAATGCCTTGATCGGGTGTTTGTACATCGATCTCTGGCCATTGCTTCAAAAGTGCGGTGGTGATTTCTTTCGCCAACTCTGGGCCCAAGTCTTCAAAGTGCTGGGACTGTCTGTTGTAGATGTATTCAGAGACACCGCCTGAAAAAGTCAAGACACTAGGTGTGTGTTGATGCTGCAAAGCATCCAAGCGCAACAAAGAGCTGGTGTGTGAACTTAAATGCTGGAACTTGGCCACTTCAATGATTTTTTGTGCCATGAGGGTCACCAAGCTTTTTCTGTTGGCAGGAGAAAGCATTTTGCCAAGCTCCAGCTCAAAGCCGCATTCTTGGGCCAACATTTTCGCCGCCTCTTCGATTCTGCACACCTCGTCGTTTTGATCAAAGGCGACGATCCTGGCCCCTACATCCAAGGCGGTGATGTCTACCACCTCCCCCCCAACGCACACCGCCATCTTGGTGGTGCCGCCACCGATATCAATGTTCATGACGGTTTGATTGAGCCTGATGGACAGGGCTGCAGCACCCGAGCCAAAAGCTGCCAGTGTGGTCTCTAGTGCATCTCCTGCACTGACGGACACGAACTTGCCCGCATCCTTGGCAAACAATTCGCCAATGGCTCTTGCATTGCTTCTTCTGACGGCAACCCCCGTCAGAATCAATGCGCCCGTGTCAATTTTTTCTGATGTGATGCCTGCCTTGTCATATTGGTCTTGAATGAAAGCACCTAAACGAAGGGCATCAATGCTTTGATTTTCTGCATAGGGCGTCAATAAGACATCGGACTCATGCAAAACCACTCTTTCGCTCACGATGTAGCGGTTATCAAGCCTCTCCATGACCAACCTAGAAAACACCAAATGCGAGGTCGATGACCCAATGTCAACACCAACACTCACCAAGACGATCTCATCCTCTTCTTCCAAAGAGCGCTTGATGTTGGAGAAAAATACACGGCCTCCAGCCTCCTCATCGCTCATTTTTTCAAGATCTTTGACAAGCCTTGTGGCACCTCGTACCACTCTGGCTTCATGCGGTCTTCCACACCGTTTTGTTGAAGCAGCGCTTGGT
>JBAXNB010000239.1:0-2639 GCA_037134015.1 Betaproteobacteria bacterium | reverse complement strand
CCCTTCTAGAATGGCGTAATTCAAGGGTGCCCAGCCGGGGCGAGCGGGCGGGCCTGGATGAAAATTAAAGCATCCCCAAGCCACTTCTTGCAAGACATGAGACGGCACGATCACTTGGCTGAACAAACAGACCAAACGGCTCTTTTGCAGCAAGTTGGAATCAAGCCTTTGCAAGTCTTCTCTGGTGTGAACAAAGTGCAGCTGGCCCTTGGGTTGAAATGCCTGCAAAATGTCACGCATCACTTCCTCCCAGGCCGGGTGGGTGCAAAGGATCAACGAATCGATCAATGAATCGATCAATGAATCGGTCAATGAATCCGTCAAGTTGTTGACGCTTTCAGCCAGGCGTGGACCAAGTGCACCCAAAGGGAGCCTCCCAAGGGAATCAAGTCGTCGTTGAAGTCGTAGGACGGGTTGTGAAGGACACACGGACCTTCCGAGTGACCGATCTCTCGGTGCAACCCGTCCCCATTGCCAATGAAGAAGGAGGCGCCAGGTGTTGCTTGCAGCATGAAAGAAAAATCCTCCGCACCCATGGTCGGTTCTTGATCCAGCAATTGGCCGGCACCAAACACTTGGCTGATCACCTCTCTGGCAAAGGCGCTCTCTTTGGGGTGGTTGATGGTGGGCGGGTAGTTGCGTTTGAAAGAAAAACTGCAACTGCCACCAAAAGCCGCGCAAAGGTGCTCAGCAGTCTCTCGCATGCGGGCCTCGATCGTATCGAGCACCTGGACACTGAAGGTGCGAACGGTACCGCGCAATTCACAACTGTCGGGGATGACGTTGGTCGCTTCTCCAGCATGGATCATGGTGACAGAAATGACGCCTGCATCCACCGGCTTGATGTTTCGGGTGATGATGGTTTGGAAGGCTTGCACCAATTGGGCTGCAATCGGCACGGGGTCGATGGTGTTGTGCGGTAAAGCGGCGTGACCACCTTTGCCCTGAATGGTGATGCGAAACTCGTTGCTGGACGCCATCACAGGACCTGGGCTCAAAGCAAATTGTCCTACGGCTAGACCCGGCCAGTTGTGCATGCCAAAGACCGCTTGCATGGGAAAGCGCTCAAAGAGGCCTTCCTTGATCAT
The DNA here is from genome assembly GCA_037134015.1 of Betaproteobacteria bacterium. Classification (GTDB taxonomy): domain Bacteria; phylum Pseudomonadota; class Gammaproteobacteria; order Burkholderiales; family Burkholderiaceae_C; genus Limnohabitans. Next base: position 1,551 of record JBAXNB010000239.1, on the reverse strand, counting down.
CTCTCTGGCCCCTCCGCCACCTTCCTCGGCAGGCTGGAAGATCAAATACACCGTGCCGTTTAGACCCGTGTCTTGGGCCAGGTGTTGCGCTGCGGCCAAGAGCATGGCGGTGTGCCCATCGTGTCCGCAGGCGTGCATTTGACCGGGGTGCACACTGGTGTGTGCAAACGTGTTGCTCTCTTGCATGGGCAAGGCGTCCATGTCGGCCCTGAGTCCTATGGAGCGGGGGTTGTCGCCTCTCTTGATCACGCCCACAAGGCCCGTGGTGCCAATGCCATGGTGAACCTCGATGCCCCAAGACTGCAGTAAATTCGATACCGTTTGCGCCGTCCTCACTTCCTTGAAACACAACTCGGGGTGAGCATGCAGGTCACGTCGGATGCTGGTGAGGGCCGGTTGCTGACTCAAAATGCTGTCAAGGATTTTCATGGACTGTTTTTACGATGAAGGGTGCCAAAACTGGGCAAGGATGGGCAATTACGGACAAGTATGGCTAAGGATGGACAAGGCACAAGTTTAAAAAGAGCTTCAAGCTAAGATGTTAGAAAAAGGCTTACTTTTCAACGCAAGTCTTGCCAAACATAAGCCATGATTGTAAAGAAAGTGGGCAAAAAATGTTCAAATTAAGCTTAGAACAAGAAGCCTATTCAAAGGGGGATGAAAGCACAAAAGGGCTTCAATGTGCGGGCAAGAGAGGCGCTAAAACCACTTGACGGGCCTTGGTTGGATGTCTTTGGGTAAAAATTGATGATCTGGCCTTGCGAATAAGCCCTTAGATCAAGCCCTTAGATAAAAGAAGCCTTCAAGTCCCGTCCTGGTAGGACGCGATGAGGGAGATCAAATGAGCCTGGGGTTCTGGGTCCAAATAGGGCACCAAGAGCCCGAGCACATGTTGAGCGCCTCGCAAAAGAGCCGCTTCGGAGTTCAGGTCTTCTAGGGCGTGTCTTGGGTCCTTGGCAAACTCAAAACTTAGCCACCAGGTGAGCATCACCACCATTTGGGTGGCGCACAGCTCTAGGGAAGTGGTTTGCATGTGCAAGTGACCTGAGCGTCCCAGTCCTTGGAGCAAGGAGCGAAAAGCGCTGACTTTATGCAGCAAGATGTCTTTGGTGTCTTTTTCAAGACGGCGATTGCGGCTCAACAAGTCTCCTAAATCCCGGTACAAAAAGCGGTAGTCCCAAATGAGTTCGAACAAGGAATGCAAGAAAAACCAAGCCTCTTCAACGTCGCTCACGTGAGGGGCTGCACTTAAAAGCGGGTACAACTTTTGTTGGAATTCTTCAAACAAGGCGTTGACCAGCTCGTCTTTGGCGGGGAAGTGGTAATACAGGTTGCCAGGACTGATGGACAACTCGGCTGAAATCAAGGTGGTGGAGACATTGGGCTCGCCAAAGCGGTTGAAGAGCCCAAGGGTGGTCGAGAGAATTCTTTGAGCGGTACGGCGAGGGGCTTTTTTAACCATGGCGATTCATTTCTTCATGCCTTCATGCCTTCATGCATTCAGGTCTTCTTGTCTTCCGACCAGTGGGGCAAGGGCAAGAGAGGCCACAC
>JBAXNB010000238.1:0-2698 GCA_037134015.1 Betaproteobacteria bacterium | reverse complement strand
ATAAGAAACCGTCAACGCACGACAACCTAGCCAGAGCTTGATCAGTGTTTTTTCACAAGAACGCAGGGGGAAACCTCAAAGTGCTGGTGCATCAATCTGGTCTAGACTCATAAAAATTGGGGATTCTCAATCTTCTTTAATTCAATCCCGTCCCTACCCTCAGATTCATCACAAAGAGGTAAAAACACCATCCATCGTAAAATTACAAGTCAAATTGCCTGTGGATGAGCATTTGAACCAAGAAACTCCGTTACTACACACTGCGTTGAGCAGCAAGGGACTCCAGCCACTGAGGCCATGGCAATGGCTTGCAATAGGTTGTTTTCGACCGTAAGATGGCCCATGATGACCAAAGAAACTTGCATGGAAGTTGATAGACTCAAAATTGCTGATGCTGTGCAAAACAAATTCGACGTCAATGAGTTGAAGGTGTATTCACGTAAATACATTTGGTGGAAAAGTCCCGATGATGCAATCTCATGTCCTCAAAGAGTGATTGCACAAGTGATGAACATCGGTGACTATGAGGACGTGCAAAAACTAGCGGACCAAATAGGGGATGAGGCCTTAAGAAATGCCTTGCTCCAAGCTCAACCGGGTCAGTTCAATGAGCGTTCTTGGTCCTATTGGCACTATCGCCTTGGTTTGGCATCCCATCCCAACTTGCCACCTTTACCCATCAGAACATTGGCATGACTTTTAAGCCGTGCATGAGCATCCTGCCAGCGATTCAACAACGCCTATGGCCTGATCTTGCTGCTACCAAAAGACTCGGTTTTGTTTTATATGGTGGTACTGCCATCGCACTTCGTTGTGGTCATAGGCAATCGATTGATTTTGACTTTTTTTCAGATGAACCCTTGAACAAAGAGTCCTTGCTTGCTTCAATGCCCCTCTTAGAAAAAGCCACCGTCATCCAAGATCAAGGCCATGCATTCACTTTGCTGGTCAACTATGTTGACGACGTGGACGCCAACGTCAAAGTCTCATTTTTCGGTGCCTTGAAGATGGGCCGTGTAGGCACACCTGAGTTCACCGATGACCATGTCATTCAAGTGGCTTCACTTGATGACTTGATGGCAACAAAACTCAAAGTCATTTTGCAACCTGCTGAGGCCAAAGACTATACTGATATTGATGCGATGATCGAAAAAGGCATCAGTCTCTCAAAAGGCTTATCTAGCGCCAGATTGATATTTGGCCCCAATTTTCAACCCAGCGAGAGTCTAAAGGCTCTGGGATACTTCAAGGATGGCGACCTCCAATCTTTGTCGAAAGCTACAAAAGATCGCCTTGTCCTTGCAGTGAGCGCCGTTAAAGATTTACCTCAAGTGGCACTTCTTTCACCCAAGCTCCACACCACGACGCTGTAAAACAGGTGACTTGATCGACGCTTTCCCTTGGATGGCCCATTGATCCGACAGCACCAATGGGTGAGCAAGTCAAACTGCCTGCTCTGCACTTGATTTGTAACATCCAATCTATTTTCTAGGCGCCACCCTTTGAGTTGCCAGCAATGCCAAATTCTCTTTGACTGCTTCACGAACGATCTCATGCAAATCACTGGTCGATGGGTCATCGATGTTGGTGATGAGTGCCTCTCGCATGCGCGGCTCCCAAAACTTTTTGAGATGCACAGCAATGTCTTGCTTGGCTACTTTGCGATCAGGCATGCTTTGGAAAAAATCTCCAATGCGGTTGGCCATTTTGACTAAATTACCTGTGTCCATTTTTCCTATCCCATGTCATCCAGTTCAGAGAACGCTTTGGCAAAAGCGTTCAGGGAAACTGTACACCACCATCTTTTCATCACGAACATACCCCGCTAGGGCCAGGTTGTTTTCTTTTGCAACCTCTATGGCAAAGCAAGTCGGTGCAGAAACCGCTGCTAGCAAGCCCGCACCAAAGACCACGGCCTTTTGGACCATTTCAAAGCTTGCGCGACTGGTGATGCAAAAAAACCCAGAGGCAGGATTCACCTTGTGGCGTACCAAGTGACCAATCAACTTGTCCAGCGCATTGTGGCGCCCAATGTCCTCTCTGACCTGCAAAATTCCACCCGTCAGATCGACCCAAGCCGCAGCATGCGTTGAACCGGTTAACTTTTGCACATGCTGCCAATTGCGCAAGTCTTTTTCTCGTTTGATGACCGCCTGTGCGCTCACCCGAACAGGACTTACAGGCAACAATTCTCTACGAACCTGCGACAGGCTGTCAGTGCCACAAAGTCCGCACCCCGTTCTTCCTACAAGGGTTCTGCGGCGCTCTTTCAGTCGCCATTCACACGCTGAGGAAACTTCCAAATGCAACTCCATGCCCGCCTCAACTGTTCGCGTCTCGACACCGTAAAGCTCTTGGGTACCTTCAAGCAAACCCTCGGTCAATGCAAATCCAAGTGCAAAATCTTCCAAATCTGCGGGACTGGCCATCATGACCGCATGCGAAATGCCGTTGAAGATCATTGCCACAGGGACCTCTTGTGCAATGAAATCTTGACTCAATTGGGTACGCTCAGATGTGAAACTCGTGACCACAAGTTGGCTGACACCCGTTGGAAGTACCTCAAGAGAGTTGTTGATCATTTGTTGAGGGTCTCAGCGTGTTGGACGTCGGCCTTGGGCAACAAATCGATTTGGTGCTTGCTGAATTTCACGTAGCGCTTTTGCCAATCAGAGGGCTGGCTCACGGCAACCACTTG
>JBAXNB010000237.1:0-2699 GCA_037134015.1 Betaproteobacteria bacterium | reverse complement strand
TGGGAGACACCAAAGAGCGACGCAATTTGATTTCAGCGGCACCCTCATCTTGGGTACCGAAGGCTTGTGTGTATTCCTCTCTGGCGCTCATGACTTTTTTAGCGTCTGGGCCAAAATACTCGCTCATCAACAACCAAACATCGAGCCTGATTTCAGGCAAACTCAACTCATACCATTTTGCAAACACTTTGGCGCGTCGCCCACCTTCAATTTCACTGACCTTGGTGTCAATGATGTCATTGAGTTGGGTGAGCATTTTCCTCAGTGAGCGCGACGACAAGGCTTCGTCGCGATGTTTTAAGAAGGCATCAATTCTCTCTCTGGTCGAGCGATCTTCAGAAACAGCTACAGCGGCTTGCTTTTCGGGTTGATCTAATTTTGAACGCAGCAGTTTCATGCCACGCTCTAGCCATTGGGGTCTGTTCATAAATTAAGTTCAAGTGTTAATTGCTGGGTTTCATCGGCCAAGCGTCTGATCACAAGGTGCTGCTGGTTCAAATGTTCTTTCATCGCCTCTTGCGCAGCCATTGGATTTTTGGCCTTCAAGGCATCAAAAATTTTCACATGCTCGCAAAAGCTTTTTTCTAAACGCTCCGGCATTTGAAGCTGAAGCAATCTAGATAACCTAAGTATTCGTCTTAAGTCTGCAATAACTTGAGTCAGCCAGGCGTTGTTGGCCAAGGCGATGATGGATTCATGGATCACCCAATTGGTTTTGTAGTAGGCCTTGATGTCTTGACTGACCGCTAGATCCCCAAGTCTTTCATGCCAAAGGGTCAAAGCCTCAACGTCGGCATCGTTGAGTCGCAAGGCCGCCTCATAGGCAGCCCTTCCCTCTAAAAGACCTAAAACTGGGAAAATATCATCGATGTCTTTGCGGGTGATCTCTCGCACAAAACATCCCACTCGAGTTTCATGGCGAAGCAGACCCTCCGAGACCAAGACCTTCAAGGCCTCCCTCAAAGGTGTCCTTGAAATGGACAATCTCTCGCACAACTTCATCTCATCAATGAAGGCGCCCGCACCAAGCTCGCCATCAAAGATTTGATCCCGAATCAAATCGGCAACTTCGTCATGCAAAGAGACTATGGGGGGCTTCATGAGAGAAGAAAACCTCTGTAATTACACGTAATTATAGGTATTTACGCATCAAAACAATAAGTATTTAAGTCCCATGGTGAGGTTTTGCTCACAAATACATCACATGCACACCAAGGGCCAAGTTTCCCGCTTCAAGTGCTTTTTTGTCGTGAGGTCAATAGGAAAAAACATCCTAGGAGCACCATGGGTACGCAAAGCCATTGCCCCATGCTCAGGCCTGCGGCCAACAAGCCCAAAAAGGCGTCGGGCTCGCGAAAATACTCCGCACCAAATCGACAAAGCCCATAGCCCACCAAAAACACCCCAGAGACGGCGCCCAACGGACGTTTTTTCTTGGCAAACAACCACAGCACAATAAAGAGCAGCACGCCCTCTAAAAGGAACTGATAGATTTGAGAGGGGTGTCTTGGCACCCAGGTGCCGCTTTGTGGAAAAACCATCGCCCACGGCAACTGTTCACTGGCTTGTCGCCCCCACAATTCACCATTGATGAAGTTGCCCACTCGACCACTGGCCAAGCCTGTGGGCACACATGGCGCGATGAAGTCTGTCACCTCCAACCATGACTTGCCCTGTCTTCTTGCCCATATCGCCATGGCCAACACCACCCCGATCATGCCACCATGAAAACTCATCCCACCTTGCCAAATGTAGAGAACTTGCTCAAGATGTTCGAGGTAGAAAAAGGGTTTGTAAAAAAAACAATAACCCAGCCTGCCACCCAAAATCACGCCAATCACGCCAAAAAAAAGCAAGTCCTCTACCTTTGCAAAAGACCACTGCCCGGATTGAACGGCTGACAGATAGGGTTCTGACTTGAGTCTGCGGTTGGCGAGAAATAGGAAAAGGGCAAAGGCGATCAGGTAACTGATGCCATACCAGTGAATGGATAAAGGGCCGATGCTGAGCGCTACGGGATCCCACTGTGGGTGCATTAACATGTTCAATATTGTGCCCGAACAAAGCGTTAAACTACGCTACCAAGGGAAAATGTTTTCTCTTGCTCCAGAGGTCACAACAGTAACCCTTTCTTGATACGAAAAAAATGGACATCAAAAAAATTCAAATCAATCGTCGCTCTGCCCAAATCACAGAGGGCAAGTCCCGCGCGCCCAACCGCTCCATGTACTATGGCATGGGCTATGAAGAGAGTGATTTTGTAAAACCCATGGTGGGCGTTGCCAACGGCCACAGCACCATCACGCCTTGCAACAGTGGCCTTCAAAAGCTTGCCGATGCAGCGATCCAAGGCATTGAAGAGGCCGGAGGAAACGCTCAGGTTTTTGGCACACCGACCATCTCAGACGGAATGGCCATGGGCACCGAAGGCATGAAGTATTCCTTGGTTTCACGAGAGGTGATCGCAGACTGCATCGAGACCTGCGTTCAAGGCCAATGGATGGACGGCGTCGTGGTCGTAGGAGGATGCGACAAAAACATGCCCGGAGGCATGATGGGCATCCTGCGAGCCAATGTTCCAGCGATTTATGTCTATGGCGGTACCATCTTACCCGGCCGCCACAACGGTCAGGATTTGAACATCGTGAGTGTTTTTGAAGCAGTGGGACAAAATGCAGCTGGCAAAATGACCGATGCAG
>JBAXNB010000236.1:0-2704 GCA_037134015.1 Betaproteobacteria bacterium | reverse complement strand
TGGCCGCATCGAGCACCTGGTCCACCTTGGTGGCCGCCACATCTTTGCTGTACACGCCACACACACCTCGACCATCCAAATGGATTTTTAGCATGATTTGAGTCGCCGTTTCACGATCTTTGCTGAAAAATTCCTGCAACACCATCACCACAAACTCCATGGGCGTGAAATCATCGTTGAGCATCAAGACTTGGTACATTTGAGGCGGTTTGGTTTTTTGCGTACGCCGCTCGAGCACCACAGAATTGCCATCATCGCCATCCGGGGTCTGAATTTTTGGATTGGGTATTTTTGTTGCCATGGCTTGCATTCTATAGGTCACAACATAAGCCTACGGGCACAGGTGCTATCTGTTGCGAAAAATTTACAAAATCCATTTGCCTCATCCACACCAACACACCTCCTCGGTGCTTAAGTTTAAATCCAAGTTCAGGCTCTGAGCGGGTTGGCACTGAAAAAAAGGTCTCTTTTTCTGGCGACCCAAGGAGATGGACCAGGGCCCTATAAAAAAAGGATCCAAAAGATAAGAATTAACCCGAATGGACAGAGACTTGGAATACAGATGGGGCGGTATGACCAAAAAACAATAGCCCAGGGCCTTGTTTCTGAAGGGGGGCTTAAAAACTCGGCGCAAACGCGCTTGATACGGGTGTGTAGCTCCTGGGCATCGTGTCCTATGCCTTTGCTCCTGAACGTTGGTGTCAGGGCGTCTGCTTTTGGTCGGCTGCCCTAGATCTTTGTCAACAAGCACAGGCGACTGTCAGCGGCCACTTGGGCACTCGGCCTACATCAAGTCCACCAAGACTTGTCCAAAGCCTGAGCAACTCACCTGGTCTGCGCCCTCCATGAGCCTGGCAAAGTCGTAGGTCACCCGTTTGTTCAAAATGGCTTGTTGCATAGCAGCCATGATCAAGTCCGCCGCCTTGACCCAACCCATGTGCCTGAGCATCATTTCGGCAGCCAAAATGGAAGAGCCTGGGTTGACATAGTCTTTACCGGCGTATTTGGGGGCAGTGCCATGGGTGGCCTCAAAACAGGCCACGCAGTCCGATAAGTTGGCCCCTGGTGCAATGCCGGTCCCGCCCACATGCGCTGCGAGCGCATCGGAGATGTAATCCCCCGTTAAATTCAAAGTCGCGATGACACTGAACTCCACGGGCCGCAAAAGGATTTGCTGCAAGAAGGTATCCGTCAGCACATCTTTGACGATGATGTCCTTGCCACTCTTGGGGTTCTTGAGCTTGTACCAAGGACCCCCGTCAATCATTTCAGCGCCGAACGCTTTGACGGCCAAGCCATAACCCCAATCTCGAAATGCACCCTCGGTGAATTTCATGATGTTGCCTTTGTGCACCAGGGTCACACTGGGTTTATCGTTGTCAATGGCATATTGAATCGCCTTTTTGACCAAACGCTCAGTGCCCTCTTTGGAGACGGGTTTGATCCCAATACCCGAGGTATTGGGAAAGCGCATCGACTTCACGCCCAATTCATGGATCAAAAAATCAATCAACTTTTTGGCCTTCTCGCTCTCGGCCTCGTACTCGATACCCGCATAAATGTCTTCTGAGTTTTCGCGAAAGATCACCATGTTGGTTTTCTCTGGCTCCCGCAAAGGCGAAGGCACACCGGTGAAATAGTGAACAGGACGCAAGCAGACAAACAAGTCCAACTCCTGCCTCAAGGCCACATTCAGAGAACGGATGTGGCCTGCAGTGGGTGCACTCAAGGGGCCTTTGATGGAGATCACGTATTCGCGCATGATCTCCAAGGTCTCTTGGGGTAACAAAACATCAGCGCCATAGAGCTCGGCGGCCTTGTCACCTGCAAAAATTTCCATCCAATGAATGGTTTTGCTGCCAGCATAGGCCTTTTGAACCGCGGCATTCACCACTTTGATCATCACGGGAGTGATGTCCAAGCCCGTACCATCGCCTTGAATGAACGCAACGATGGGCTGATCGGGCACGTTCAATGAAAAGTCGGCATTGACGGTGATTTTTTCCCCCTGGCTAGGGATCTGAACGTGTTGGTACATGCAAGGACTCCAAAGGTGATCTGCAAAGCATAAAGGCTGCGGTGGAATGCCGCATGCTGACCCAGCTTTCTTTTGATTCTAACAAGCCAAGGACCCTAGGGCTTGGCTTGAACAAGGCGATTCGGGCAGCTGCAAAGCGCCTTGAGCGATGAACATCGCTCGTCCCAAAGACCAAGCGCCCAGCCTTTGAATCTTTTTTTGTCGCCCATTCAAGCACAAGGTATGATCCATGGTGCTTGGGGTGTGCAGCCTCAAACCCCGACTTCAAAGACTTCAATTGCCCTTCATTTTGCATGTCAAACCCCTTCTATCAATCTCATACACCTACAACCCTGGCGTCTTGGATGCACTGCCTGAGTGTTGCTTGGATCAGCCTTTGTCTATCGACCTCCCTTGGGGCTCAAAACAGCCCCCAATTGGATTTACAACGGGTCAAGATTCAAGCAGGGTTTTTTCAAATTGACGCCCAAGTGGCCTCCAGCCTTGAGCAAAGGTCGGTGGGTTTGATGTTCAGAAAAGAGATGCCACAACATGAAGGCATGATCTTTGTGTTTGAGCAAGCAGCACAGCAGTGTTTTTGGATGAAAAACACCCTCTTGCCCTTGAGTGCCGCTTTCATTGCCGATGATGGCAGCATTGTCAACATTGTGGACATGAAGCCCCAAA
>JBAXNB010000235.1:0-2718 GCA_037134015.1 Betaproteobacteria bacterium | reverse complement strand
TTCACTGAACCCATGAGCGAATTGGTTCAACGCTACACAGCGAGCGTCTTCTTTGACCAACGTTTATGGCGAGCCGATATCCAAGGCTCTTTGGCGCACGCTCAAATGCTTTTCGAATGTGGCATTTTAAGCGCCGAGGACTTCGCCTCCATTCAACGTGGCATGGTGCTGATCACCGCGGAAATTGAAGGTGGCGATTTTGAATGGAAGCTGGCCCTAGAAGATGTGCACTTGAACATCGAGGCCAGGCTCACACAGTTGGTTGGAGATGCGGGCAAGAGGCTGCACACCGCGAGATCTAGAAACGATCAAGTGGCAACAGATGTGCGTTTGTGGCTCAGCGCAGAAATCGATTTGATTCGATTGCTTTTGAACGACTTGCAAGCCGCTCTCTTGGCCTTGGCAGAAAAAAACATCGACGTGATCCTACCTGGATTCACCCACTTGCAAGTGGCACAACCCGTGAGTTTTGCGCACCATCTGCTGGCCTACATTGAAATGTTTTCGCGCGATGCCCAACGCATGCAAGAAATCAAGGTCAGAACGAACTGCTTGCCTTTGGGCTCAGCGGCCCTGGCGGGCACCAGTTACCCCATCAATCGCTTGCGAGTGGCAGAGCTCTTGGGCATGGTCAACGCTTTGGGAGAGCCCCAAGTCTGCCAAAACAGCCTTGACGCTGTCAGTGACCGTGACTTTGCCATTGAGTTCACCAGCGCTTGTAGCTTGTTGATGGTGCACATCAGCCGCATGAGTGAAGAGTTGGTCTTGTGGATGAGTCAAAACTTTGCCTTCATTCAAATTGCGGATCGCTTCACCACGGGCAGCTCCATCATGCCGCAAAAGAAAAACCCCGACGTCCCCGAACTCGCTCGTGGTAAAACCGGCAGGGTGGTGGGCCATTTGATGGGCTTGTTGATGCTCATGAAAGCGCAACCCTTGGCCTACAACAAAGACAATCAAGAAGACAAAGAGCCCCTCTTTGACACCGTTGACACGGTCAAAGACACGTTACGTATCTTTGCGCAAATGATCGCGGGCGAAAAAGACCCGATCACGGGGGTTTACAGCGGTGGCCTACGTGTTCAACAAGAGGCCATGCAAGCGGCGGCCCTTAAAGGCTATGCCACAGCGACCGATTTGGCCGATTATTTGGTCAAAAAAGGACTGCCCTTTAGAGATGCCCATGAAACGGTCGCCCTGGCGGTCAAACAAAGTATGAAGGACGGCAAGGCCTTGAGCGCCCTCACCCTGCAGGAGCTTCAAAGCTTTCACCCAAGCATCGAAGCCGACGTCTATGCGGTGTTAAGCTTAGAGGGATCCCTTCACTCCAGAATGAGCCTAGGCGGCACCGCTCCTGAGCAAATCAAGACTCAAATTCAGCGCCACGCTCTTCGCCTCCAGAAAGAATCCGCATGCCTGTGATCACGACCATTGAAGACTTAAGACGGATTGCAAAAAAACGCGTTCCAAAAATGTTCTACGATTACGCGGATTCAGGCTCATGGACTGAGAGCACTTACCGCGCCAACGAAGAAGACTTCAAGGGCATCAAATTTCGCCAACGCGTGGCGGTCAACATGGAAAACCGCTCAACCGATTGCAGCATGATTGGACAGAAGGTGAGCATGCCCGTGGCCATCGCGCCCACGGGCTTGACTGGCATGCAACATGCCGACGGAGAAATCTTAGCGGCCAAAAGTGCCAAAAAATTTGGTATACCCTTTACCTTGTCCACCATGAGCATCTGCTCCATCGAGGACGTTGCCAAAGAAACAGATGGGCACCCTTTTTGGTTTCAACTCTATGTCATGCGAGACCGGGACTTCATTGAGCGCTTGATCGAGCGCGCCCAGCAAGCCAACTGCTCGGCCTTGGTCTTGACCTTGGACCTTCAAATTTTGGGGCAAAGGCACAAAGACCTCAAAAATGGCTTGAGCGCACCACCCAAGCTCACGCTGAGCAGCATCTTGAATTTGATGACCAAACCCAGTTGGTGCTTTGAGATGCTCAACACATCCAGGCGTCAATTTGGCAACATCGTGGGACACGTCAAAGGCGTTGAAGACATGGGCTCCTTGTCCTCTTGGACGGCCGAACAATTTGACCCCAGGCTGAACTGGTCGGATGTGGAGTGGATCAAAAAGAAATGGGGAGGCCCCTTGATTTTGAAAGGCATCCAAGACGTTGAAGATGCCCATTTGGCCGTCAACTCGGGCGCCAATGCTTTGATTGTGTCCAACCATGGCGGGCGTCAACTCGACGGTGCAGAGTCCAGCATCCATGCTTTGCCGAAAATCGTTCAAGCGGTGGGCAAGGACATCGAAGTGCACATGGACGGCGGCATACGCTCGGGCCAAGATGTCTTGAAAGCCTTGGCCTTGGGCGCCAAGGGCACCTACATCGGTCGCTCCATGCTTTATGGTTTAGGCGCCATGGGAGAACATGGGGTGGATAAAGTGCTTGAGATCATTCACAACGAGCTCTCTCTCAGCATGGCGTTTTGCGGTCGCACCAACGTCAAAGATGTGGACCGGTCGATATTGCTACCTGGCAGTTTTCCGCCTTGGGTTTGATCTCCTTTTTTGTACGCGCTCCACTGAATTGAGTCAAGGCCATCAAAGCCCAAAGCCAACCCATGCATCTTGGTCAAATGGCCTCCAATCCAACACCATGCGCCTCTTCAACGGTACTGCCCATGAGCACTGCAGCGCCAAGCAC
>JBAXNB010000234.1:0-2754 GCA_037134015.1 Betaproteobacteria bacterium | reverse complement strand
TTCTGTACCAAAGCTTTGCTTTGAAGAAGCTGGAAAACCCGTGTCACCGTTACTCTGGATGAGTTGATCATGATTGCCAACTCTTGATGGGAGGGCATCATGGTGTTGAAATCAACTGAATTTTGATCACCAAGTTCAAATGAATATTGACCAGGGAGATGGTGCTGTTTTATGAGGCAGCACCTGTGGATAAGTATACGATTTGTTCTGTTTTTTTGCTTGCCTTTCTTTGGTTTTTAAAATGGCTCTGGTGGAGCCTCTGATTTAGATTGCTTTTTCGCCTGCTCTCTTTTCCTGATCTGCTTTCTTGCAGATTCGGTGCTGTGTTTGAAGCGGTGAGACTCATTTCCAGTTTCGACGATGTGGCAGTGGTGCGTCATTCGGTCTAAGAGCGCTGTCGTCATCTTTGCATCTCCAAACACGCTCGGCCACTCCTCAAAGCTCAAATTGGTGGTGACCATCACACTCGTGTGTTCATAAAGCTTTGAGAGCAAATGAAACAATAATGCCCCTCCAGCTTGACCAAATGGCAAATACCCCAACTCATCCAAGATCACAAGGTCCATCCCCGACAGGTTCAGCGCAATTCGACCGGATTTACCGTCTCTCTTCTCTTTTTCTAATGCATTGACCAAGTCAATTGTTGAGTAAAACCTCACCCTTTTACCCATCTTGGTGATCCCATTGACCCCAATGGCAGTTGCCAGATGGGTCTTACCTGTTCCAGGCCCCCCAATCAACACCACGTTGTGCGATGTGTCTGTAAAGTCGCATCTCACCAGTTGCTCAATGAGATCTCGGTCTACCGCAGACTCGTCGAACACAAATCCTGCAATGTCGCGGTGCACCGGGAACTTGGCTGCATTCATTTGGTAACCAATGGAGCGCACGTACCGATCTGTGGACTCAATGTCCAACAAATGCTCGATCAACCACTTCGAGGCTTCGAGTGGATGGTTTTGTTCAACCAAGTCGCCCCATGCGCCGGCCATGCCATGCAATCTCAAGCTCTTTAACTCTGTAGGAATGTCACGTTTCATCTTGAACCTCAATGATGTTGATGGATTGACGTAAGCCGTCATAGCGATGCGTATTCGCTTTGGGTGGGTCTTGAAGTTTTAAATGGGTCTCAACGCTTGCAGGTTTGGGTTTCTCGCTCAGGCGACTGAGTACGTTCAGAATGTGCTCGATGCTCACCATTTGGCTCTCAAGCACCAAGGCAATGGCCACCAACACATCGGCTAGACCGACCTGAGGCACCAAGCCAAGAACCCTGGCCATGAGTTTGTCACCCCCTTCGTGCTTTAAAAGAATGCTCCTGAGTTTGAGCAATTCGTCTGGCATCGTCTCAAACGGTGCACCGTTTCTCAAGGCTCCTGGCTTTCTCTCAACCAAGGGGATGTAATGCTGCCAGTTGTATTGAGTTTGACCCCGGTCAGGCAGTCGTGCGTGCGTCGTCACCACTTGGTCCTCAGCAATCACCTCCACACGGTTGGGGTACAAGCGGGTGCTCACGATCTGTCCAACCCACTCACAGGGCACCGAATAGCGGTTCCTGTGCACCGATACCAAGCAAGTACTTGTCACCCGAGCTGGCTTCTCCACGTACCCATCAAAGGGCTCTGGCATGGCCATGAGCAGGGCTTGCTCCTGCTCCAAGACTTCCGCTACCGTGAACTTGCTGTACTCGGGATGCCGGACCTCAGACCACAAAGCCCTGCAGCGTGCCCCCAACCAAGCATTGAGTTCAATGAAACTGCCAAACTTGATGCTCGCAGCCTCTTGCCAGATGCGACGTCGGCTATCTTGCACATTCTTCTCAACAACCCCTTTCTCCCACCCTGAGGCCACATTGCAGAAGTCAGGGTCGAACAAATAGTGCGAACACATCACGGCAAACCGGGCATTGACGATCCTCCCCTTGCCCTTGAGTACCTTGTCGACTGCCGTCTTCATGTTGTCGTAAATGCCTCGTTTGGCCACGCCACCAAAGGCCTCAAAGGACCTTGTGTGCGCATCAAACAGCATTTCGTGCCCCTGAGTTGGGTAAGCCACCAACCAAAAGGCTCGACTGGCGCACAGCTTCATGTGCGAGACCTGCATGCGGTAATAAATCCCACCCACCACCAAGCCTTCCTCACTCCAGTCAAATTGGAAGGCCTCGCCCAAGGCAAACTTCAAAGGTATAAATCCCTTTGCCTTGGGGCCCAAAGCGTGCTCCCGCTGCCAGTTGGCAACAAAATAATAAACCGTGGTGTGCCCGCCTCGGTACCCCTGCGCTTGGAGTTGCCGAAATAATGCCCTGGCAGAACGCCTCTCACGCTTGATTCGCTTGGCGTCCGCTGTCAGTGCCTCAACCAAAGTTGCCTCAAAGCGGCTCAATACCCCAGGCGAAGATACTCGTTCGTAGCGTGGTGGCTTCAAGATCGCCTCTTGATTCACCCATTTCTTGATCGTGTTTCGGGATATACCCGTGCGTCTCACGATCTCGCTCAGCGACAACTTGTCGCGCAATCTAAGCCTTCTGACCTTGCCAATCATGTCCATTGTGATCACCTTGTGCCTCCTGCCTAATAACTAGGCAGGTAGGGTTTAACACATGGTCAATTTTCAATTGAACATTTGGTCCTTTTTTGATCAATTTTCGGTTGAATTCAACTCTTTTAATTCCACGATCAAATACACCAGTTGACGTTTTGATAAGACATCGTCCCACATCAGGTCAGACAAAAACAGGGTGTAGTGGTGGATGGG
>JBAXNB010000233.1:0-2765 GCA_037134015.1 Betaproteobacteria bacterium | reverse complement strand
CTTCAAATCCTCTGAACCAAGCTTGTTGCCAATCAATTTCAAACATGACCAATTTCAAAAGGGGACTGATCAGGCGCTTTGTTACAGGACCCCATGCGTTGGTGGGAGCTCATCAAGCCATCAAATGCGCGGACCACTCCAGCGTCTCGCCTGCAAAAAGGGGCTTCAAAGCACCCTCACCAAAGGGGTACTCGGCTTGAACCTCAAAAGATTGTTTTTGTAGACGAAGCCGTTGGGTGTTCTTCTCCAGGCCATAAAACGCTGGGCCATTCAAACTCGCAAAACGCTCCAATTGATCCATTCGACCAGCCGCCTCAAAGGCACTCGCATACAAGGACATGGCCACGCTTGCCGTATAGCATCCAGCGCATGCGCTGGCATGCTCCTTCAAGCTGGCCAAATGTGGGGCGCTGTCGGTACCCAGAAAAAAACGTCCGTCTCCACTCGTTGCCGCCTCCAACAAAGCCATGCGATGCGTTTCTCGCTTGAGAACCGGCAGGCAATAGTAATGGGGCCTCAAGCCACCTTTGAAAATTGCATTTCGGTTCAACAACAAGTGGTGAGCAGTGAGCGTGGCGGCCAGACCTTGATCGGCACTTTTGACGTACTCGCAAGCTTGCTGCGTGGTGATGTGCTCAAAAACGATTTTGAGTGCTGGAAAATCTTTTCTCAAAGGCTCCAAGTGGCGATCGATGAAGACCGCCTCGCGGTCAAAAATATCAACACTCGGATCTGTCACTTCCCCGTGCACCAACAAGAGAAGACCGTGTCTTTGCATGGCATCCAAGACGGGATAGATGCGTTTGATGTCAGTAACGCCCAAGTCGCTGTGGGTGGTTGCGCCCGCTGGATACAACTTCAAAGCGACGATGCCTTGTTCTTTGGCCGCCGCAATTTCGCTGGGCTTGAAATGATCTGTCAAATACAAGGTCATCAAGGGCTCAAAACTCAAGTGTTTGGGCACGTTGCTCAAGATTCTTTCTTTGTAAGCCAAGGCATCTTGGGTTTGAGTGAGCGGCACCTTTAAGTTGGGCATGATCACCGCACGTGCAAATTGCTCTGCCGTATGGGGCACGACGGTCTTTAAAAAGTCCCCATCTCTCACATGCAAATGCCAGTCATCGGGTTGGATCAGGTCGAAGGTTTGCATGGCGTGGTTTTGATGGGATGCGGTTGATACAAAAAACTAGGCGCGTGATTGAGCTCGAGGCGGTTCAATGTTGAAGAATTTTACTTAAAAACTCTTTGGTTCTTGGGGTGCGTCGCTCGGGGTGGTTGAAGAACTCGTCTTTGGAACAATCCTCCAAAATGACCCCCCCAATGTCCATGAAGATCACGCGGTCACACACCTCTTTGGCAAACCCCATCTCATGCGTCACACAAATCATGGTCATGCCCTCGTGAGCGAGATTGACCATGACGTCCAGCACCTCTCCGACCATTTCAGGATCGAGCGCCGAGGTGGGCTCGTCAAAGAGCATGACTTTGGGATCCATTGACAAAGCCCTAGCAATGGCCACCCTTTGCTGCTGACCGCCAGAGAGTTGTCCGGGGTACTTGTCCTTGTGGGCCATCAAACCAACTCGCTCCAGATACTTTAAGCCATGCGCCTTGGCCTCATCCACACTTCTTGCCAAAACCTTGACCTGAGCGATGGTTAAATTTTCCATCACCGACAAGTGTCCAAAAAGCTCGAAATGCTGAAACACCATACCCACTTGACTTCTCAACTTGGGCAAGTCGGTGTCTGGTCCATGAACGGCGACGCCGTCGACAAAAATTTCACCCTTTTGAAAAGGCTCCAAGGCATTGATGGTCTTGATCAGCGTCGACTTTCCAGAACCCGACGGACCACAAATGACCACCACCTCGCCTTTTTCGATTCGAGTCGTGCAGTTGCTCAGCACTTGGATTGGACCATACCACTTGGAGACGTCTTTTAATTCAATCATGATGTGATCCCCTGCAAAATTGAAACATGGATGGGGCTTGGATCAAACCAAGCTCATCTTTCTTTGTAAGTGCTTGACGAAGGTGGACAGGCCAAAACACATGACGAAATAAACCACAGCTGCCAACAAATAGACCTCCTCAGGTCGACCATAGATCCTCCCAGCCGTCACAAAACCTTTCAGCAAATCGTAGGCTCCAATGGCATAGACCAAGGACGTGTCTTGAAACAGCACGATGGTTTGGGTGAGCAGCACCGGCACCATGTTGCGAAAAGCTTGTGGCAAAACAATGAGTTGCATGCTTTGCGCATAGGTCATCCCAAGGGCCTGCGCAGCCATTTTTTGTCCCTTGCCCACCGACTCAATACCCGCTCTCATGATCTCGCAAAAGAACGCCGCCTCAAAAGCAATGAAGGTGATGAAGGCAGACCACTCGGCACCAATGGACTTACCGATGAGCACGGGAATCAACAAATAAAACCACAAAATCACCATCACCAAGGGAATGGAACGCATGCCATTCACATAGGTGGCTGAAAGCGCCTTGAGCAGCTTGGAGTTGGATAGCCGCATGAGAGCAAGCAAGGTGCCAAAGAAGAGGCCCCCCAGGGCTGCGACCGCTGTCAATTCCAGACTGAAGAGGAGTCCCTTTAAGATGAATTTATTGAACAAATCCCAACTTAAAAATGAAACATCTAAGTTCAGCATCTCAATGCCCCGCATTCAACGACGGGCCCTTGGAACTGGGTTGGCCAGGGATTCGAAGCCTCACCTCCACCCAGGTGAGCAAACGGTTGATGGTGAGCGCTGAAA
>JBAXNB010000232.1:0-2822 GCA_037134015.1 Betaproteobacteria bacterium | reverse complement strand
GTGCAAGTGCGTGGCGGGTAGGGCTTCAATGCTCAGTGGAGGAGAGTGCTTGAGTCTCTCCTCACGTCCTCGCTCGTTCAGGGCCAAGGAGAAGAAATCAACCCCCGCTTTAGGGACAAGTCGTTTGACCAACTCCAAGGTGTCTGCCATTTGTGGACTCCACTTCGGGTTGACAAAGGCGCCGACCACCATTCGTTTGACACCGGCGTCGACCAAGGCATTCAAGAGCGAGAGTTTTTGCTCAAGGCTCACGCCTTCGCGTTCAATTTGAAGGCCATCTCTTAAGGTTTCGTCGGTGATGAGAACTTGAGGGTAGTTGTGCATAAGGTTTCTGTGCTGGTGTTAACGATTTTTCCAAACCGGGTTTCTTTTCTCCAATCGGGCTTGAATGCCTTCTTGTCGGTCTTCGCTCAAGTAAGGGTTCACGCCGGGGTCTTGTCTCAAGGCTTCTGACACCGGCATGCTGAGACCTTTCAAGGCCACCGCTTTGACTCGTCGAACTGAAATGGGGGCGTTTTGTGCAATTTGTTGAGCCAAGCCCAAGCTCTCACCCATCACCGATTGCGCATCGACCAGCTTGTTCAACAAACCCAAGCGCAGGGCTTCTTGTGCATCGATGTACTCACCCGTCATGAGCATATGAAGAGCGATGGTGGGCGGGATCAAGCGAGGAAGCACCACCGAGCCAAAATTTGCTCCCATGCCAATTTTGGTCTCTGGTAAGCCAAATTTTGCGTCGGTGTGGGAGATTCTCAAGTCGCAAGCCAAGGCCAGTTCAAAGCCACCCGCAACGGCCGAGCCGTTCAAGGCAGCGATCAAGGGTTTTTTGAACTCCAAGGCCACTTCAAAGAGGTTTCTCTCAATGCGGCTCATGGGTGAGCGGAAGCTTTGGCCTTGTTGGTCGCCTTCGCGCATGTCTTTTAAATCCGCACCTGAACAAAAGGCCGATTCACCGCTGCCTGTCAAAATGAGGACCCGCACCGTTTCGTCCTCGTCGGCTTTGAGCAACTCAGAGATGAGGGAGGCTTTCAAGGATTCAGACAGCGCATTTCTTCTCTCAGGGCGGTTCAGTTGGAGTGTTCTCACAAATCCATCTTGGGTGATCATCAATT
Organism: Betaproteobacteria bacterium; assembly: GCA_037134015.1. GTDB lineage: Bacteria > Pseudomonadota > Gammaproteobacteria > Burkholderiales > Burkholderiaceae_C > Limnohabitans. Next base: position 1,710 of record JBAXNB010000232.1, on the reverse strand, counting down.
CAGTGTTCATCTTTAAACGCCCTTTGCTTCTGAGAAAATAACCTGGTTTTGAAGTGCGAGTTCTATTTCTTCAGGCCCATACCCATGCTCGGCCAACACCGTGAGGGTGTGTTCACCAAGCCTTGGTGCTGGCGTGAAATGCTGGCGCACGCCACCGGAGTAGTGGTTGGTCAAGCCCATTTCTAAAATAGGTCCTTCGCTGGGGTGAACGGTTTCTCTTAAAAAGCCAACCTGTTGTAGGTGTGGGTCTTCGACCAAATTCTCCAGCGAGTTGTATCGCATGCACGGGATGTCATGCAGCTCAAAGAGTTCGATCCATTGAGCTGAGGTTTTGCCAAGCAGCGACCCAGACCTGAGGGCGTAGTAGTCCACGCTGTGAAGCGTCCTGGCCTCTACGCTGCAAAACCTGGGATCCTCTTTGAGTTCCGGTCGTGAGATCAAATCGAAGAACGCAAAGGCTTGTTCATTGGTGTTGGGTGAAATGGAGATGTACCCATCTTGGGTTTTAACGGGTCGGTTGTTTTTGTCCAAGATGCGCGCATCCCCGATGGGGCCAATGGCGGGCTTGAAGGTCATGTTACCCAAGTGTTCCCGCAAAACGAAGGCCGACATGGTCTCGAACATGGGAATTTCAATGAGTTCACCCTTCTGGGTTCGAGTTCGCCTGTACAGTGCAAAACCAATGGCCTGCGCTGCAATCATGCCAGTGATGTGGTCGGTCATCACCAAGGGCACGAAGCGGGGCTCGCCGCTGGACTTCTCAAAGGTGCCCGCAACGCCAGATGCCGATTGAATCACGGTGTCATAGGCAGGTCGGTTGAAGTATTCCCCCCCTTTGCCAAAGGCCAACACTTGGGTGTAGATCAGTTGAGGATTGATCTTTTGCAGCGTAGCAAAGTCCAAACCGAGTTGGGCCAAGGCCTCCATGCGCATGTTGCTGATGAACACATCCGCTTTGGCCAAGATGGTGTACAGCATCTCCTGGCCTGCGGTCTTCTTTAAATCGATACACACCGATTTTTTGTTTCGGTTGAAGTTGATGAACTTGCCCGTCATGCCAGGATGCTTAGCACCTCCTCCTAATTTTCTCATCAGGTCACCCGATGGGGGCTCAATTTTGATCACCTCAGCCCCATGATCTGCCAAGACCAGTGAGCAAGCAGGTCCCACAATCACGGAGGACAAATCCACCACCACCACGCCACTCAAGGGTCCTTCGTTAGCTTCTTGTAACAAAATTCAGTCTCCTTTGAGTCCCATTTGCGCCGCTAGAGAGCTCCATTTGACAGCATCGCTGTTGATGAACGCTGTGAATTGCTCCGGTGTGTTGCCGATGATCTCTGAGCCATCGTCTGTGAGCCTTGAGCGAATGGCTGGGATTTTCAAGACATCCATGATGCCTTGATGAACGGTCTTGATGATGTCGGGGGGCGTTTTGGCTGACATCACCACGCCAAACAAATTTAAAAACTCAAACTCTTTGAGACCCAACTCCTGCATCGTGGGCACTTGAGGTAAAGCAGGGGACCTGTTTTTGCTGGTCACGGCCAGTATCTTGAGTTTGTTGGCCGTTGCCAATTCTTTGGCCGTGATTTGTGCCACAAAGGCAAAGTCCACATCGCCGGCCACCACAGCGGCGGCGGCCGGTGCTGCACCTCGGTAGGGGATGTGGCTGGTGCGAATGTGCGTCTCGAGTCGAAGCATCTCACC
>JBAXNB010000231.1:0-2837 GCA_037134015.1 Betaproteobacteria bacterium | reverse complement strand
TCACACATAGATTTAGGCACTAAGCGCTGAGACTCCATCAAGACCAACTGCTTGAGCATGTCTCTGCACGCGCACTCGGGAATGGAATCTCCCGCTTGCTTGATAAGCGAATCAAAATGCGCAATGGCACCATCCAAGCCCAGGGCTTGGGCCGAACTGGGTCGCTCATTGAGTTTGTCTTGTCCGACGGGTTTACCCAACATCGCAATGTCGCCGAGCACATCACGGATGTCATCTGCGACTTGGTAGGCCTCGCCTAAAAAAGCCCCCAAAGACGCCCACGGCTTGGGCGATTGGCCACTGGCAATCGCTCCTGCGGATGTCGCGGATACAAACAAGGCCCCTGTTTTAGACCGCTGGTACTGGGCCAAGTCTGCGGAGGTTTCGCACTCCCATGCTTGCCCGGCCACAATGCCGTTGGGTAAGCCAACCCCTTGGGACAGGTTATCCATCAGAGCAATCATTCGGTCTGGGTATTGTCGGCCGGCGTTCAACAACACTTGGTAGGCCATGACGATCAATCCGTCACCTGCCAACAGGGCCAAGGGCTCACTAAAGGCCTTATGTACCGTTGGTAAACCCCGTCGAAAATCGGCATTGTCAAACGCTGGCATGTCGTCATGCACCAACGACGCGCAGTGCATCAACTCCAGAGATACCGCGGCAGCATTGGTGAGTTCAGGGGCATCGTCTCCACACGCCTTGGCCACGGCCAGACAGAGCTGCGGGCGAATTCTGGCGCCACCTGAGAAGACAGCGTGGCGCATCGATGCTTGCAATCGGGGGGGTGCCCCTGACCCAACGGCCACCTCAAAGTGTGACTTCAGCGCCTCTTCGGCCCGTATCAATAGACTCATACCGCCCCCTTGTAATGTCACTGTCGAGAATAAATGACAGATCTTTGTGTAAATATATCATTACATCTGTCATTGTCAATACTCGTTGACACTTTGACGGTTTAGGGCTTTCTGCCCAGGGGGATCAGCGTTTCAGGGTCGAGTTTAAAAACTCAGTCACGGCCTTCAAGCCAATGTTGGGTTGCTCTTCCTGGACCAAATGGCCTAATTTGGGCAATAGCACTGTTTGCGATTGCAACAAAACATTGGAATAGCTTTTTGCATTCCGGCTTGGAATCATCCGATCTTCTTCTCCCCAAATGAGCAAGGTCGGGGCTGTTATTTTTTTCAGGCGCGGAACGGGATCGGTATAAATGGTTTGGTTCGCCCGCTCCAATATGGCGGAACGAACACCCGGCGCTCGCAACATATCGTAGTAACGATCCACCAAACGGTCGTCCAAAGCGTTGGCATCAAAAAATGCAGGCTCAATGGATTTGCGCACCAAGAACTTGGGTAAAGAGAACTTGATCACCCCCATGATCCCTGGCATCGCATAGGGCTTGTTGCCAATGTCTTTGGTATCCGGAAAGCCATCGGGCGCCATCAGAACTAAGGCATTCACGCGATCTGGTTGCGAGGCTGCCAGACCCCAAGCCATTTTTCCGCCCATTGAGTGCCCGATAAGTGAGTAACTAGACAAACCTAACTTATCTACAAAATGCATCAATGTGGAAACATCTTTTTGCTCGGAATAATCTTGGCTAGGGCTGGCGCCAGTGAGGCCAAACCCAGGTAAATCTAAGCGGATGACTCTGTAATCTTTTTCTAGCGGAGTAGCCCATGCATCCCAGGTTTGGAGGCTTGAACCAAAACCATGCAATAACAAAAGAACAGGTGCATCTTTAGGGCCAGTGTCTTTGTAATGGATATTCAGCCCGTCCACTTCTACAACATATTGCGAAGCAGATCCATAACGTGACTTGAGTTCATACAACGCGATGTCTGGCGCCCACAAACCGTAAAGTACACCTGCTGATAAAAAAACACTGGCCAACAAAACACCACCTAGATTGAGTAATTTATGCATACGTTTACTAAATTGCAAACTTATTTTTCGTCAACCATTATGCATTTAAACTGTTCAGCGTCGCTGTGTTTGCATCGCTGAAACACTTGCTTAAGGCTTTGACAAGCTCCATTCATTTAATTAAAAATTTCGCCCATGAAAGCCAAAGCCATTGTTTTTGAAGCCCCAAAATCTTTGCGTGTTCGTGAACTTGAACTCGCGCCCATGGGTCCTCTTGATTTAGAAGTTATGGTCTCTTTCAGTGGCATCAGTACAGGCACTGAACGCTTGTTGTGGGAAGGTACTATGCCCCCCTTTCCTGGCTTGTCTTACCCGCTAGTTCCTGGTTATGAAACGGTGGGCACCATCGTTGATCTAGGCGCAGAGGTTTCTGGTTTGCAAAAAGGAGACCTCGTTTTTTTACCAGGCTCGTATGCGTTCCAAGGTGTTCAAAATTTATTTGGCGGCTCGGGCGAACGTCTTGTGGTGCCGCATGATCGAGCAGTCAAACTTGACCACTCTTTGGGTAGTAAAGGCGTGCTGTTAGCTTTGGCAGCCACTGCACACCATGTGTTTACCGTCGGACGCGAAGGTGCAGCTTTAGCTTACCCAGACCTGATCATTGGTCACGGCATCATGGGCAGATTGTTGGCGCGCATGGTGGTTGCTGCTGGTAAGCCGGCCCCAGTAGTTTGGGAAACACAAGCTATTCGACAAGCAGGCGCTTTAGGGTATGACGTGATCCATCCCGATCAAGACACGCGCAAAGATTACCGTTGCATTTGTGATGTGAGTGGTGACGCTGGCATTTTGAATCGTGTCATCCCAAAAATGGCACCTGGAGGTGAAGTAGTGCTCGCGGGGTTTTACAAACAAGATTTGGCTTTTGCCTATCCTCCAGCATTCATGCGCGAAGCCACCATTCGTGTTGC
>JBAXNB010000230.1:0-2855 GCA_037134015.1 Betaproteobacteria bacterium | reverse complement strand
CAAACAAGGTGTAGCCATCTGGCGCAGATCGCGCCACATGCTCAGCAGCCAAATTGGTACCACCACCTGGTTTGTTTTCAACCAAAACCCTTTGATTGAGCGCTTCACCAATCACTTGCGCATACATACGAGCTAGCAAATCGGTGTTAGCTCCTGGCGCAAAAGGCACCACAATTTTGATGGGTTGATTGGGGTAATTCGATTGCGCCCAACCACTCAAACAGAGCACAATGGCTGCAACGAAAAGCATGAATTTTGTCGATCGATTAAACATGTTGATCTCCTCACTAGTGTCCGGGTTAAATGAGTATACCTAGCTTGAAAGCCAGCATTGATGCGTTTTCCCACGATTTCAGGGGTGTCCACGATTTGAATTTTGATCTTTTCATTTGCGATACTTTCGGGTTAATTCGATCCGGGATTAATCATGAACAATGGGAAGACTCTTTTTGCTCAAGTTATGGAGTTCATACCTTGGAAGACCTTCAGCAGAATCGTAGATCGGCGCAGCGGAGACGCCGGAGTACGAACTCTTTCTTGTGCAGATATCTTCCGAGTCATGGCTTTTGCTCAACTGACTTGGCGAGATTCTTTGCGAGATATCGAGGTTTGTCTTGCTGCAAATCAAGCCAAGCTTTATCACATGGGTATCAAGAGCATCCCCTACAAATCCACCTTGTCGGATGCTTTGAACTCTCGCGATTGGCGCATCTATCACGATCTGGCGATGCGCTTGATTGTTCGAGCAAGAGAGCTCTACTCCAAAGAACAAGTGCATACGGATTTGGACGCGACTGTTTATGCCTTGGACTCGACAACCATAGATCTTTGTTTGAGCTTGTTCGATTGGGCGCCGTTTCGCCAAGCCAAAGCAGCTGTGAAGATGCATACACTTTTGGATCTGCGGGGCAACATACCTGCGTTTATCCATATCAGCGACGGAAAGATGCACGACGTCAACGTGATGGACATCATGCCCGAAGAGGCCGGCTCCTTCTATATTATGGACAGAGGGTATGTGGACTACACCAGGCTGTTCAAGCTCCATCAGATAGGAGCCTTCTTCGTTACTCGCGCCAAAGACAACATGAATGCTCAACGGGTCTACTCCGCTCCTGCGGACAAAGACAATGGAATTATGTGCGATCAAATGGTCAAATTGAACGGGCATTACGCGATTCAAAATTACCCCGAACACCTTCGTCGAATTCGGCTCAAAGATATAGAGACTGAAAAGACGCTGATATTTTTGACCAACAATACGACGCTTCCGCCATTGACGATTGCAGCGCTTTACAAAAGCCGCTGGCAAGTCGAATTGTTTTTCAAGTGGATAAAGCAGCATCTAAAAATAAAACGTTTTGTGGGTACAAGCGAGAACGCAGTCAAGATTCAAATCTGGTGCGCAGTCTCAACTTATGTCCTCATAGCAATCATAAAAAAGGAATTACACATTGAAGCATCTCTCTACACTTTGTTACAGATTTTGTCAGTCTCAGTATTTGAGAAAACCCAGATATCAAGCGCCTTTCAGCAGGTTGTATTTCAAAAAAATGAGCCTGACTTCTCTAACCAATTGAATTTATTCGATTTTTAACCGGACACTAATGTGATCTCCTAAAGGGTAAATGGGTGATGGACAAGATTGTTTATTGCAACTGAATGCCAGCGTCTTTGGCAATGCGCTGAAAAGTTGCAGTGTCATTGGCAACCCATTTTTGTAATTCTTCAGGTGTACCACCATATGCATGAAATCCAATTGCACTCAATCGACTGATCACCGATGGATCTTTGACTGCTGCATTGGCGGCCTCATTGAGTTTTTTCAAAATAGCAGGCGGCATGCCTTTGGGCCCCATGAGAGACTGCCATCCAGGAAGATCAAAACCTTTGACGCCCGCTTCATCCAAGGTCATTAAATCGGGATACAACACGTCCCGCTTGACGCTGGCCACAGCCAAGGCTTTGAGTCGACCTGCTTCAATATTTTGTTTGGATGTGCCATCAAAAGAGCAATCTATGGTTCCAGCCAACAAGTCATTGACCATAGGTCCTGCGCCACGATACGGCACGTGACGAACATCAAGTCCTGTGCGCAATTTCAAATATTCAAAAATGAAATGCACATTTGAACCAATACCAGAACTGCCATAAGTTAACTTGCCCGGTTCACGCTTGGCCAAGGCCATGAATTCAGCAACAGATTTAACAGGTACTTTCGGGTTGCATACCATCACAAAAGTGTATGAACCCAGAGGTGAGATGTAGGAAAAGTCTTGATTGGGGTCGTAGGTCACGCCACGCTCAGTAATGGGAGATGATGAATGCGTGCCTGCATTACCAATTAGTAATGTATAGCCATTGGGATTTGACTTGGCTGCATAGGATGTTCCTAAACTGCCACCAGCTCCTGCGCGATTTTCTACAACAATGGTTTGTCCCAAAATTTCGCCCATCTTGCTGCTAATAACTCGTGCAACTAAATCAGTGACGCCACCAGCAGCGTAAGGGACAACCAACGTGATCGGTTTGCTTGGATACGGTTCTGTCGCACTTTGCGCCAAAGAACAGCAAGCCATGAAGAAAGACAAAAATCCAAATACGATTGACTTCAACATATTAATCTCCTTTTTTATTAAGCACTTCCCATTATTCAATCACCAAGGCTAGTCAACCTTGATCGATATTGACGAGTCAAGATTGCAATGCATCGGCTCCCAAAATATCGCGCGCCACCAGCATGCGATGAATCTCAGACGGACCTTCCACAACGCGGTTAACCCGCAAACCACGAAACCAATGCTCAAGCGGCATTTCACGAGACATCCCCATACCACCCAAGACTTGCATGGCTG
>JBAXNB010000229.1:0-2855 GCA_037134015.1 Betaproteobacteria bacterium | reverse complement strand
AAAACATCATGAAGACCATGGTCTAAGGTTTTCTTTTTGAGGTGGATGTCGTGGATTTTCATGATCGATAAGCTGTTTTGATCTACTGATCACCTTTGACATGTATAAAAATATCGATTTTCTCTACACATCAAAAAAGTGCAAGTTTGAAGGGCTGCTTTTTTAACACTCAAAGTACAAAGGCCACCCGCAGGTGGCCTTTGAAGAGGCATGCGTCCAAGACGCACGTTAGCGTTTAAACCAACAAGGCGTTGACCCGTTTGACGTAAGCAGCGGGGTCCTCAGGCAAGCCCCCTTCAGCGAGCAAGGCCTGATCAAACACGATGTGGGCCAAATCATGGAAATGCATCGCTGCTTGCGCATCATCGAGTTTTTTGATCAAGGGGTGCTCAGGGTTGACCTCCAATACCGGCTTGACCTCAGGCGCCTCTTGACCCGCTTGCTTGAGCATTCTGGACAACTGCAAGGACATGCCTTGGTCCTTGACCACCAAACATGCTGGTGAATCCACCAACCGCGTCGTGACCCGAACGTCCTCGGCCTTGTCCTTCAAAGCCTCTTTGAGCTTGGCCAAAATGGGCTTGAAGGTTTCTTGCGCTTTTTCAGCGGCCTTTTTCTCGTCCTCGTCTTGCAACTTGCCCAAATCAACCGCTCCTTTGGCGACACTTTGAAGCTGTGTGCCATCAAAGGTGGTCAAAAAGCTCAAGGCCCACTCATCGACCCGGTCGGTCATCAAGAGCACTTCGATGCCCTTTTTCTTGAACACTTCCAACTGTGGGCTGTTTTTAGCACCTGCCAAGGTGTCGGCAGTGATGTAGTAAATGGCCTCTTGGCCCTCTTTCATCCTTGCCTTGTACTGGGCCAAAGAAACACCTTGCTTGTCCAAGGCCTCGGCGTCGTGGGTGCTGTAAAAACGCAGCAATTTGGCGATCTTCTCTTGGTTGCTGAAGTCCTCTCCAAGCCCCTCTTTCAAGACCGCACCAAAAGCCGTATAAAACTTACTGTACTCCCCCGCCTTTGCTTTGTCCTCGTCGCTGGCCCCATCCATGGCCACGTCCTTGCTGGCCAAATCCTCCAGCATGGACAAAACGCGACGCGTGTTGCCTTCTCGGATGGCCTTGACGTCCTTGCTTTCTTGGAGCAACTCTCTGGACACATTCAGCGGCAAATCGGCCGAGTCCACCACCCCTTTGACAAAGCGCAAATAAATCGGCATCAAACTCTCGGCGTCATCCATGATGAACACACGCTTGACATAGAGCTTCAGGCCTGCTCGCTTGTCACGGTTGAACAAATCAAACGGGGCTTTGGCCGGCACGTACAGCAATTGCGTGTACTCGGTGGCACCTTCGACGCGGTTGTGACTCCACGTCAAGGGGTTTTCAAAGTCACTTGAGATGGCCTTGTAAAACTCTTTGTACTCTTCTTCGGTGATGTCTTTTTTGGCGCGAGCCCACAAAGCATTGGCCTTGTTCACCGTTTCAAGTTCGGTGGTCGTGACCATTTCACCAGGCTGGTCCTTCTCGCCCTCTTTCCACTCCTCTTTGAACATCAAAATGGGCAAAGAGATGTGGTCTGAATATTTAGAAATGATGGACTTGAGTTTCCATTGGCTCAAGTACTCTTTCGCATCTTCTCTCAAATGCAAAATGACCTTGGTGCCGCGGTCAAGCTTTTCAATGCTCTCCACTTCAAATTCACCCGTTCCTGGGCTGCTCCAACGCACACCGTCGGCAGGCTTGGAGCCTGCACGCCTGGTCTCAACCACGATCTGATCGGCCACGATATAGCCTGAATAAAACCCCACACCAAACTGACCAATCAAGGAGCCTTGCTCCTTGGCATCGGCCTTTTGCGCACCTTCCAAACGAGACATGAAGTCTTTGGTGCCACTCTTGGCGATGGTGCCCAAGTGGTCGATGGCCTCTTGCTCACTCATGCCAATGCCGTTGTCAGCAATGGTCAAGGTGTTCAAGTCTTTGTCAAAGCTCACTCGAATGTCCAAATTCGGCGAGTCTTCGTACAAGCCGCTGTTGTTCAAGGCCTCGTACCTGAGTTTGTCGCAGGCGTCTGATGCGTTGGAGATCAACTCGCGCAGGAAAATTTCTTTGTTGGAGTACAAAGAATGGGTCACCAAATGGAGAAGTTGGGCGACTTCTGCCTGAAAGGCATGTGTTTGCTTGGTCATGTGGGTCTCTTCACGTTAAAAATTCACTAAAACAGCTTGAATTTGGGGGCCAATACAGACTTTTCAAGGGCCCAGCAGCGATCTTTTTTCTCGGTCCTCAAGAACGCCCCACCCCTGTCTCACCCCTGTACCACCCCACTGGCAGACCGACTTCACTTTTGAAGCTCTAGCGCCTCAGAAATGCTCTTTGGCACCCAAGTAGCGCCACTGCCCAACGGGCAGTTGACCAAGGGTCACCTGACCCATGCGAATGCGCTTTAAGCCCACGACCTTCAAGCCCACTTGCTCACACATGCGGCGAATTTGCCGCTTCTTGCCCTCAGACAGCACAAAGCGCAACTGATCTGGGTTTTGCCACTGCACCAGCGCAGGCTTTAAGGGCTTGCCGTCCAGGCTCAGACCAAAGCGCAGCATCTCAAGGGCACTTGGAGGCGTCATTTGTTGGGCAGGCGCCTGCGTCTCACCGTAATGCACCCGAACCAAGTACTCTTTTTCAATCTGCGAGTCCTCGCCAATCAACTGCTTGGCTATGCGACCGTCTTGCGTCAACACCAACAAACCCACCGAATCGATGTCCAGTCGACCCGCAGGCGCCAAGCCCCTCAACTGCCCGTACGTGAACCGCACAGGCGACAGATCCTGCGACCAACGGTTTCTGGCCTGAACC
>JBAXNB010000228.1:0-2887 GCA_037134015.1 Betaproteobacteria bacterium | reverse complement strand
ACAACGAACTGTCACCCACTGGACGCTAGCGTCCAGTGGGTGACAGTTCGTTGTTGACGGTTTTCGTCTCACCCGCCAACGTCACCACCTATGTGACCGACAATGCCAACGGACCCACTGCGGCACAAATGAAAGCTTTTGGCAAGAATTACGTCATGAACAACAATCCAGCAAGCCAAGGCTATGCTGGCTTCAACTATCAAGCCAAAACAACAGATATCGAATACATTCGCTTACAAAGTGACTTGGGCAATGGATGGCAAACCGACAACAACGCCTACACCTATGCCTACACCAACAACACATGGGCCGGTCAAGACCCTTCTTTGTACGGCCCAACGGGTGACTCTTCATTGGCCATCACAACCTTGGCCAAAACCTCTCTGAAGCTACCCAACAACGACGTGCCTGGCTACTTGAAGCTCAACGAATACCGCGTTTATGGAGACGTTTTTAAAGCCACCAAAAAGTATGGCGCAGATTTGTTGCGTGTGGGTGTTTGGTGGGAGTTCTCCAGAACAGAGCGTCACAATTTAGAAGCCGATTTCACCAACAACTTCACGGTCCTTCCTGGTGTCAGTGGCCAACCTGCTGGCGTGGTCACCACGGGCAACTTTGCACAACAGTACTCTCACTGGCACCAATACCAACCCTTCGTTGAATACGAATGGAACGCAGCACCTGGTATGACGGTGACACCTGGTTACAAGATGATGGTGTACGGCATGGACTTGTCCTCTGCCTCCAACCAAAAAGCACAGATTCCACAGAGCTATGCCTACAAATACGGTGCGTCTTTACCGTTTTTAACCATCAACCAACGCCTTGATGCTCAAAACTCAGTTTACGCACAGTACGCTACAGGCATGCAGTTGCCCCCAACCTTTGGCATCGGAACGGCCACCTCCTCCGCTCCATCGCCACAAACCACCACCAACTACCAAGTGGGTGTGGTTCACAAGTCAGACGCTTTGACAGCTGCTGCAGACCTCTACTACATCGACATGAACAACATGCAGTTCAACACGGGCACCAACGCCAACCCCAACTGGATCAATGTGGGCGGCGGTATTTACAAAGGTGCAGAAGCTGAAGGCACGTACATGCTGGGTAGCGGTTTGGCTGCCTACGGTAACTTTGGCGTGAACGATGCCAATTACAAAGCTTCAAACGCCGACGTCAAGCAACCCGTGGGACAGATCCCCAATGCACCTAACGTCACCTATGGCTTAGGCGCCTTGTACAACCAAGGACCATGGAATGCATCTTTGATCTTCAAGCGTATCGGTAACCAATACAACGCCAAGTTGGGCTCACAGTTGCCCTACATCGACAACACCGACTTGAATGTCTCTTACAACTTCAAGCAAGTAAGCACCTTGGGTGCCAAGAACTTCAAGTTGCAATTCAGCGTCTTCAATTTGACAGATCGACAAAGCTTGGTTGCGGCCTCTGGTCCGATCAGCAGTGCTTCAACACAGTACCTCTACCAAGCGCCTAGAAGCTTCATGCTCTCTGGTAAGGCAGACTTCTAAAATTTCTCAGATGTATCCAGGGCCAGCAATGCTGGCCCTCTTTGATTGTATAGACCATGAATTTAGACAACTTATTGACCATCGCCAACGACTCTGGTGGTACCTTGTACCTGATGGCGGTGCTGATGCTGATTGCCTTGACCGTCATCATCGAGCGCACCCGACACTTGTTGAACATGCAAAGTGCCGGTGAACAACTCATGCAACTTTTAAGACAAGACCCCCTTCTCAAAAGTGCCAACGCCAAAGAGTTGATGCAAAAGTTCCAGGACATGCCACACACCAGAATCATACAAATTCTGGAACACGAGCCCACGACGACCTCTCAAGAGCGTGTGGCCGATCACCTTGAAGAAGCCTTGATGCACGAGGTGCCGATGCTCGACAAATCCCTTTGGATGCTGGACACGGTGATCACACTGGCACCACTTTTAGGTCTATTTGGCACGATCATTGGCATGTTCAACGCGTTTTCTGTGCTCGATGATATTCAAAACGCGGCCTCCCAAGTCACTGGGGGCATTGCCGAGGCCTTGGTCGCTACCGCCTGCGGTTTATTGATCGCCATGATTGGTTTGATCTTCTTCAACTGGCTCAACACCCACGTCAGGGTCATCGTCCACCAATTGGAAACCCTCAAAGTCATGCTGCTGAACCGTCGAGCAGGTCAACAACGTCACTGATTATTTTTGTAAGACACCATGCGTTACTTTGAAACCCGAAAAGCCCGGATTGAAATCATTCCGATGATCGATATCATGCTTTTTTTATTGGTGTTTTTTGCCATGATGACGCTGAGGATGATTCCAACCTCAGGTCACATCAGCAAACTGCCCACGAGTTCGACCTCCGTGAAAATGCCACCCCCCAAACTCTTGATTGAGATCAAGGAGGATGGTGTTTTTTATGCAGAGGGCTCAGACAGGAACGCGGAACAAATCACCAACTTGGTCAAGTCCAGAAACCCCAGCGAATTGGCTGTCACCCTTGCCGGTTCGGACAAAGTCAATTTACAGCAATTGATGTCAGCCATTGACGCGGTCAAACGCGGTGGTGCCATCCAAATAGGTTTGGCGGCTAAACAAGCACCATGAGCTTTTCTTTGTTGTTTAAATTCACCACCCTCAGCCTATGAGCGCCAGGTCTCCAAGCATGCAAGAGTTGCAAAACAGCTCTGCATCACCGGTTTTTAATTACACGCCCCCCGCCAAAAAAGCCTTTTGGAGCTCTCTTGGGGTGGCGTTCACCATCGAGCTCGCCTGTGCTTTGTTGTTTGCAAGCTATTTGATCTTTAGGGAAGTTGCGCCCATCTTCACGTCCTTGCCCATTCAAATTGAAGATGTCCCTAAAAC
>JBAXNB010000227.1:0-2926 GCA_037134015.1 Betaproteobacteria bacterium | reverse complement strand
CTCACAGCGTTCAATTGCTCTTTGGTAAAACCCAATGTGGCTTGGTGCAAGAACCGAGAGGCCGCATTGACCGAATTCAAAGTACAAAGCCCCCCATTGACCAGGCATGCAAAGCCTGACAAAGCGCCAACACGCGTGAGCACATTGCTGCTGATGGGGCCCAAGACGAAAACATCCCCACTCGCGTCCCCTTGGGCGCTGACGCCCAAATAAGTTTGGGTGCTGGCGTAATACCGGTACAGATAACTGCCATAGACCAAATTCAAAGGTCCACGAGGAAACAAAGATGGATACTGACCCTCAGCCCAATTGAACAAAGCATTGGCTTCTGTTGTTGAGGGTGCGCTGGACGCCAAGGTGGGCGACACCGAGGTCACCAAACTTCTTTTGACCGGCTGAGGAGGTAGGTCTGCGAGCAATGAGAAATTGTCGCGCGCCAAGGAGGGTTCGGCCAAGGCTTGGCCCGCACTTGGATCAAAGCCTGCGTCACCACATCCTGATAGAAGTGCCACCACCGAGGAGGTCAAGCCAAGAGATGGCCATGGCCCCAAACCTGCTTGAGTTTCCTCAAGGTCAGACGCCCCCAAGACTGCCTCTTCGCGACTTGGAAAAAAAGGGGCTTGTTTGAAAGACATGCTTGATTTTTCCAGCAATGCGAATTCTCCAAAGCGTGTTGCGGAGTGGCTTTAACTTCAAAGGTTTGCTCTTGCTTCACCCCCTTCGTTAGAACTGAACCGCACGTGGTTTCAGTTGCAAAAGTTTGATGTTTGAACTTTTGCACCACTGAGAGCATTAGAGCAAGAAAGTCTCTTCAGCGCAAGTGTCATATGGCTCCAAAAAACCAAGCCTAGTCATCTGAAGTTGAAAGCCACTACGGCTCTGGAAGCTACACCGTGCGTGAACATATTTAGCCGCAAGTCTTAGCAAGCAAAGGAAAAAAGGATGGTGCGACTGACTGGACTCGAACCAGCACAGCATTTCTGCCGATAGGACCTAAACCTATTGCGTCTACCAATTTCGCCACAGTCGCATCCCAAAGGTGGATTCTAAATGCTTTTTCCGACCTCATCTCTTGGTCGGGCTTTGAAGACTCAAAAGAGCTCAAAACCCATGACCTTTCACGGATCAATTTTTGAACTTTCTAAAAAATCATCAACAAACCTTGAGGAAGTCAAGCCAGAGAAAGAAATACCTACCCACTTGGCACGAGCTGCATAAGCTTGGTAGCATGGAGGTGTGAAACATTACGAAAACTTCCCCGTGGCCTCTTGGCTGTGCCCGCCCTCTCTGAGAGCGCCCATCATGGCCATCTACAACTTTGCCAGAACCGCAGATGACTTTGCCGACGAAGGTGATGCTTTGGCAAGCGTGCGCCTGCAACAACTTCATGACTTCAAACAGATGCTAAAGATCTGCTTGTATGAACCTCAAAAACTCTCTGGTCCTCATCAAATCTTGTTCTCGGATTTGTCTGAAGCAGTCCTGGCGTTCAACTTGCCTACCGAGCCTTTTTTCCATCTGCTAGACGCCTTTGAGCAAGACGTGTTGTACACCGAACATGCCGTGCGTTACGAAAGCCAAGCAGCCTTGTTGCGCTACTGCTCCAAATCGGCCAACCCCATTGGCCGACTCCTCTTGCACTTGTATGGCATCCACGAGGCCGACTCCATCAGAAGGAGCGACGCCATTTGCACCTCACTTCAATTGATCAATTTCTGGCAAGACCTGAGCATCGATATTCCAAGGCATCGATTTTATTTGCCCACGGGCAGCGAGCTGGAAGAGGAGCTGAGTTTTGCACACGCGTTGATGATCCAAGGTTCGCCCTTGTGCGATCGCGTCCCTGGGCGTGCCGCATGGGAGCTGAAAATGGTGGTCCAAGGGGGACTGAAAATACTGCAAAAATGCAGGACCGTGAACACCTATTTGCACCGCCCAAAGATCGGTCCGATGGACTTTCCCTCCATGCTGCTTCGAGCCTTGTCATAAAGGTCTTTGTTTTCCCAGCCCAAGAAGCCAAGAAAAATCTCCTCGGCCCGCACATTTTAAGAAAAACTTGGGCCCGTCAATGGCACAATCTCTCTCCATGACGCCACAGCAATACGTACAAGACAAGGCTGCCACTTCGGGAAGCAGTTTTTATTATGCATTTTTGTTTCTCTCGAGACCCAAAAGGTTGTGCATCACCGCTTTTTATGCTTTTTGCAGAGAGGTTGATGACATCGTTGATGAGGTCACCGAGCCCGGTATTGCCGCCTCCAAATTGGCCTGGTGGAAACAAGCCGTCCTAGACGCCTTTGATGGTCAAGTTCATCACCCGGTCCTCAAAGCCTTGATGCCTTGGACACAAGCGTTTCACATCAAAAGCCACCATCTCTTGTCCATCATTGAGGGCTGTGAAATGGATTTGACTCAAACCAGGTACTTGGACCGACCCGGGCTTGAGCGGTACTGTCATCTCGTTGCCGGCGTGGTGGGCGAGGTCTCGGCTTTGATTTTTGGACAAACGTCTGCTCAAACCACCCAGTACGCCCATCGTCTGGGTCAAGCGTTTCAGTTGACCAACATCATTCGCGACGTTGGCGAAGATGCAATGCGCGGACGCATTTACCTGCCCATCACAGATTTACAGGCCTTTGATGTGAAGGCCCATGAAATTTTGAACCGTATCGACTCTGAGCGATTTCAAGCCCTGATGGCGCATCAAAGCTTGCGGGCCCAAGAACTCTACACAGAGGCCTTTGCGCTTTTACCGCAAGAAGATCTCAGATCACAAAAACCAGGCTTGATGATGGCCAGTATTTATCGCACGCTCTTGAATGAAATTGAGCTGGCCAATTACCCAGTGCTCACGCAACGCGTGTCTCTCACACCCATCAGAAAACTCTGGCTGGCTTGGAAGGTTCAAGCCCTGGGGCTTTTCTAA
>JBAXNB010000226.1:0-2972 GCA_037134015.1 Betaproteobacteria bacterium | reverse complement strand
ATGCACTGGCACTGAGGACAGTCAAACACAAATTCACCATACCCACAACGATTGAACGACAACTCATGAAATTCCCCTGGTGGTTTGAAGCGCAGAAGCCATCAGCAAATCAGCTCTGCTTTTGTTACTTGTAGAGGCGGTCAGCTTTTCTTTTCAAATAATCAAAATTGATCACATACTGTTCATGGCGTGTGATGTTGTGATGAAGCCTTTGAATACTTTGATCCGTGAACTTTTCACCCACCCCGCCAGCGGCCATGACTTGCAACTGAATCTGGCAAGCGTTGTCCAACATGATGGCCAAAATGGTCGACTCCTCAACGCTTTGCCCCACAACAGCCACGCCGTGGTTTCGCATCAACACCGCTTTGCATGCGCCAAGTGCTCTAGCAACACCGGCACCCATTTCGGGGGTACGGATCAAATCGATGGTCTCCGTGAAATAGGGCAATCCATCGGCAAAGGCCACGCTAGGTTGACTGATGGACTCTAAAGTCTTGCCAGTGGCTGACAACGCAACCGCAAAGGTCGGATGCGTATGGATCACACTCATGACGTCGGGGCGGACCTTGTAAATTTCGGAATGAATAAAAACCTCGCTGTGGCGTCTGCCGCCACCTGAGACTTTTTCACCCGTCAAATCACACACCACCATGTTCTCAGGGGTGATCTCATCGAAACCAAAACTATGCGGTTTCATATAGAAATGTTCAGGATCCTCAGGCACTCGAATGGAAACATGCCCACGGGTCAAGTCACCTTGCCCGTTGGTTTCCAAAATACGGCCAGCGGCGATTAATTTATCGGTAATTTCTTGCTTGTTCACAGGTTTTTCTCTCTAAATAGGTTGATCAATGGATGCTAAAAAACCAAGGCTTTAAAGCTTGGCCAGTTCTGCCTGTATCGCTTGTGCTTCTTTGATGCCAGGGTGCTCAGCACCCTCAAAAATTTCCACCAAGTCTTTGGCTATGGGAGAGTACTTGGCATGGGTTCTTAGCATAAAGCTAGCAAAACCATCGCTGTTGTGATGTTTTTTCTTCTCGTTGGGCAAATCAATTCTCTCATTTTTCATTGCATCACGAACAACAGCAATGGGGTCGAGTCCATCCTCCACCTTTTTCATCTCCCGCTTGAGCATGCGGCGGTACATGGCTACGCCTCGATCGGTCGCACCTAGATTTTCAGCAGAACGATCTGCGATGGTGCCTTGTGAGATCCACGCCATGATGTCTTGGCCATCGACATTGTCTACAATGAAGTCACCCTTTTCATCCAAGTAAGGCACCGTGTACTGATGGACTTTGTCCAGCAAATGCGTGGGCACCTTCTTGCCTTGAGGCGGCACATAAGCGTTGTACCAAAGATGAAGCGTGTTTTCATCATCCACAGGGACTCGGATTTGAAATGAAAAGTACCTGGCCTTCTCGTCTCCATTGCCCACCGCCAAGGTGTTGGGGAAAATGATCGGATGACCCACTTTCCAATCGTCACCATCCTCGGAGTTTCCCTCTAAGAGTCGGTGTTTGGTCATGCCATATTCGAACTCTTTGAAGTCAATTTTTTGATGGTGTGCACTGATAGCCACTTTGATACCCTCTTGCTCTTTCAAGAACTCATAATGGTGCCCATGCAGCCATTCGGTATGTACCGGATCCAAAGAGTTTTCCATGATTTGCAACCAATTGATCGGCAGCAATGAGCGCCCAAGCATTCGTATGGTCCCTGGATGAACAAAACCATCCAAGCGAGGTAAAAGAGGTTGGGGTTGAGGGCCCATGTAGGCAAACAACAAACCACCTAGCTCTTGAACGGGGTAAGCACTGGTTTGGACTCGAGCTTTGAAAGTCGGATTGTCCAACTCATTGGGTTGGTTCAAGCATTCGCCTTGGTGGCCAAATTCCCAACCGTGATACGGGCAACGTATACCCCGCTCGGTGGGTATGCCATAGGCAAAGGAGGCTCTCCTATGAGGACAATTTTCTGCGATGAGCCCCAACTTGCCAGAGCGGTCTTTGAACAAGACCAAGTTTTCTGCAAGCAAGCGCACCTTGAGCGTCCACTTGTCTTTGATTTCATCGGCCGCCGCAAATGGTTGCCAATACCTTCTCATCAATTCGCCCATGGGAGTACCCTTGCCCACTTGAGTCAATATTTTATTTTGCTCTACAGTTTCCATGGTTTAAAACCCCTAAGGTTGATCAAAAGACAGCTAGGCAGAATAGATCCTTATTGGGCTGAAAAGCTCAAAGATTCAATTTGCTTAGTTACATAACAAAGAATTGTGTATCTTCGCTTAAAAGTAGGTTATTTTTAACAAATAATTTCCTTTTATGACCCGTGTTAACCCTTATTCAAATGGCTGCACTCCAAAAATTTGAATTCTTAAGTTCAAATTTTTTATGAGCAGAATTAACTTAGGTAACAAAACAAAATAGTCTCGGTTTGATCTTTATTTCTTGGTCAAGCAGGTAAATTAAGCTCGAATACATGACAATACGGGTTCACAAAAAAACGGTTACAAACCAAATCCAAGATGACATCAAGCACTCCCTATACAAGAAAAGACCGCAAACATGACCAGTTGCGTGAAGTCCGCATCACTCGAGGCTTTACGTGCCACGCAGAGGGCTCTGTTCTCATCGAATTTGGACAAACTCAAGTACTTTGCACCTGCTCAGTGCTCGAGAAAGTCCCCCCCCATCAAAAAGGCTCAGGAGAGGGATGGGTCACCGCTGAATACGGCATGTTGCCCCGGGCCACACACACAAGAAGTGACCGCGAGGCGGCCAAAGGGAAGCAATCAGGTCGCACCCAGGAAATACAAAGACTCATTGGTCGGTCCTTGAGAGCCGTGTTTGACTTGAAGAAACTAGGGGAACGCACTCTTCATTTGGATTGCGATGTTCTCCAGGCCGATGGGGGTACAAGAACGGCCAGCATCACGGGTGCCTTTATTGCTGCGCAAGATGCGG
>JBAXNB010000225.1:0-2987 GCA_037134015.1 Betaproteobacteria bacterium | reverse complement strand
ACGTCTGGACATGCGAGCGGCTCGGCAAATCTTCATCCGCGAGGCCTTGGTGCAACGAGAGTGGGAGACGCGGTTGAAGTTTTTATCGGCCAATCAACAGTTGATCGATGAAATCGAAGACATGGAGCACAAGTCCAGGCGACAAGATGTGTTGGTCGACGATGAGCTGATTTTTGCGTTCTACGACGAACTCTTGCCTGAACACGTCTACAGCGGACAGACGCTGGAGACGTGGTACAAAGAGCAGATGGCGAGCGACCCCAAGGCTTCTCCGCTTTTCATGAGCAAACAAACGCTCATGCGCCACGAGGCCAAAGGCATCAACTACCAGTCTTTTCCGCCCACCCTTCGCATGGGCGGGGTGGACTGCAAGGTCGAGTATTTGCATGAGCCCGGTGCCGCCCGAGACGGCATGAGTGTCACCCTTCCACTGTTTGTGTTGAACCAAGTGCAAGAGGACAGGGCGGAGTGGTTGGTGCCTGGCATGCTCAAAGAAAAAATTCAAGCGCTCCTTAAAAGTCTTCCCCAACGGCCGAGGTCGCGCTTGGTGCCCTTGCCGCAAAGCGCGCAACAGTTCTACGATGCCCTGTGCACCCCTGAGCGCTTTGCGCATGGCTCCTTGATGAACAGCTTGCTGCAACAAGTCAGAGAAAAGACCCAATTGGATTTGAAGGCCACGGACTTTAAAACAGACACCCTGCAGGTGCATTTGCTGTGTCACTTTCAAGTCGTCGATGAGCACCAACGCATGCTCGCCCAAGGCCGTAACTTGGGCAGCCTCAAGGCCCAATTGAGCACCCAAGCGCGCGGTGCCTTCCAAGCCCTGGCCTCGATCAAAACCCAACTGAACTCCGACACAGGCCCCAAAGACGGCGCATCCAAAGAGGCTTGGAGCCAGCAGAGCTCTGACAACACGAGCCACCTGCCTTTCAATGACAAGACCCATGACCAGGCCAAAGCCAAGGCACAGGGCGCAAGGGCTGATGACCCACCTCCGAGCGCCGACAAGGTCTACACCTCATGGGACTTTGAGCCTTTGCCCGAACTCATGGAGATCAAGCGAGGCGCGCAATCTTTGGTGGGCTTTCCGGCCTTGGTGGATGTGGGGGATGGTGTCAGGATCGAAGTCTTTGATGAACCTGATGTGGCGCACAGCAAGCTTGCCAAGGGCCTTGAGCGGCTCTTTGTGCTGGAGCTCAAAGAGTCCATCAAGTTCTTGCAAAAAAACTTACCCGCCTTGGTCGGCATGAACATGATCTACCTGCAAATCAGCCCCAAGGCGGCGAGCGACGAGGTGTTCAAAGACCTCTTGAGCGTGTCGGTGCACAGGGCTTTCATGAACGAGCCTTGGCCACGCGATGGGGGCAGTTTCGCGCTTCGCTTGCAAGAAGGTCGTGGACGCTTTAACTTGATTGCCCAAGAGGTGTGCAAGAGCATCCATCAAGTGCTGCTTGAGTACCAAGCCTGCCGCAAAAAATTAAAGGACATGAAGTTGCCCGCCGAGGTGAGCGAGGACCTTGAGGGGCAGTTGAACAAGCTCATCACGCCGCGCTTCATCACCCAAATCCCCTACACCCAGTGGCAGCATTTGCCCCGCTACCTCAAAGCCGTTCATTTGCGAATGGACAAGTACAAGTCCGATCCTGCCCGGGATCAGATGAAGTTGTCTGAACTCAAGCCCGTGGAGTCCAAATTTTGGCGTTGGATGGATGCAAGAAAAGGTCAAGAAGACGACAGGACGCGAGAGTTCCGTTGGATGCTGGAAGAAATGCGGGTGAGTGCCTTTGCCCAGGAGCTCAGAACCCCTCAACCGGTGAGCCTCAAGCGTTTGGAGAAGGCTTGGGCGCTTTTGCAGCAGTAGAGGTTTTTTTAAAAGGCTGTCAACAACAAGCTCTCAAAAGAGAGCCTTCAAGGTGCTCAGAGTTGGGCCAAACGTTCGAGAGCCAAGTTCAAGGTCTCGTCTTTTTTTGCAAAGCAAAAGCGAACAATGCCTTGATCAAAACCGTTTCTGTAAAAAGCCGACAGCGGAATGGCCGCCACCCCTATCTCTGTGGTGAGCCACTCGCAAAACTTGGATTCTCCGAGGGACTTCTCTGGCACTTTCAAATCGTCCAACCGCACACACTGAAAGTAGCTCCCAAGAGCGGGTAGCAAAGAGAAATGGGTTTTTGCAAGACCTGCTTGAAAGAGGTCGCGCTTTCTTTGGTAAAAAGCGGGCAGTTCCATGTAGGGGCTTGCGTCTTGCATGTACCTGGCCAAGGCATGCTGCACGGGCGTGTTGACGGTAAAGACGTTGAATTGGTGAACCTTTCTGAATTCAGCTGTCAGTTGTGCTGGAGCGGCACAATAAGCCACCTTCCAACCGGTGACGTGGTAGGTTTTACCAAAGCTTGAAACGATGAAGGCCCTCTCGGCCAAGACCTCAAAGCTTGCAGCACTCAGGTGATGGTAGGGCGCATAGACCATGTGCTCATAGACCTCATCGCTGATGAGGAAGATGGAGCTGCCCTTTAAGATGTCGCTTAACTTGAGGTAGTCCTCGGCGCTCCAAATGGTCGCACTGGGGTTGTGCGGAGAGTTGATCAAAATGGCTCGGGTTTTGGGGGTGATGGCGTTTTGAATCGCCTCAAAATCCACCTTGAAGTTGCCCGGCTTCAAGGGCACAGGCACCACCACACCCCCAGCCAACTCGATGTTGGGGATGTAACTGTCGTAGCAAGGCTCGAGCACGATCACCTCATCCCCGCTTCTCACGATCGCCAAAATGGCACTCAAAATCGCCTGGGTCGCCCCCGCGGTGATGGTGATCTCGCTGTTGGGGTCGTAGGTTTTTTGATAAAGCGCCTCAATTTTTTTCGCGACCGCTCCTCTCAACTCTGGCACGCCGAGCATGGAAGGGTATTGATTCAAGCCTTCAAGCATGGCGTTGGTGACGTGCTGAACCAATTGCGGATCGCAGGCGAAATTTGGAAAGCCTTGACCTAAAT
>JBAXNB010000224.1:0-2993 GCA_037134015.1 Betaproteobacteria bacterium | reverse complement strand
CCATTGAGGATGTGATCGAGCCGTATTTGCTCCAGCAAGGTTACTTGCAAAGAACGCCCAGGGGGCGCATTGCAAGTGCTACGGCCTATGCGCATTTGGGTCTCAAACCCCCAGAGATGCCCAAGGGCTGAGCGGGATTTAAAAAAAAGCTTTCGAAGGCTCAGCGTGAGGGCTTTGCTCCAAGTGGGCTTGGTCGCCCCAACCCACCAAGTGAAGCCCCTCTTTGGACCAAAGCAAACGGTTGATGGAGGTGTTGCCAAGGCTCCAAGTTCTTGGACTTTGGTCAAATTGATGGGTGGCAACTCGGTACAAAACATCCAACACCCCCCCGTGGGTGACGATGGCAATTTGCTCTCCCAGGTGCTTAGGTGCCAAGGCGTTGATGGCCGTCACAATTCGCAACCTGAACATCTCTAAGCTTTCGCCTTGCGGCGGCACCCAATGCGGCTCGCGCGACTTCCATGCACGTGCTTCTTGCGGGTGGAGTTCTTCAAGCTCTTGCCACGTGAGGCCCTCGTACACACCAAAATGTCTTTCTCTTAACCCAGGGTCTTCAAGGAGCGGAATCGACAAAGCGTGTGCAAAAGATTGTGCCGTCACTTTGGCGCGAGAGAGGTCACTGGTGTAGACCTGCGCGAGACCCTCATCGGCCAAGCTCGGTGCAAGCCGAGAGGCTTGCCAAAGCCCCTTTTCGTTCAAGTCGATGTCCATGTGACCTTGAATGCGTGTTTGCACGTTCCAGTCGGTTTCACCGTGACGGATGGCAATGATTCGTGTTGCGTTCATGAAAGCGGTCTTCCGTTTTAAGGCTGGTGACAAAAACACAGGAAGTTTAACTGAGCCAGAGAAGCTTCATGGCGGCTGAGCCAAAACGGCCCAAAGATCCGATGAACGCTTGTTTTAAATGTTTGTGTGTTTCTCCCATGTGTTTTTAAGTGGATTTGAGTCAAAATAAACCTTTGATGGAGGTGCTGAATGTTCGCGCAATGCCAGCCTCTTCATGAATGGGGGTGTGCATGGGTTCAATCCATGACAGTTCAAGCACGCCTTAAAAGAACACAGACAAGCAAAGAAGGTCTTATGCCAAGTTATACCGCACCCCTTGAGGACATGATGTTCGTGCTCGATGAGGTATTGGGTTTGTCGGAACACTTAAAAAAGTGGCCCCTTCACAGTGACTTTGACTTGGAGACCTTGCAAGACATACTCCATCAAAGTGCTCGCTTCGCTTCTGAGGTGGTACAGCCTTTGAACCAAGTTGGCGACGAGCAGGCATGTGAGCTCGATCACGCAACACATGAAGTGAAAACCCCTGCAGGGTTCAAGCAGGCCTACAAAGCCTTCGTTGAGGGCGGTTGGGCCTCGATCAGTTGTGACCCGCTTTACGGCGGGCAAGGACTACCGATGGTGGTGAACCAATGCGTTTATGAAATGCTCAATGCAGCCAACCAAGCCTGGACCATGTATGCGGGCTTGACCCATGGGGCTTACGAGTGCTTGCATGCGCATGGCAATGAATGGCAAAAGAAAACCTTTTTGCCCAAGCTCACCAGCGGTGAGTGGAGCGGCACCATGTGTTTGACCGAGCCTCAGTGTGGAACGGATCTGGGCCTGATCACCACCAAGGCCTTGCCTCAAGACAACGGGGCGTATGCATTGACAGGTCAAAAAATATTCATCAGCGCGGGTGAGCATGATTTGGTGGACAACATCGTGCATTTGGTCTTGGCGCGCTTGCCGGATGCGCCCAAAGGCAGCAAGGGCATCAGCTTGTTTCTCGTACCCAAGTTTCTTCTTGAAGCCGATGGCGCACTGGGGGCAAGAAATGGTATTTTTTGTACAGCGCTTGAGCACAAGATGGGCATCAAGGGCAGTGCGACTTGTCAAATGAGCCTTGAAGGGGCGATCGGGACTCTGGTGGGCGAGCCCAACCGGGGTTTGGCCGCGATGTTTGTCATGATGAATGCCGCACGCATTGGCGTGGGCATGCAGTCCTTGGGTTTGACCGAGGTGGCCTTTCAAAATGCATTGACCTACGCCAAGGAGAGAATTCAATCGAGGAGTTTGCTCGGTCCGAAGGACTTGTCCAAAGCCGCCGATCCTATCCTTGTGCATCCCGATGTCAGGCGACTGCTCTTGACGGCCAAGGCCTATGCGCAAGGCGGGAGAGCGTTGTCAATGTACAGCGCGGTGTTGATGGACGAGAGCGTGAACGCGAGCAGCGAGATGGCGCGTGACTTGGCACACAAGGAGTTGGCCTTCTTAACGCCCATTGTGAAGGCCTTTCTCACGGACAATGCTTGGATTGCCACCTCTGCAAGTCTGCAAGTGTTTGGCGGGCATGGCTACATCCGTGACTGGGGCATGGAGCAGTTTGTCAGGGACAGTCGCATCAACATGATCTACGAAGGGACCAATGCCATTCAGAGCTTGGATCTCTTGGGCAGGAAGGTGTTGGCCAATGAGGGAGAAAGCTTGAAGCGCTTTGGCGCTCAGGTGCAGTCCTTTTTAGAGCAGGTACAAAGCAGCGAGCATGCACCAGAGATGCATGTTTTTGTCAAAACGCTCAAGAACTTGTCCCAGCGCATTGAGCAAGTCACCGGAGAGCTTGGTTTCAAAGCTTTGCAAAATGCAGATGAAATTGGCGCCGCAGCTGTCGACTATTTGCGACTGCTGGGGCACTTTGTGATGGGGTACATGTGGGCAAAAATGGCCTTTGTAGCGCATGCAAAAGCACAAGGGTCTCAAAGGACGTCTTTCTATGAAGGCAAAATTCAGTTGGCCCATTTTTACTTTGCCAAGTTGATGCCCGAAACTCTTTCTCTGCTGGAGCAGATCAAGGCTGGCGCCGTAAGCCTCATGGACACCCAAGCGGTGTTGGAGGACGGCGTGTGAGCATTGGCGCCAATGAAAGGTCCCATCAAGGATCCAATTTGTTAGCTTCATGGGCTTGGGGCTTGATCCTGGTGTTGGGGTTGGGGTGTTTGATGGTG
>JBAXNB010000223.1:0-3068 GCA_037134015.1 Betaproteobacteria bacterium | reverse complement strand
CTTCAACTCGGTGCTGTGAGTACTCGGGTTTGAACACCACACTAAAGATCCCTGCGGCCAGGCCCTCAGGCTTTTGCGAAGTCACGCAAAGAGCCTTCCAGTGGGCGTGGCCTATGGCATGCGGCAAAGCCGGATGCAAAATCTCTGCAAAAGCGCTCTCACGCATCAAGGCATAGGCCAAGAACCGAGCCGCTCGGTCTTGCGCCTCGTAGC
Organism: Betaproteobacteria bacterium; assembly: GCA_037134015.1. Lineage (GTDB taxonomy): Bacteria > Pseudomonadota > Gammaproteobacteria > Burkholderiales > Burkholderiaceae_C > Limnohabitans. Next base: position 2,855 of record JBAXNB010000223.1, on the reverse strand, counting down.
GAAGCACCATGCTTTGTAGGCCCTTTAAAATCGCATCCACATCATGGGGCCCCACACCCGTGCCCAAGTGCATGTGTGCTTGAGAGAGTGCTTGCGCGATGGCAGGCTCTTTGGACACCACCGACCCCATGAGCACATCACCGCCGCCACTGGGGTATTTGGTCAAGGCATGGACCGTCATGTCCACCCCCAACTCAAAGGCATTGAAGGCCAAGCCCGCACCCCAGGTGTTGTCCAAGGCGAGCAGGCTTGGACGCCTGCCCGAGGGCGCATGCCGAACATTGTGAGCTTGAGTGGCCTTGCACAAACCCACCAAGTCAGGAAACTCCATGGTGACAGAACCTGCCGCCTCCAACCACACCAACCGAGTGCCTTCGTTCAATTTGGCACTGAAGTCGGACAATGACATCGGGTCATAGCGCGTGGAGGTGATGCCAAAATTTGACAACAAGTGCTTGAGCATGCTGATGTTGGGACTGTAGGCATTGTCTGGCAACAAGACATGGTCGCCGGCCTGCAAAAAAGCCAAGTTCACATGCGCGATGGCCGACAAGCCACTGGGCATCAAGGAGCAGTAAGTGCCGCCCTCCAGGGTGGCTAGTTTTTCCTCAAGGACAAAGGTGCTTGGCGTGCCGTGAAGGCCGTAGGTGTAGGCACTTTTATCTTGCCATCTCCTGTCCTTCATCGCTTGCACGCTGGGGAAGATGACCGTGGAGGCCTTGTAAATGGGCGCTTGAGGGGACTCAAACTCTTGGGGCGCTTGGTACGGGTGATGGATCAGATGGGTGGACTTGATCTCAGACATCTTGGCGGCCTTTAGGTTTACGCGCCTGACTTTGGGGTAGAACTCTCAACATCATCATCCCCCATGAAGCTGCTGTCCAGCGTGCTAGCGGCTGCAAGCCCTTAGAGCTTCCACTTGGAGAGGAGTTGCTCGGGCCTGAGGGCATCATAAGCCTCAAAGGGTTGATGGATCCAAGGGTTGGTTGGCAAAAACTCCACCGAGTAATCGGCCTCAAAGCTTGAGAGTCCCTTGGTCCAAAGAACGGCAGTTTTGAGCTCGGTGATGGGCTTGTAGCTGGTTTTAAGCAAATCCACCACGGCCTTCAAGGTGTGGCCCGAGTCGGCCAAGTCATCGACGAGCAGGACTCGACCGGCGATTTCTCCTTTGGGGGTGGTGATGTAGCGCGCCAAGTCCAAGTGACCTTGAACGGTGCCCGACTCTGAGCGGTAAGAGCTCGTTGACATGATGGCCAAAGGGCGGTCAAAGATTCTTGACAAAATGTCCCCTGGCCTCATACCGCCCCTGGCCAAACATAAAATGTTGTCAAACTCCCAACCCGAGTGGTGGATCTTCAAGGCCAACTTTTCAATCAAGTTGTGGTACTCGTCATAGGAGACATACAAGTGTTTACCGTCTTCAGTCAACATAGAAACTATCCCTTTAATTTTTTAAATCAACAAAAATGACTCGAAACGCTTCAGCATCAGACATCAACTGGGTGAATCAAGGCGCAACGAAAGGCTCGGTGAGCACCATGGTGTGCGCGCGGTCTGGACTGGTCGAGACGATGTGGATGGGCACTTCGCACACCTCTTGAATGCGTTTCAAATAATTCTGCGCCTCAAGAGGCAAGTCTTCAAAGTGGGTCACGCCATGGGTGGGCTTGCTCCAGCCGGGCAGCGTTTCATACACCGCCTCGCAACGAGCGATGTCGTCGGCCCCCATTGGCAAGAGGTCCACGGTTTGACCCCCCATCACATAGTGCGTGCACAGTTTGATTTCTGTGAGTCCATCCAAGACATCCAACTTGGTGATGCATAGGCCACTCAAACCATTGACCTGTGCACTGCGTTTGAGCATGGCAGCATCAAACCAACCACAGCGCCTGGATCGACCCGTGGTGACGCCTTTTTCTGCACCCACAGTGGCCATGTGGTGACCAGGCGTTCCCGGCGTCTCCCACTCCAGTTCGGTGGGAAATGGACCGCCTCCAACGCGGGTGCAATAGGCTTTGGTGATACCTAAGATGTAATGCAACAGTCCCGGACCCACGCCGCTGCCAGCGGCCGCATTGCCAGCCACACAGTTGCTCGAGGTGACGAAGGGGTAAGTCCCATGGTCAACATCAAGGAAGGTCCCTTGAGCGCCCTCAAAGAGCAAATTGGCCCCAGCTTTGTGCAAAGCATTGAGTTCTTTGGACACATCGGCCACCATGGGGAGCAGCTCTTTGGCGTACAGCATGGCCTCTTGGAACGTGCTCTCCAAGTCCACCTCAGGCGCGCCAAGCACGGTTTTTAAAATGTGATTGTGCAACTGCAAGTTGTCTTGTAATTTTTCTTTAAAACGAACAGGATCTTTCAAATCCTGCACCCTCAGTGCACGCCTGGCGACCTTGTCTTCGTAGGCTGGACCAATGCCTCGGCCCGTTGTGCCGATCTTTTTGCCGCCGGTTTTTTCTTTGTAAGCCTCACGGGCGATGTCAAGGGCAGAGTGGTAAGGCAAGATCAAAGGACAGGCTTCGCTGATGCGCAGTCGATCCCTCACCTTGACGCCCACGCGTTCGAGTCCGGCAATTTCTTCTAAGAGTTTGGGCACCGAGAGCACCACACCATTGCCAATAAAACACTTCACGCCTTCTCGCATGACACCACTGGGAATCAAATGAAGTGCGGTCTTCACACCTTGGATCACAAGCGTGTGCCCTGCATTGTGTCCACCCTGAAAGCGAACCACGCCTTGGGCAGATTCGGTCAACCAGTCGACCAGTTTGCCCTTGCCCTCGTCACCCCACTGAGTGCCCACGACCACAACATTTCTTCCTGGGGTGCTTTTCATAAAAACAAAAACCTAT
>JBAXNB010000222.1:0-3075 GCA_037134015.1 Betaproteobacteria bacterium | reverse complement strand
CGAACCTTTGCAGGCAAGTGTGTTTTATTGCGATAAGCAAAGTTAATTGAAAATTTTGGCAATTGCCATTCACTCATAATTGGAATCAAAGCACCCGATTCAATGTCATCATAGATGAGTGAACTGGCTTGAATCAGAATTCCCAATCCATCTAGAGCTGCGGATTTTAAAATCATCCCATCATTGGCTTTTAAGGCACTCTTGACCTTGATCACTTCGACCTTTTCGTTTCGGGTAAAGTGCAACTCTTCTGGTTTATGGATATAGGTGTAGAGTAAAAACTTGTGTTCTAGCAAGTCCTTGATGGTTTTTGGAGTTCCATATTTTTTGAGATAGCTCGGTGATGCGACGAGTATTCTTCTTGTGGAAGCCAACTTTCTGACCGTGATGTTGTTGTTGGGTTCAAATTCGCGCGTTCTTATTGCGACATCAATTCCACTCTCAATGAGATCCAAATACCTGTTGACGGAAACCAATTCAACCTCGATTTTGGGATACTTTTTAAGAAAAAGCGGCAACGAAGGTGTGATGTATTGAATGCAAAAAGACGATGAACTGGTAATGCGAAGTGTTCCAGTCGGTTCGTTTGAAGCTTCACTAGCTGATGACTCGGCTTCTTTGAGATCATCAAGAATATCCTTGCATTTAAAGTAGAAAAGATTCCCAACCTCGGTCAAACTGAGTCCTCTGGTATTGCGTTCAATCAGTCTTGCATTCAAGCGCTTTTCTAAAGAGCTTAGTAGTCGACTGGCCGTTGCATTTGAAATACCTAGGGTTTCTGCTGATTTCGTCAAATTGCCCAGCTCTGCTGTCAAGACAAAGAGTTCAATTTGATTCCATTTGTCCATTGTTCACCTGTCTTGTTTTATTGAAAAACAGTATTTCAGAAATGTGATTTGATCCTTCTTGTTTTACAAGTATATTGCTTAAAACGCTGATCATTTGATCATCTTTGTAAGATTTATATGTAAGGGGATTAAAAATGAAACTAAAAGGACAAGTTGCAATCGTTACTGGCGCAGGACGAAATATTGGTGAAGATACGGCAAAGCTCTTGGCTTTGGAGGGTGCAAAAATTGCCGTTGTTGATTTTGATAAAGAGCGTGGGGAAAAGGTTGCCTCCGATATAAATTCAAGTGGAGGTCAAGCTCAAGCCTTTTTAGCAGATATTTCAAATGAAAGCGATATTTCAAAATTAATGCAGGATGTCGTAGCTTTGTGGGGAGGTATTGATATATTGGTCAACAACGCTGCGATTTCAGACAACAAGCATATTCTCGAGATCACCAAAGCCGAGTGGGACAAAGTGATTGCTGTGACTTTGACGGGGCCATTTTTAATGAGCAAGATGGCAGCAGCGGAGATGGTCAAAAAAGGCTCTGGTGGAAAAATTGTCAATGTTGGATCCACCTCTGGGTTTTATGGTCGAAAGAGGGCTGTGGCCTACGCCTCAGCAAAGGGTGGCTTGGTTGCTTTGACTCGAGCCATGGCAGTTCAATTGGCGCCCCATGATATTAGGGTTAACGCTGTGATTCCCAACAAAATTGGATCCCCAGTTGGGAAAAGTGAGTTTGACCCAACACGCCCCGTTGTGAATCTTCGTGGTCGCAATGGCGTACCGATGGATTTAGCCCGAGCTGTTTTATTTTTGGTCAGCGATGATTCTGACTTCATCGTTGGCGACACCTTGTTTGTGGACGGCGGTGTCTCAGCAATGATGGTGGGCGATTGATCAGGAATTCAGCGAACTATGAAAAACAGGTACAGATTAGGGGTTGATGTCGGTGGTACACACACTGACTTGGTGTTGCTTGACATGTTGAGTGGTGAATTGATGGTTGAAAAAGTTTCAACCACACCGAGTAACCCTGCTCAAGGCGTTCAAAATGGAATTGCAAAGTTGATTGATCGTGGCTTTAGAGCGCAGGACATTGAGTTCTTTTCTCATGGGACGACCATCACAACCAATGCTTTGCTGGAGATGCGAGGTGCAAAGGTTGGTTTGCTGATCACGAAAGGCTATCGTGGTATTCAAGAGGTTCAAAATCAGGCAAGAGATACAACCCTGTTCGATTACTTTTATAAAAAACCTACACCCATCGCGCCTCAAAGTTTGACCCAAGAAATACCTGAAAGATTGGATCATTCGGGGCAAATTCTTGTTGCCTTGGATGAAGAGGCCGTGAGACAAGCTGCGAGATATTTAAAGGCGGCAAATGTAGCTTCAATTGCGGTTTGTTACTTGTTTTCATTCATGAATCAACGTCATGAACTGAGGACTCGTGAAATCCTTCATGAGGAATATCCTGGTGTTTCTGTTTCCTTGTCCTCTGAAATTTTACCTCGCATCAGAGAATGGGCAAGGATGTCGACGACACTTCTCAATGCATATTTGGAACCTGTCTTGGTTCAGTACATTTCCCTCTTGAACAAGGGCCTTGATGAGATGGGCGTCTTGACCTCTCAAAGGTTTTTGATGCAATCCAATGGCGGTGTGATGCCATTTTCAGCGGTGATTGCTGGCGGTAAAAGTGTACACACTTTGTTGTCTGGCCCGGCTGCTGGAGCCAAAGCCAGTGCATATTTGGCTGAGGAGACTGCTAAACATGGATTGGTCACCGTTGATATGGGCGGGACAAGTGCTGATATTGCTTTCATTGAAGGAGGTGTACCCTTAGAAGTCACTGAAGGTGTGATTGCAAGAAGACAAGTCGATGTTCCAGCGCTTGACATGACAACCATTTCTGCTGGTGGTGGATCGATTGCTTGGGTTGATGATGCAGGATTTTTGAACATTGGCCCTCAAAGTGCAGGTGCTGTCCCAGGTCCAGCGTGTTATGGCAGGGGAGGAACGCGGGCAACCGTGACGGATGCAGATTTGATTTGTGGCTACATCAACCCGGAGTATTTCCTCGGGGGGTCTCAGACCTTAAGTCTTGAAGCAGCGAAGCTGGCCATTACACAGGAGGTTGCTCAACCCTTGAATTTGAGTTTGTATGACGCAGCTGCAGGCGTGCGTCATATTGTTGATATGAAAATGGCTGATGAAGTGCGTGTATTTGCCGCTCGTAGAGG
>JBAXNB010000221.1:0-3116 GCA_037134015.1 Betaproteobacteria bacterium | reverse complement strand
ATGGTATTTTTAAATTCAACTTAGAGCACAAGCAAGCGCAAAAGTTGGCGGACCATGGTGGAGAGCGTGCGCGTATTTTGCAGGTCGATCATTACACCTTGCGGCAAAAGTTCGAGGCCATTCCTCGCGTCCTGCCCTTTTTAATTTTACTTTTGGGCGTGATGTGTGCCTTGTATGGTGGTTTTGCAACCCCTTCAGAGACAGCGGGGCTAGGTGCTGTGCTGGCCTTGATTTTGATTGCGATGGTGTATGGTGCTTGGCGTTTGTCGGATCTTAAACCCATTTTTACCAGTACCTTGTCTGAGGCTACGATGCTCATGATGATCATTGGCATGTCGCTTTTGTATTCGTATGTGATGAGCTATTTGCACATCAGTCAAAGCGCAGCAGAGTGGATTGTGGGTCTACATTTGTCAAAGTGGGTTTTATTTTTAGCCATTGCGGTTTTGGTGGTGGTGCTCGGGTTTTTCTTGCCTCCAGTGAGCATCATTTTAATGACCGCCCCTATTATTTTGCCTCCCTTGCGTGCAGAAGGCTTTGATCTGATTTGGTTTGGTGTGGTGATGTCGGTGATCATGGAGATGGGATTGATTCATCCACCGGTGGGCTTGAATATTTTTGTGATCAATAAAATCGCCCCGGACATTTCATTGAGTGAGGTGGTTTGGGGCACACTTCCCTTTGTCTTTTTGATCATGGCGGCCGTCTTTATCTTGTGTGCCTTGCCTGAACTGGTCACGTTCTTGCCTGATTATTTTTTTGGGCCAGCTGCTGTCAGATGACCTTGCTCAACGGTGCATTGGTCTAGGTCCGCCCTGGGGCGCTTTTGATGGGTCGTTTAAAGGCCCAAAGAGAGGCTCACATGGTAAGTGATCCATGATGCAGCATAGGCCAGCAAGAACAAGTAGCAGACCATGATCAAGGGCAACTTCCAGTTGCCCGTTTCTCGCTTGACCGTGGCGATGGTTGACAAACACTGGGGTGCAAATACAAACCATACCAACAGCGACAAGGCGGTGGGCAAGCTCCAAGTTTGAGTCAACACGGCTCCCAGTTCATGGCCCGCGTTGGCAGAGTTGCTTGCAATCGAATAGACCGTTCCAAGAGCACCCACCACCACTTCTCTTGCTGCCATGCCGGGGATCAGGGCTACGCTTATTTGCCAATTGAAGCCAATGGGCTCAAAAATAGGAGCCAAGGCATGTCCCATGTAACCTGCGAAACTGACCTCAATGGGTGCACCTTCAAAGCCAGCTGGTGGCAGGGGAAATGTCGCCAAGAACCACAGGCCCATGGTGAGCACCAAGATGACGCCACCCACGCGATTAAGAAAAATCTTCGCTCTTTGCCACAGTCCCATGGCGACGTTGTGAGGCGTTGGCCAGTGGTAGTTGGGCAACTCCATCATCAGAGGTCTGGCGACGAGTCCGGCTTGAGTGAATGTTTTTAACATCCAAGCAACGACCATCGCGCCCAAAATGCCTAGTGCATAAAGAGCAAACAAAACCAGACCCCTCAAAGACAAACCCAGCGCCATGGATTCTTCTGGAATGAACGTCGATAGCAGCAAGGTGTAGACGGGCAGTCTAGCGGAGCAAGTCATGAGGGGAGCGATCAGAATCGTGACCCATCGGTCTCTGGTGTTGGAGATGGTTCTTGCTGCCATGATGCCTGGAATTGCGCATGCAAAACTTGACAACAAGGGAATGAAAGATCGTCCAGATAGGCCCACGCTGCCCATGATGCGGTCAAGTAAATAGGCCGCCCTTGGGAGGTAGCCAGACTCCTCAAGAATCAGAATGAAGAAAAAAAGTATCAATATTTGCGGTAAAAAAACCAAAACCCCACCCACACCCGCAATGAGACCATCCACCAACAAGCTGCGAAGCAGTTCGATTTCAATGTGCGAGCCAATGCTCTCGCCCGTCCAAGTGGCCAAGTCCTTGATGGCCTGCATCGGTGCATTTGCCAAAACAAAGACAGATTGAAACACCAAGAACAAAACCAGTCCTAAGATCAAGGAGCCCCACAGGGGGTGCAAAACCCAGCGATCAATTCTCTCGTTGATGGGATCTGGATTGACATCGTCCAAGCCCATCTGGCTCAAGATGGCTTGTATTTTGTCGGTGTCTTGGAGTGCAGTATCTTTTTGTGCATGCCATGATGCTTGACTGTCTTGGATGAAGGATGCAAAGGTGTCTTGATTGAACTCTTTGAGCAAGAACGCTTTAAGTTGTTGAACACCTTGGGGTTCAATGCCGATGGTGGAGATCACAGGCATGTTCAAAGCCTTTGAGAGGGCCTGGGTATCGATTTCAATACCTCTTTTTTGGACCAGATCAAACATGTTCAAGGCCAAAACGCATGGCACCCCCAGTCTTTGGACCGCAAGCGCCAATCTAAGGGTTCTTCTAAGGTTGGTGGCATCGACAACACACACGGCAATGTCTGGTTTTTTTTCACCTGCAGCAATGCCTTTTAAGACATCGTGCGTCACTCTTTCATCCATGGACCTGGGATACAGGCTGTAGACACCAGGTAAATCCAGTAAGCGGATCGATGCACCATCGGTTTGAGCGATTTTCCCCTCTTTTCTCTCTACCGTGACACCTGAGTAGTTGGCGACCTTTTGCCGACTGCCTGTGAGCAAATTGAAGATTGCAGTTTTGCCACAATTGGGGTTGCCAATGAGTGCGACCAAGGGGGAAGAGTCAACGAAATAAAGTGGGGCGGTTTGCACTCAATGCTCCGAGCCGATTTCAATGAGTCGTGCTTCTGCTTTCCTGAGTGCAAAGGTGGACAAGCCGACTCGTACAACCAAGGGATCGCCTCCAAAAAAGGCCTTGTTCAACACTTCAACTTTCTCGCCTGGGATGAATCCGATTTCCTCTAACTGACGAGCCGTTTGCGAGTCTTCTCCAGAGGGATTGACCCGCACGACGCGCGCGGTGTGTTTGACCTTTAAAAGGTCAAGGGATTGCATGATCAGATTAGAAGTCATGGTATTATTCTATACTAAATGAGAATTATTCGCATTAAGGTGTGGGTAAGCACCAGGGCGCCTTTTGTCGCAGCTTGCTCCAGCGCTGACAGATCCGATCGTACAAGACCGCTCA
>JBAXNB010000220.1:0-3164 GCA_037134015.1 Betaproteobacteria bacterium | reverse complement strand
AGGTGGGTGAGGCTTAAGGGACTTGGGTGCTCAAACTGAAGACGGCCATGAGGAGCATAGCTTCAGAGGCATCAAGACGCCTCATGCAAGCTTTAAAAACATATCGACACCATACACCTTGGCCAAGTTGTGCAGTTGAGCTGGCAAGTGGGTCACCTCCATGGACAAGCCCTTGGATTGCAGCTGTCTTTTAAAGGCCAAGAGAAGGGCCAGCGCACTTGAATTGAACTCCTTCAAATCGCTAGCGTCCACGACAAAGGTTTTCAATTCAGGCGCCGTCAAGGCTTTGAGGCTCTCCTTAAAGCGCTTCAAAACAAGCTCTGCCTCTGAGTGGGTGATCTTGACGGGAAGAGAGAACGTGTTCATCTTGGAGCTCCACTCATGAAAGGGGTGCAAAGGGCTTTGGATTTATTTTTTAGCAAGATTGTTTTTGTTTCTCTCGCTCAAACTCACGATCAAACCGTCCAAGCCTTTGGCATTGATTTCTTGAGCAAATTGCGTGCGGTAGGTGTCCACCAACCAAACACCCAGAACATTCAAGTTGTAAATTCTCCAATGGGACTGTCCAGCAGGTTTTTCTAACCTGTAGTCAATTTGAATGGGTTCAGCGCCGCCATGGACTTCGGTTCTCACCAGCACCTCTGTGTCTTGCGCACTCGCTCTCAAAGGCTTGACCACGACCGACTGGTCTTTGATTTGATTAAGGGCGCCGGCATAGGTTCTGATCAAAAGGGTCTTGAACTCCTCTTGCAACTTGGCCTTTTGTTCGTCCGTGGCTTGCCTCCAAGCCGGCCCGACCGCCGAGGCGGTCATGCGCTGAAAATTCAAGTGCGGCATGACCTGGGTGTCGACCAAAGCTCGAATTTTGCCCATGTCCCCATTTTTGAGGGATTTGTCGTTGCGAACGATGTCAAAGAGCTCCACGCTCAAACGCTTGATGAACTCATCAGGCCCTTCATCTGCAGCATGGACCGGTTGCAGCGCCATGAAGAGGCTAGCAAAACAACAGCTCAGCAGGCCGAACATGGCTCGTTTGGTAATCAATTTATTCACGCTCATGACATTCACATTTTGAGAAGGGCTTGAAGCCCAGGTGTACAAGGATCCCTATTTTTTGTTGTCTTGGTGACGCCCAAGAGTTTGGAAGCCTCTTTTCAAAGGGTTCACCTTGAAAGACACAACATAGGAGTTAACCCCATATTATCCCTTGTTCCGCCCGTCTCAGCCGCCGAAGGTCTTATTTTGCCTGTCCACTGAGCATTTTGCGCCCCAAAAGCTCATGACGACCCCAGCAGACGCAGGCTTTACCGGCTGAAATCTTCCTCTTTTTCAATCGGTGGCTCGCCGTCGTAGATGTCTGAGCGGCGCTTTTGCAGGTACACATCGCGCACAAAACTGTACCTGTCCAGTGCCGCCTCCTCCAACTCTTGCTCTAGGCCCAAATACTTGGCGCGCTTGTCGGTCAAATTCAAGGCGGTCAGCTCGTACTTGTTCTCGCTCGGTCTCACGCGTTGGATGGGGGTGGCTTTCACGTCCAAGGCCAAGAGTGCGCTGGAATCCCTGAGTGTCGATGGCCCCAAGAGGGGGAGGACCACATAAGGACCACTGGGCACCCCCCAGACGCCCAAGGTTTGTCCAAAATCTTCGGTGTGGCGCTCAAGCTTCATGGGCGTTGCCCAGTCCATCAACCCATACACACCGATGGTCGTGTTGATCATCACACGCATCAAGCCTTCTGTGGCCTCAAGGGGTTTGAATTGAAGGGCACTGTTGGCCGCTGACCAGAAGTCGGAAATGTTACCAAAGAAGTTCCTGACCCCTTTGCGAACCAAGCTTGGCGTGACGTCCACATAGGCCTGAGCCAAAGGTCTGGTGACGCTTTGGTCGATTTGATCGTTCAAGCGAAACATCGAACGGTTGAAACCCTCCCACGGGTCCTTGGGGTTGGCTTGCCTGGGGTTTTGCGCAAGATCCTTTTCAAGCGGTTGCGCCATGGCCCAAGCGCTAAAAAGACCGCACGTCAAAAAGGCGACTGCAAGAAAAGCACTGCGAGCGAGAGAGCTGATGTTTTTTTCTGGCCCAGTCAGGCTCAAATACGGTCCCATGGGGAGTCCTTTTTCAGTGAGAAGCTTCACAAGCCCAGAAGGCTGAAAGCGAAAAAACGATTTATTTGCTAGCGGGTGCTGGATCTGCGGCTTTGCTGTAGAGGAACTGGCTGATCAAATTCTCCAGCACCACGGCCGACTGCGTGGCTTGCACTTTGTCACCGGCCTTCAAATTCTCAGCCTCTGCGCCCGCTTCGATCCCGATGTACTGCTCGCCCAAAAGACCGCTGGTGAGTATTTTAAGCGAACTGTCCTTGGGGAATGCGAAGCGCTCATCCAAGGCCATGTCAACCCGAGCTTGATAGCTCTTGTCATCAAAAGTGATGCGCTCGACCCGACCGACCACCACCCCAGCACTTTTAACGGCGGCTTGTTTTTTAAGTCCCCCAATGTTGTCAAAATTGGCTGAAATGCTGTAGCTCTTTTGCCAACTCACGCTCATCAAATTGGCCGACTGCAGGGACAAAAAGAGAACGGCCACCATGCCAATCACCACAAAGAGACCCACCCATATATCGTTTTTAGATCTTTGCATTTGCTTCTTTCACTGCCATTTAAATATTGAACATCAAAGCGGTCAAAATGAAGTCCAAGCCCAGCACGCTCAAAGACGCCATCACCACCGTTCGAGTTGTCGCTCTTGATACACCCTCCGGTGTGGCTTGCGCTTCATAGCCTTGGTACAAGGCCACAAAAGTCACCGTCACGCCGAAAACAAAGCTTTTCAAGACACCGTTGCCAACGTCCTTCCAAACGTCCACGCCACCTTGCATTTGCCCCCAAAAGGAGCCGGAGTCCACACCGATCATCACCACACCCACGACCCAGCCGCCCAAAATACCCACGGCGCTGAAGACCGCTGCCAAGATCGGCATGGCAATCACCCCAGCCCAAAAGCGAGGCGCCAAGATGCGCTGAATGGGGTCCACCGCCATCATGTCCATCACGCTGATTTGCTCACCCGCCTTCATGAGGCCGATTTCAGCAGTGATGGCGGCACCGGCCCGACTGGCAAACAACAGCCCGGAAACCACTGGTCCAAGTTCCCTAACCAAAGAC
>JBAXNB010000219.1:0-3171 GCA_037134015.1 Betaproteobacteria bacterium | reverse complement strand
ATTTTTTCTGAGTAAGGAGGCATGGGGCCGACCGTGTTGCGAATGAACGCATTAAAGTAAGCCAAGGGCTTGGGGTTAGGTGCCAATTTCAAGCCAGCGATCCCTCCTTGTCCTAGGGTACCATGACATTGCCAGCATCCATTTTTCATATAGGCCTCTTCTCCCTCTTTGGCCGTTGCCGCACTGGAGAGTTGGGCAAAGGACAAAAGCGTCAAAGCACCCAAATGAAGAGCAATGGATTTCATTTTTTTAATGGAGTTGTTCATCAATGTTCCTTCAATGGCTTTGTTGCATTATCTAGGTTGAGTCCATACATTCAAGAGTGCGGGGTGGCCTGACTTGACCACCTCAACAGCCTCTTTGAGCGCGGGACCAAGATCCTCTGGCCTCTTGATGGGACCCTTGGCCCACCAGCCCATGGATTCAGCCAATTTGTGGTACTCGATATCTGGATTTTCAATGGTGGTTCCAATCGGACCCATGTCGTTTCCGTTGTTGACTTTTCTGTTTCTAAAATTGGCCAGTCTTTGCAAATGCATCACCTCTTGGTGGTACCCGCGGTTGTTGTGCATGACCGATAAAAGTGGGATCTTGTGATGGGCCGCAGTCCACAAAACACCAGGTGCAAACATCAAGTCACCATCGGACTGAATGCTCACGGAGAAACGTCCCAGGTCCCTGTTGGCCAAGGCCGCGCCAACCGAGGCGGGGGCTCCATAGCCAACACCATATCCGCCAGATCGCCCCAACCACTGGTAATGCTTCTCCATGGGCCACAAACGGTTGGGCCAATTGCTCACATTGCCCTCTGAGGCAACGAGTGACCAGTCCAGATGCTTGATGGCGTGATAAATCTCCATGGAGAACCTGGCCGTGCTGATGGGACTAGCATTCCAAGCAAGCGCGGCTTGAGCTTGTGTCCTGGCCCACTCTTCTGCGTAGGCTTTCTTGGCAAGCTCACCGCGCTTGGCGATTTTGTCTTTTTGATCGTTGGCAATGGCCGACTTGAGCGCCTCAATCAATGCAGGCATGGTGGCCTCGGCGTCAGCGGGCATCGAAACATCAATTTCTTGAAAACGCTGAAAGTCCTGATAATTCGCCTTGGTGATCAACTCCGACGCATTGATGCTGATGAGCTTGGTGCCAGGCTTGATTTTGGAGACTTGCGTACCAGCCCCTTCATTCAATCCATTGTCCGTGTATTGGTTGACGGTGGCCCAAAAATCAGACAACTCCATGCCTAAAATCACATCGGCATTGGCAATCACAGAGGCTGGACTGCTCAGGTAATGGGTTCTAGGGAAATTCATTCGGCTGCCCTGGTCCACCACACGGGCCTGCAAGAGTCCAGCCAATTCCACCAACAGATCGATACCTTTTGGTGTCCTGGCACTGCGGTCAACAACGATCACCGGATTTTGTGCCTGCGCCAACAAGCGCGCCGCTTCCTTGACGGCACCCGAGTCACCTTGGGGGGGACTGCTCGGAATGTACCTTGGAATGCTGGGCATGGAGCCGCCTTTTTCTTTCACCGGTTCTTGCTGCAAGGCGGCATCCAAAGAAAAAGCCACAGGGCCAAAAGGTGGGGTCATTGCAATTTTGTAGCCCCGAACCATGGATTGCGCGAAGTGCTGCAATGAAACAGGTGCATCGTCCCATTTGGTGTAGTCACGCACGATGGCACAGATATCTTGCGCGGAGTGAAAAGTTGGGACACCAGGTGGACGATAGGCCGCATCGGTGTCGTTGCCCCCGATCACAATGACAGGTACTCGGTCGCACCATGCGTTGTACATGGCCATGGTCGCATGTTGCAAACCCACCGTGCCGTGACACAAAGACATCAAGGGCTTACCGGAAGCCTTGAAGTAGCCGTGCGCCATTGCGACACCCGACTCCTCATGCATACAGTTGATGTACTCTGGCATGACGTTTTGACCATAGTCGATCAAAGACTCATGAATGGCTCTGAAGCTAGATGCGCAATTGGACGGAATGTATTTGATGCCCAAGGTCTTGATGACGTCGACCATGAAGTCCGAGCCTGCTTTACCGTGCACGCGCCCGCCCAAATCATGGGGCATGCCGCTTTCGTTTTGAATGCCATGACCTGAAGGTGGCAAAGCAGATGGTTTTTTGGCTTCAGCGGGGACTTTATCAGCGGCTTGAGCCACGCCTACAGAGGTGGCGCTCATGACACCGACAGCGCCACTGGCGACCACACTGTTCAAGAATTGTCGCCTGGCCAAGGTGGTTTGGGGTTCTTGTTGAGGCTCTTTTTTGGGCTCTTGCTTCATGGGCTTCCTACGGTGTTTGGGGTTCTAAAAATGGGGCTTGTAAATAACCCGATTGAGACAGGCCTGAAGATACTCAAAAATAAGTCCTTCGACTACACGCATTTACCCTAGTTCCGCATGAATTTACCTACAATTGAAGTTGGTCCTGTTCAGTTCAAAAAGCCCCGCCTGCTGACAACATCCACCACGAAAGACCCCTATGCAGTTTGAATTGGAAACGATGAACGCGGTTTTTGCTTTACAAAAGGATTTGAGCAAGAAACCGCAAGCCTTGAGCTTTGAACATCGACAAGCGCAATTGCACCAACTGCTGGACTTTGTGCGGGACAAGCGTGCCGACATTCAGACCGCCATCAATGCAGACTTTGAAACCAGAAGTGCACACGAAACACTGGGTGGCGAGATCATGACCAGTGCACTGGAGATCCAACACACCCTCAGACATTTAAAAACTTGGATGAAGGACACGCGTGTGGGTGTGCCTTTTTGGCTTAAACCTGGAAAAGCCAGGATCATGCACCAAGCCTTGGGTTGTGTAGGCATCATCGTGCCTTGGAACTATCCCCTTTATTTGGCTCTCTCCCCGATGTGCTCGGCCTTGGCCGCTGGCAACCGAGTGATGATCAAAATGTCCGAACACACTCCGCATTTTTCGGCCTTTTTTAAGGAAGAAATGGACCGTATGTTCTCCAACGAAGAAGTGCATGTGGTCACTGGAGGCCGCGACGTGGCTCAAGTTTTTTCTCATTTGCCTTTTGATCACTTGCTCTTCACGGGTTCCAGCTCGGTTGGCAAAGAAGTCATGAAAGCCTGTGCAACGAATTTAACACCGGTCACCCTAGAGCTTGGTGGCAAGTCGCCAGCGGTATTGACC
>JBAXNB010000218.1:0-3230 GCA_037134015.1 Betaproteobacteria bacterium | reverse complement strand
CATTTGTTGATTTAAAAAAGGGATGCAATTTATTCAGGCTTCATTCCCGTGAGCTTCACGATGTCTGCGTATCGGGTCAATTCGGATTTGATCAAGGCAGCAAACTCAAGCGGTGTGCCCCCTACAGGTTCTGAGCCTAAGGAAGCCAGCTTGTCGCGCACTTTGGGTGACTTCAAAAGTTTGACAATTTCAAGATGAAGTTTACCAACAATTTCAGCTGGGGTCTTGGCTGGAGCCACCAAACCATGCCACTGGGTGAATTCATATCCAGCCACCGACTCACCAATGGAGGCGATCTCAGGTGCAGCATGAGAACGACTAGACCCTGTGACCCCCAAGGCTTTGAGTTTACCCGTCCTCACGTAGGGCAAGGTCGACAATGTCGTTGCAAACATCACTTGTGCATGTCCCGCCAATAAATCTGCAAACGCTGGGCCTGCGCCTTTGAAAGGAACATGAACCCAATCTGCCCCTGTTTTCATGGCAAACCAAACTGCAGCCATGTGCCCAGAGCTTCCCGTACCGGCAGACGCCAAGCTCAAGGACCCGGGCTTTGACTTGGCCAATGCGATCAACTCATTGACATTGTTAACGCCTAATGAAGGATGAACCACAAGGGCCACTTCAAAAGCGGTCAATTGCACGATGGGTGAAAAATCTTGAATGGGATCGTAAGAAGGCTTTTTATAAAGCGCTGGATTGACGGACATTTGAGCTGGCAAGACCAAAAGGATGGTGTAGCCATCAGGCGCAGAGTTGGCCACAAAATTACAACCGATGATGCCATTTGCACCACCTTTGTTATCGATGAAGACAGCTTGACCCAATTCTTGAGACAAAGGCTCAGCAACCAAACGAGCCACGACATCTGTTCCTCCTCCAGGGGGATAAGGAACCACCAAGCGGATGGGCTTGCTAGGCCAAGATTGCGCTTGTACCCAACTGTTACAGAACATCAATGCAAGGGAAAGAAATATGTATATGAGTTTCATGAAAAAAAACCTTTTACTTCTGACCCAATGTCATGGCTGCCCGTAGAGTAGCCAGAAAAAATTATGAATGAGAAAACATTTTCTTTCCAGCAAATGGGAGCTTTGCTTTCAAAATAACACCCTCATGGGCCTCAGTGATAAAGAGGGTTTTCATGTCCTCTCCACCAAAAGCAACATTGGTCGTTCGCATACCTGCACATGACTTGATGCGATAAATAGGCTCCCCTAAGGGATTAAATACCCATACCGTTCCAAAGCCAGCATGCACGATCACCAGGTTGCCATTCTCTCCTAAGGCCATTCCATCAGGCCCTGTTGGACTGCCCGAGAGTTGAATGAACATACCTATTTTTCCAACACCTGCATGGTTGGGTAAGAGTGGAATGCAGATGATGTTGTTGGTGCGCGTTGCCGCAACATAAAGAATGTTTTCTTCTTTGTTAAGGACCAAACCGTTAGGTCCTGCAAATCCATTGAACAACAAATCCAGTTCACCCGTAGACCTCAATCGATACGCACGACCAGTGGGGTCGTTCATAGCACTTTGTCCCTGATCGGTAAAAAACAAATCTCCATTCGCCGCAAAGATCAAATCGTTCAAACCTTTGAAACCTTCGTGGTTTGGACGGTTCTCCACCACCGTCATTTTTGCAGTTTGTGGATCAAAGGACAACAAGCCCAATTTGTGATCGGCTACAAAAAGTCGACCATCTTTGTGAATTTTTAAGCCATTAGGCTCTCCCGCAAATTCCGCAAATTCAGACCACTCCCCTTTAGGATTGATTTTAAATATTCGACCATAAGGTATATCAACACAATAAAGATTACCCTCTTGATCAAACGAAGGCCCCTCAAGGAAGGAATGAACCGGCCCCGCGCCGCGCTTATCGACCCAATGGGATGGTTGACCCATTCTTCTAAATTTATCTGGCATTCGCGTAAAAACTTCTGTTTCTATGACGGGCGGTGCTGCGTACATTCAAAAACTCCTGGTGCAATAAGATTCAATAAAAAGTGTGCGTGGATTTAAACCTATTGGAACGATAGCATTGCCATTGAAGCGACGTTAGAGGAATAACACCAATAGGTGACCCCATTCACGGCGACTGAATACCTGCTCGTTTGATCACATCTCCCCAGCGAGTGACGTCACTTGCAATCAATTCAGCAAATTGGGCAGGTGAGCCCGTGTTGGGTTCAGAGCCATTGGCTTTGAATTGGTTAAAAATTTCTGGACGCGACATGATCTCGGATAGGTGTTTGTTGAGCAAATTCACGACCGAGGCTGGGGTGCCGGCTGGAGCAATCACGCCGTACCAGGGCATGACCTCTGCTCCTTTAAGACCCAGCTCAGACACCGTCGGTACATCAGGGATGGCCGACATTCTTTTGTCTCCTGCAATCACCAAAGCCTTGATTTTCCCGGCTTGAAGATTGGATAAAAGGGGCTGTAAGCCGGAAAACGTCATGCTGATTTGACCACTCAACACATCGTTCAAAGCGTCTTGGTTTCCTTTGTAGGGGATATGAATCATCTTGGTGTTGGTCTTGTAGGCAAAAAGCTCACCCGCAAGATGATTGGTACTACCTACGCCAGATGAACCGTAACTGTACTTACCCGGATTGGCCCTTAGCATTTTAATCAAGTCATCCAAATTGTTCACTGGCATCGATGCATTAACGACCAGCACATTGGGCCCAGCGGCCAGCAGCACGACTGGCGCAAAGTCTTTGATGGGGTTGTAGGGCACATGAGCCATCAAAGATGGGTTGATGGCCATGGGGCCAGTGGTGGCAATGGCCAGCGTGTACCCGTCTGCTGGTGCTTTGGCCACGGCGTCTACACCCAAATTTCCCCCGGCACCCACCTTGTTTTCAACAACAACCGCTTGCCCAAGCAGTTTTGATAAAGGCTGAGAAATCAAGCGAGCCATGATATCGACTGAACTACCCGCAGAAAAAGGTGAAATCAAACGAACAGGCTTTTGAGGCCAATCCGCTTGAGAGCCCTGTGCATGAAGCAAAGGGCTGCCGATCATGAACACGGCATAGAAAATAAATTGAACGGTGGCTTGAATTTTAATCATGGAAATTTATTTCTTGAATTTTTTTAAACAACACGAGCATCGATGATCTCAATTTCTCGGGTCAAACAATTTGTGATCCGCCCGATGATTTGAGAGCCGTGAGCTCTCAACTTTTTCATCTCTTCTGACTGAGCGGCCAAGACCATGGTTT
>JBAXNB010000217.1:0-3276 GCA_037134015.1 Betaproteobacteria bacterium | reverse complement strand
CGCTAAGCGTTGGGATATTTTTGAAAGCTGCGACTTGGTTCATGTCTCCAATGCCTGCAGGCTCTACCAACACCAAGGCTTTGACCTTGTCTGGGCGTGCTTGTGCGACTTTGTAACCAAAGGGGCCAGACTGTGAGTGCACCAACACCACGCAGGGGCACACTTTGTCCACGAGTTCAATGTAGGCTGCAATGGTCGGCTCATCCGAACTTGTCCATCTCGGGACCACTTGTTTGGTGAAATTGTCATAGCCCGCTAGTGGAAATTGATTGCCTGATAAAGGTTTCATCTTGGAGGGGTCTTTGTTGTAACTGCCTGGCCCATTTCCAATTCGAAAACGCTCAAAGGGATTTTCTTTGGTGAGAAAAACGGGATCGGTCTTGGTGATTTCAGGGTACATGGCCCACCCAGAGCGGCCTCTCTCGACAGCATCGCTGTTGTAAACACTCCAACCTTGCTTGATGAAGTAGTTCAACCACCCCTCTCGTCCATCGGGGGTGCTCTCGTAAGTCACTCCGCTCAGGCCGCCTCCATGCCACATCAAAAGTGGCAAGGTGCCTCTTTGATGACTTGGAATGAAGTATTGAACATACATCTGTTCGACTTGGTACACGCCATTGGGATCGACCTTGGCAGGAACTCCACCTGCGGTGAAATAAACCTCTTTGATCGGTTTGCCCGTGAGGGTCACCTCGCGTCCCCCCACATGAAAAGAGCCCATGTCTTGCAAAGACATGGAAGGGGGTGAAGTTTGGCTGGCGCAACCCACCAACAGACCCAACCCCGCAAACACGGTAGCCAGTTTAAATTTCAACATGATGAGATCTCCTTGGTGATGATTTTCAAATTTACACAGCATGCTCAAGCTTTAAGCGCACTTTTGTTCAACCCATAAAGCGCTATGGCATTGCTCCAGAGCACTTGCCGACTCAAGGAGGGACCCAGCACCTTTTTGATCAAATCAATATCGCTTGGTGCAAAAGCTCTTTTGGCCCTGGTCGATGGTATGTCGGTGCCAAAGATCAAGGCTTTGCTGTTTCTTTGGGCAATTTTCTCAAGAGCTTGAGGGATGTCTATATCGACTCGACCAAAACCTGTCGCTTTGACTTTCGCACCAGCATCAACCAGATCCAATAAAGCG
This sequence comes from Betaproteobacteria bacterium, assembly GCA_037134015.1. Taxonomy (GTDB): domain Bacteria; phylum Pseudomonadota; class Gammaproteobacteria; order Burkholderiales; family Burkholderiaceae_C; genus Limnohabitans. The sequence continues at coordinate 2,135 of JBAXNB010000217.1, read as the reverse complement.
GGCAGTCCTTTTTGCGTCATCCCCAAGTGATCGATCACGATTTGCGGGAGTTTTGAAAGGGCGCCCACATGGGGGGCGAGGGCAAAAGCATCGGCGTAGATCTCCGCATGCCAACCACCAATTGCATGCACTCGAAGGGCCAAGGAGACGATATCTTTCACATCATCAATGCGCCCACGAAAGACGTTAAAGCGAAGTGCTTTGACGCCCATTTGCGTCAACTCAATGATCTCATTGTCAGTGATGCTGTTGGGGATTTGTGTGACACCGACCCACTGAGGCCCCAAGGCCTTGAGTGCTGCTTTAAGGTAGGTTTGGTCAAAACCATGGAAGGAGCCCGACACAATAGCGCCCGAGACGACGCCCAAAGGCTCAGTTTCCTTCATGTATTGATCAAGAGGGAAATGCGGGGGGATATAACCCTGATTGGCAACGACTGGAAAGCGGTGATCGATGATGTGGCAATGCGCATCAAAAATAGGGTCTTGATTGGAAAGACTGGCACAGCCAGATAAAGCCGAAACAGATAGCGCCATGCTTTGCATGGCTTGGCGTCTTGAAATACTCATGGTGCAAGGGTGTTCATAAGGAGAAAATAAAAAGGTCTCTTTTGTTCGTGAGAGCCAAGGGTCTCATTCAGCCTTCGCGCCCGAGGACTTGACAATGGGCGCCCAGTTCTCATATTCGCTTTTGGTAAATGCGGTGAACTCCTCCACATTCATGGCAACGGGCTCCGCTCCTTGAGCGACCAAGCGGGCTTTGACAAGTGGTAATTCTAAAATTTTCACGATTTCAGTGTTTAACTTTTGAACGATGGGCATAGGGGTATTTTTGGGCGCAAAGAGGGCAAACCAAGAACCTGTTGCGATGTCCACGCCTGTCTCCATCAGGGTTGGCACGTCTGGCAGGCCTCTGGAGCGCATTTTGGTGGAGACTGCAAGCGCCTTCAATTGGTCGGACTTGATCAATTGCATGACCGATGGGACGGTTGCAAACATATACTGCAGTCTCCCAGCCACCAAGTCTCGAGTGGCCTCCGCGCCTTTGTAAGGAATATGGATGGCGCCAATGTTGGTTTTTTGGCTGAAAAAATAACCGGTCATGTGCGGTGAGGTGCCTATGCCTGTCGAGCCATAGTTGCTTTTACCTTGGTTGGCGCGTGCATAGGTCAAAAACTCAGCCATGGTATGCACGCCGATGGAGATCGGGACAACCAAGACGGTGGGGACCTCGGCGAGCAAAGCCACGGGTTGAAGGTCCTTTTGCGGGTTGACACTCAGGTTCTTAAAGAGCGTGGGGTTGATGGCAATCGGACCAAAAGACGTCACCAGCAAGGTGTAACCATCTGGGGTGGCTCTGCCCACGATCTCGGTCCCCAAATTGCCGGCGGCGCCTGCCTTGTTCTCAATCACAATGCTCACCCCCCATCTTTGAGTCAGTTGATTGGCCACCTCTCTTGCCAAGATGTCGGAAGTGCCCCCAGCTGTAAAGGCGACAATCATTTTGATGGGCTTGTCAGGAAAGTTTTGTGCTTGTGCAAACATGGTGAAGAGACAGGCACAAAGAAACGCAAAACCTATCATTTCCCTCTTGAGGCCACGCCTTGTGTAAAGCCAAGTTCTTGAACGAACAGTTGACATGATGGTTTCTCCAAATTTGAACTTTTCCCAAGCGCACGGCCTTGAACACGTCAAAACCCAAAAGGACATCCATCACAGTGCATCCAACAAGACAGACCGCCAACGGTCAGGGTAAAATCAAGGCTTGCATTGCTCCGAGTGTCGATGTTCCTATTGTTCATGAATGCCTGACGTCTTTGACTAGTGTTTAGCCTAGGCTAGAGAGCGGTTTTTAGTGCCTATTTTTCGATTTATTTTTCTCAGAAAGTTTCCATGAACGTTGTAATCCCCGATGACTACCAAGATTGTGTAAAAACATTGGCTTGTTTTCCTAAATTAAAAGACCACAAAGTGACCATCTACAACGACACGGTCAAGGACATCGATGCGTTGGTTGAAAGATTCATCGATGCCGACGTCATCGTTCTGACCCGCGAAAGAACAGTGATCAATGAAGCGCTTTTGGCCAGATTGCCCAATTTAAAGTTGGTCTCGCAAACGGGAAAGATCAATTAC
>JBAXNB010000216.1:0-3293 GCA_037134015.1 Betaproteobacteria bacterium | reverse complement strand
TTGGGAGTTGAGGTTGAAGAATTCGATGGTGTTGTGATACCTCGGCAAACCTAAATTGCAAAAAAATAATCTGGTCGTTGTAGCGAAAAAAAGTAAAAAAGTCAATCTTGATTTTATTTATTAGAAATAGAACTTTATAAATAATATATATTTTTGTTTTTCTTGACCAAGCTGCAGCAAATCCTTTTGATGCAAGATGATCTCTAACATAGCCATAAAAGTTTGGACCGGAAGCACTCTTCACTCATTTATTCATAAAAGTTTTAAGGTGCACTTTTTTTGAACTCCCTCTTGCCATCAGATGAGTGCCACATTAGATGAACGGCGCACCAGAGAGTGTCATGAAATTTTCATACAAATTTGCAAAGATGAGATCACATTTGGCAAATAAACGTTCTCTAATCCTTCACCTTTACGGATCATCTATGCACCTCTTCAAATATCTAGGCTTAATTGCAATTGCTTCTCTTGCAGCATGTTCGGACACTTCCGCTTTGTATCCCAATGGAACAACCGTGACCGTGTCTTTGCTTGAAACAACAGATATTCATCAAAATTTACTCAGCTACAACTATTACAGCCTCACTGCTGATACTTCCCTTGGCCTTGAGCGTGGTGCTACCTTGATCGCTTCTGCCCGCGCTGAAAATCCAAACGTCGTTTTGCTTGACGACGGCGACAACATTCAAGGCACCTTGTTGGGCGATTTACAAGCCCAAGCACAACCCATTCCTTGCACGCAAACTTTGGCTATGCACAAGGCCATGAATTACTTGAAATACGATGGTGCAGGTGTTGGAAACCACGAATTTAACTATGGCTTGCCGTTTCTCAGTCAAGTGACCAACACAGACTTTGGTATCCCTGGCGTCTCCAAAGGTAGCAATTGTGGCTCTCCTAGCTTTCCAGTTGTGTTGTCCAATGTGGATGGCGTGTCAAGCGGCAAACCCATCTTCAAGCCTTATGCTTTGATTGACAAGAGTTTTACAGCTAAAAAACCAGATGGAACCACCGTACAAGTTCCGATGAAGGTGGGTATTCTTGGTTTCGTGCCACCACAAATCATGCAATGGGATCAAAAGAACCTTGAAGGGAAAGTGGTTGTGAACGGCGTGGTGGAGTCCGCCAACAAATACATTCCTGAAATGCGTACGCAAGGCGCGAATTTGATCGTGGCCATGTCTCACGGCGGTCTCGATGCGGCGCCCTACAGCCCTAAAATGGAAAACGGCAGTTACTATCTTACCAACACAGACATTGACGCTTTGATGGTTGGTCATTCACACCTGATTTTTCCAACACCCAAAGAGGTGAATGGACCAAAGATTGATGCCTCTTTCACCGCCTTCAAGGCAGCTCTTCCTGCTGGCGTTGTGGATGAAGTGTCAGGCATCGTCAACGGCAAACCCACTGTGATGGGACAAAGCTGGGGGCGTCGCTTAGGGATCATTAAAATGACGTTGGTCTTCAATGACGGCAAATGGACGGTTCAAAAGGACAAAACGACTGTCGAATCCCGCGGCTTCAAATACAAGGATGGCGTGACCAACGTGGATGCCGATCCAGCGTTTGCTCCTCTGATTGACGCAGAGCACAAGGCAACCATTGCCTATGCTTCTGGCTCCCTGGGTACATCGACAGAGTTTCCAATGAACGCCTACTTCTCCTTGTTGGGTGACGTGAGCGCCATTCAGATTGTCAACCAGGCTCAACAAGCCTACGTGAAAGACAAAATTGCGACCGACCCCAGCTTGGCCGCTTTCAAAGGCATCCCCGTGTTGTCCACCAGCGCGCCTTTCAAAGCCGGTCGCAATGGTCCTTCAGACTTTACCGATGTCGCAACGAGCGCTACTGTTGCTTCTCCCGTCGGACTGCAAGTGCGCAACCCTGGGGACCTTTACACCTTCAGCAACAACAACCTGCAAGCCGTTAAGATCAAGGGCAAAGATCTCAGAGCATGGTTGGAAGTTGTTGCGGGTCAGTTTGGACAGATCGACCCCACATTGACCACCGAGCAGGACTTGGTGCCTTCTTATGGTACGGTCTACAACTTTGACGTGTTTTACGCTGACAACAACGGCCTGCAATATCAGATCGACGTCACAAAAGCCGTTGGCAATCGCATTGCCAGTCTGACTTACAACGGCGCAGCTTTGGACAACAATGCCGACTTCATTGTTGCTACCAACGACTACCGTGCTGGTGGAAAACTCATCCCAGCCCTTGACGGAAGCACGATCTTCATCAAGTCGCCCGACGCCAACCAAGATGTCGTTGCCGCGTACATCAAAAAATCAGCGCCTAAGTTAACCTACGCTGCCAATGGATCTGCTCGCTCATGGAGCTTTGTCAAAACAACCACGGCTGGACCAGTATTTTTGCGTGTAGCTCCAGGCAAGTTCTCTGTCGCACAAGCGCAGTCCATTGCACAGGTGACTGCTGCTGAATACGCCACGGATGCGAATGGATTTGGAAAATACCGAGTTGATCTGAGCAAGTAAGCCATGCGTTTACAAACGTCTTTGAGTGCGGTTTGCTTAGGCCTGGTTCTTGTAGCCTGCGAGAGCCACCTCACCGCTTTACCAACCAGTGCTGAAATCGAGTCGGTAGGTATCTTGGCCATTCAGGCTAGGAAACCCGCCGCCGTGTCCCAGCTTGCACGTTGGGCCAAAGACGGTCACTTGGTGGCTCAACGTGAATTGGCACTGGCCTATTCACTCAACTCTGACAACTGGTCTCAGGCAGTGCGTTGGTTTGAAAGCGCTGCTGAGGGTGGTGACCGAGAAGCTCAATTTGAATTGGCCAACGCTTACCTTTATGCCAAACTTGGGCTACGGCAAGACTACCCCAAGGCATGGACGTTTTATAAAAAAGCCGCCATGCAAGGTGAAGGCAAAGCCAGCTTCATGCTGGCCAGAATGGCGCGACATGGTTGGGGGGTGCCAGAAAGTGCAGAGCAAAGCGCCCACTGGTTGATGGAGTCAAGTCGCCAAGAAAATGCACAGGCGATGTACGAGTTGTCGGTCGCTTTTGCCCAAGGAGATGGCTTACCTCGAGACATGGTCCAATCTCGTCACTGGTTGAACATGTCTGCTGACTATGAGTACAAGATTGCCATGCAGGCCCTGGCCTTGGAGTTGGAGGGTCAAGGGGGTAAGGACTCCACGTCCTCTCAACGCAGCAAACTGCTGATGAAAGAAGCTAGCGATCACAGGTTGATGAATTGGAACACCAATTTATAAGAAACCGTCAACGCACGACAACCTAGCCAGAGCTTGATCAGTGTTTTTTCA
>JBAXNB010000215.1:0-3383 GCA_037134015.1 Betaproteobacteria bacterium | reverse complement strand
CCTACACCCAAGAGCGCTCTTTGCATGTCAAAGAACTCACCTCACGCATCAAGGACATTGGTTTGTTGGTGGCAGAGCGAGATGAGCAAAAGGCGATCGCCAGAGATGCTGCGCTTTTAAGGGAGGCGGGAGGCGTCATCCAACCCATGCCCAGGCAAAATGTTCAACCCACTCTTAAAGTCGGGTGTTTGTCGACTTCAGGTCATCCTGCAGTGGGTACGCTTTTCCCGCAAGCCACCCTCAAGGTGGATGGCGCCACGTCATTGATGGACGATGTGCTGCCCAAGGGGTGGCGACTTTTTGTTCAGTCAAGTTTTGTGGATGAGTTCAAGCTCAGTGCGCAGAAAGGCTCCCTTCAAGTCGAGCTCATTGAGTGTGGTGGTCAGGGCATCGATGAGTGCTCTGGCGTCCTTGCTGAGTGGTTTTCGCGCATGCAAGTTGCTGCGGCCTTGGTCAGGCCAGATCATTATGTTTTTGGCGCATTCAAGAGCAGCGAAGAGTTCTTGGCCGCTTTACAAAGTGTGCAAGTTTTTTATAAAAATTAAATTCAACCTTTGAAGGATCGATATGAGACAACTCACCCTATGTAAATTGATGATGGCTGGATTGCTTTTGAGTGCCTCTACGTTTAGCGCTCAAGCGCAAACGACATGGCCCGATAAACCGATCAAATTCATCCTCTCGCAACCTCCCGGCTCTGGGCCAGACAACGTTGCAAGGCTTTTAGGTGAAAAATTGGCAAAGAGCTTGGATCAGCCGGTGGTCATTGAGAACAAACCAGGCGGCCAAAACATCATCGGTGCTCAAGCCGCGGCCAAATCTGCAGCCGATGGAAGTACCTTTTACTTCGCCACCACCGCAGCTTTGGTGACCAACAAGTTTTTGTTCAAAACCATGCCCTACGAACCTCAAAAGGACTTCACGCCCGTGGCGTTTGTGGCCAACTCACCTTTTGGTATTTTGGTCAAGGCCGACTCTGGCATTGCATCGATTCAAGACTTGATGAGCAAATCAAAGGCCAGCCCTGGCAAATTGTCCTTGGCCAATGAAGGCCCCAGAACCTTTGGTGGCATCATCGCAAGATTCTTGAACGCCAAAACCAAAATGGATGCCAATTTGGTGGCCTACGCATCGGTCAGTGTAGCCATACAAGACATCATGGGCGGTCATGCAGATGCCTTGGTGGCCGACCTCGCGTCAACCGCGCAATTGGTCAAGCAAGGTCGCTTGAGGCTTTTGGCCGTGACCTCGGCCAAAAGAGTCGCTGGCTTTGAGCAAGTGCCAGCCATGGCCGAGTTGCTGCCGAATTTTGAGATGGTGGGGTGGTTTGCCATCGTGGCGCCAACGGGCACGCCAAGCGGTGCGATCCTTCGACTCAATGCAGAGGTCAATAAATTGTTGCTGGACCCAGAGGTGACTCAAAAGATGCTCTCCATCGGCCCCATTCCTGAAGCCTTGGGTGCGCCAGTCAAATTGGAGGCCTACCTCAAAGTGGAAAACGATCGTTGGGCAGAGGTCGCCAAAGAGATCGGCTTGCTACCTGAGTAAGGTCTGCTCAAGGGCTGACCTTGACTTCGAAAAATCCATTTGGAGGCAAGCGGCCATCGATGTCTTTTGGAATCTTGGCGGTATTTTTGATGCGCTCAATGGCATTGGACACGACCAGGTCCCATTCTGGATTGATACTTTTTGTTTTGATTTTCCAAGAGGTGACACTTCCATCGGGCGCACAGTAAAACTGGAGAACAGTGCTTGGATTGTCTAAAAAGGGTTTGTGAGTTTCAAGCCCTGTGTAAGAGGAAATAAATTGAATAATTTTGCCCTGATAGTTGGCGCTCATGGCGTTGCCAGATCCTGAGCCGTTGCTCAGGTTGGTGGCGCTGGAGGCGCCTGCGTTTTGACCGCTGGCAGAGGCATTGGAGGAGTTGCCCAAGGATTTTTGAAAGCGGCTGAGGTCTTCCATTCTGCGCTGCTCGGCTTCTTTGGCTTCTTTGGCTTGTTGCTTGGCCAACTCTTTAGCGTCTACTTTAGGTGTTTCTTTTTTAGCCTTGTCTCGCTCCTTGGCGAGTTTTAATTTTTCTTCCTCGGCTTTTCTCGCTTTCTCAAGCTCTAGATCTTTTTGTTTCTTTTTTTCCAAGTCTTTGATACGCTGTTTTTCAGCCTCAAGTTTGCTCAGTCGCTCTTTTTCCTTGGCTCTTTCTTCTTCTTTTTTCTTTGTTTTTTCAATGGCCAATTGAGCCTCTCTCAGTTGGCTAGGGTTGTCTTTGGCTTGCACGGGTGGCAAAGCTTTCGTGGGAGCAACTTCTTGGGCCTCCAAACTGGCAGGCTCAGGAGGTGCGGGGTTGGTCAAATTGGGTGTGCTTGACCACAACTCTGCCGTGGAGGATTCGAGAATGGCTTCTTGATTCCAGGAGATGCCCCAGGTCAATGCCATCAGCAGCAACAGGTGAGCCAAAACGGCCAAGACCAAAGAGGCGCCTTGACGGGACTCTTTAGGCGGGCTCAGGTCAAACTGAGGGTTAAGGTGCAGCGTGGTCATGCGTGGGCGGATTCATCATGGTCAGTCGTTCATCAATTGAACAGAAAGCCCAACCCTTTGCACGCCAGCCTTTTGTAAGAGGTCCAGGACTTTGATCACCTCTTCATAAGCAAGCGCCTTGTCTCCAAAAATGACAACGGGTGTGTTGGCGTTGCCGTTTTGAAATTGAAGGGTTTTCTCAGCTAGTGAGGACTTGCTGACCTCTTCGAATTCGGTGTCCAAATCTTGTGCTTTGGCACTGGTGGCTTGCTTGACGGCGGAGGAGTTTGGTGTGTCTAGGGCACGAATGAAGATGCGGTGATCGGCTCGCAGTTCAACTCGGATGACTTGGTCTGGGGCATTGGCCGCTTTGCCAACGCTTGGCACATCGATCACGCTGGTTGAGATCAAGGGAGCGGTGACCATGAAAATGATCAAAAGTACCAGCATGACGTCAATGAAGGGGACCATGTTGATTTCGTTCATGGTGCGTCTTTTAGAGCGCGATCGGTGTGCAAAAGCTGCCATGGCTTGATCCTTGGTGCTCAGTGCGTCAATGGACTTTGTGAGCTGACATTTCTTTGCAAGATGTTGCTGAACTCTTCCATGAAGGTCTCCAATTGGATCGACACGCGATCAATGTCACGCGCAAATCGGTTGTAGGCCAAAACGGCAGGTATGGCGGCAAAAAGACCAATGGCGGTGGCCACCAGGGCCTCTGCAATACCGGGGGCCACTTTGGCCAAGGTGACTTGCTGCAAAGAGGCCAAGCCTGTGAAGGCATGCATGATTATCATGCATGCCTTCACAGGCTTGGCCGCTTTGCAGCAAGTCACCTTGGCCAAAGTGGCCCCCGGTATTGCAG
>JBAXNB010000214.1:0-3398 GCA_037134015.1 Betaproteobacteria bacterium | reverse complement strand
GTCTTCCATTTCGGGCGTTGACGCCTCAAGGTAAACGCTGTCTTCAACACCTTCCATGCGGTGGATGAGCCCTGGCGGGATGGTGATGGTCTCACCAGCGCGGTAATGTTTGTCAACCAATGTATCTTGCGTTGTGCCTTGGATGATATTGAGTACACCAGATAGGACGTAAATGGTTTCTTTTTTGATGTTGTGGTACTGCAAGCTGCAACGGTGGCCGGCCCACATGGTGAGCTTTTTAACCATGTATTTGTCATTGATCTCGATCACTTCTTCTCTGCCCCAAGGCTTTTCGATAATTTGATTTGTGCTCATGTTTAATCCAATCAAACTTTGTATTGACTATATTCAGGATGAAATTCAAAGAACTTGTCGTAGAAGCTCTTCACGTATTGCTGCATTGACCAGTGGCTGTTAAAACCGTACTTTTTACGCATCCAATGGCGACCTTCAGAAATGTAGAGTTGTAGGTTTTCTTCATAGCCTTGTGTCTTTATCTGGTCAGCATGGTCAAGCAGATGTGATTCGTTTTCGCTTGCCCAAACATCAGTCGTAATAGCAGCAGCCCAGTCGTTGGCGTAGGCTTTAGCAATCAGTTCATTCTCACAACCATAGCCACGGAAATTAGTGCCATCAAAGAGAAAGTCCATTATTTCTGGATGCTCTTTGTCACAAATCATCTCAACAAATTCACGCCGCAGTAAATAGGCATTGTTGTGGATAAACCAGAAGTATTTGGTGTGTTCTTTTTCAAGAAGCAGCCGCTCGCCCCAACGTTCAGAGCAGGGTGAAAGAATGCCAACACTGGGGTGTTTGTCTAGCAGATCGACTAAGGGTGCCAGGGTTGGGCCAGCTTTGAATTCGGTGTCGTTGGTGAGCAAAAAGAATGCATCGTATTGCTCAAACTTGCCAGCCTTCAACAGTTGAACCAAGCCAAAGTTCATGCCCCTGCCGTAGCGCAAGCCATCCTGCATAACTTCAGGGGTATTGGCATACCATGTAGCGCGTTGGCTCAATTTGTTGGCATCTGACCCGGCTTCAACCACATAGATATCGGTGAGATCACCGTCGAATTTGGCCAAATGCTCATAAAGACGATCGGTAACCTCAGGAAGATTACGATTAAGAATAATGGTGGCTGTTCGCTTCATACAGTTCTCACCAGACGGAAGTTGCGGAAATATCTCAAGATGCTTTGCTTGACTTGTTCTTTAAGATGCAGTTCTAGGTCCAAACCATTTTTTTTGGCAAGCTCTCTACCAGCTTCGATTTTGAGTTCTTTGCACATGGGCGTAGAGAACACATAGTGACCGGCAATTAACGATCTGTCACGGTCAGTTGCTGTGGTGTTATCAAGCATCCACTTATCCCATTTATTTGAGTCATAAGCGATTTTTAGGAATCGATCAGCAAGGTGTACCAAACCGTTGCTCTCTAATATGTTGACCAGCGCTTTGCTTTCTGCAACACCAAATTCAGGTGCCACATTGGCGGCGTGAATGCCTAAACGCGGGTGCCATTGCAGCGCATCGTCGGAAAGATAATCTGTATTGTGTTCTTTCATCAAAATGCAGTGTCGATTACAAATTTCAATCATTTTTGGTAATTGAATTTCGGCTGGTATTTCATTGGCTACGCGAACAGGTGAGTCAAATGAGCCAACATTGCGCATTTCCATGACTCGCGTGCCACATTGAATTACAACAAAGGTGGGTTGAGGTATCTTGTTTTGGGTGCAGAACTTCTTGATGGCATTCAGTGTGTAGTCCAACTCTTCTTGTGAGTTGGTGCTACCACTTTGTTCTTCAGTGCCAACTTCAAAAATTACTTCTTGCCGTGATTGCTGGGCTTGCGTCCAGCAAAAATCATAGAGGTCAAAGACACGATCCAGCACTTCATCGACATCGGGTTGCCCATGGATGTCCACGCTGGGATCAATGTGCAAAACTTGAAACCCTGCAGCTATGTCGGCCCTGTAAGAGGCTTTGGCGGAGTCCATGGCGCGCCGCAGGCCGAGTTTTGCCTCTTTTTCTTTGATGCTTTGCCATGGGCCGCCATGGTCACGCGCTAGGAGGATTTTTCCCTTTTTGTCTTTATCAGTAACATAGCGAGCGAATTCCTGGGTTGACCAATTATTAACATAACCTCCACCAAGCTCTTCTGAATCAATTTGACGGCGACTGGCAATCATCAATATGGGTACTTCGTGCTCATTGGCCAATTCAATCGTGGCATCAACGCAATTGACGCTCATGGGACCGACACCTAATAAGGTGCAGTGTCGCTTTTGCAAGAACGACTGCAGTCTTTGATGAATCATACTGTCCACTCTCCTGAAAGTTTGTGATGGGCGTTGGGTAACTCAGCTGGGTTAAAAGGGGTAAAGAATTTTTCCAAAATGTGCAGGCAAGCCTCCGCCACTGCGCGGTCACCGCCTGAACGCTCTGTGACAAAGTTTGCGTGTTGCTTGGCAAGTTTGTCAGAATTAGCTGGGGCAATTGCATACCCTACCTCTCGCATAACATAATGGTCGAAAATGCCATCGCCCATGTAGATGACGTTTTCAAGCGGGTAGCGTTCTTTGATCCAATCAACGCGACGAATAGTGCTCACAATGTCTAATTCATATTTCATGTCGTCAACAATGCGCTTCTTTGATATTGGAAATCCCTTTTTATCGCCAGTTATAAAGCGTATTTCAAGATTTGTTTTTAGCAATGAGAGGCCATCGTTATCATCGGGACCAAATATTTTCATCACTTTGCCTTCGGCAGAGTAAAGGAAATGACCGGTTGTCATGACACCGTCTACATCAAGAATAAAACAGGTAGGTGTGAGTGTGCTTGTCATAGTTAAAATTCAATTGCTGAAGGTGTTATTGATGTGAGATGGATAGGGGCACTGACTTCTTTGCCACTGGCGTCCAATGGCGGCCGGCAGCCAACGGTGGGCCAAGTACCAACCTTGGCACCATCAACTTTGCGCAGACACTGCATTTCACTCGACTTTCGCTTTTTTCAGAAGTGGCAGGAATAGTCACCACCTTTTTGACGGCCTCTTTGATAAATGTCGCCCTAGGACCTTTTTGATTTACTCGTGGTGAAAATTCGACCGAAACCCCAGCACCAGCGTTGGCGATAGCGAGTACATCGCTCGAATTGAAATAGTATTCAACTCCAAGATCCATTCGGGGTTAACACTGCATTGAGGCATCTGGTGCACTTTGACTGTGCCGGGTATGCAAGGGTAGCCTGCGAAATAGATTTTTTGGTGGTTGCTCATGAGCGGTGCGCGCCGAAAAGGGGAACTTTGGCTAGACAGCTTCGAGCACCGGTACTTCAACTTCAACGGGCAGCTTCTAACATTGAGACTTCTCGCCTTGGAGGAACCACCAAGTC
>JBAXNB010000213.1:0-3403 GCA_037134015.1 Betaproteobacteria bacterium | reverse complement strand
AAATTGGTCATGTTTGAAATTGATTGGCAACAAGCTTGGTTCAGAGGATTTGAAGTTCACGGCCAAGCCATTGTCAAGCTTTGGCATGACTTGGGCTCCTTGCCCATGGCCTTGAATCGCTATGCCGAGGGCGGTCTGTTGGACCTAGATGCAGATGTCAGTCCATGGCCCAGCGTGAGCCCTCTGAGGGCCAAAGGGGTGGTGGGTTTGCCTCGCTTCGTGCCCCAAGCTCAATTGCCCACTTCAGTGGCGTACGAGAGTTTTATCTACGACACGCATTGTGTGCCGACCAGAGAAAATTTGCATGACTTCTTCAATGCATTGTGTTGGTTTCGGTATCCATTGACCAAGGCTTACCTGAACGCAGAGCAGGCCAAGACACTTAAGCGACTTGGGCCCGCAAGCGAGCGAGGCGCCTTAAGAGATGCGCTCACGCTTCTTGATGAGAACGCATGCTTCGTTTGGTGCGAGAGCGAGATGTGGCATGCCCTACAAAAGCACGATTGGCTGGATGCATTTTGGCGTCAAAGAGATGCATGGGCATCGGTAAGGGTGGAGTTGTTTGGGCATGCTTTGCTTGAAAAGTTGTGCAAGCCCTACAAGGCCATCACGGCCCACGCGGTCCATGTTCAGCCCGTTGTCGCGCAGAGGGGTGTTCAAGGACTTCAAGAGCCTTCAGATGCATGGAGAGATGCACAGATGTTGAGCGCCTTGAGGTCGCTCAACTTGAGCAGCAAGCCCTTTCAAGCCCTGCCTGTCTTGGGCGTGCCCGGATGGTCCTTGGACAATGCGCAAATGAGTTTTTACGAAGATGACAAAGTGTTCAGGCCCAATAAACAGGACACCTTGAGGCAGAAGAGCTTAAAAAGCAAAGCGTGACCGACAAAAATGTTGCTGTCGAACCTTCAAAGCTTGGCAAGAGCGCGGTTTTGCAGCACTTGGCTTGCGAGTGCCTCGGCCACCTTGATGCCATCAATCGCCGCGGTCAAGATGCCTCCAGCAAAGCCAGCCCCTTCACCCGCGGGATAAAGACCGTACACGTCTGTGCTTTGAAGCGAATCGTCTCGCAAGATCCGAAGCGGAGAAGACGTGCGGCTCTCTACACCAGTCAACAAAGCGCCGTCCAAATCAAAGCCACGCACCTTTTTACCAAACACGGGCAAGGCTTCACGAATCGCCTCGCTGGCATAGCTTGGTAAAGCCGCAGATAGGTTGGTCAAGTGCACGCCAGGCATGTAAGACGGCAAGACGCCAGCCAACGCTGTGGACGCTTGGTCTTTTAAAAAGTCACCCAACAATTGAGCGGGAGCTTGATAATTTTCGCCCCCCATCTTAAAAGCCCTGGACTCCAACTGGCGTTGAAGCACGACACCGCTTAAAGGGTGAACCCAAGAGGGGCTTGAGGGTGCCCCATGGTGTTGGGTCTTGGAGGTGAGATGCAAAGCCCGCGTGCCTGGCTTTTGAGCTTGAAGTTCTTCTTCAAAGCACAGCTCAATTTGAGCCTGATGGGCTCTAAAATCCTCAGGCTCAATGCCCACCACAATCGCTGCGTTGGCGTTTCTCTCGTTTCTGGAGTACTGGCTCATGCCGTTGGTCACCACGCGCGCGGTCTCTGAGGTGGCTGCCACCACGGTGCCTCCAGGGCACATGCAAAAGCTGTAGACCGAGCGTTGATTTTTGGTGTGATGCACGAGCTTGTAATCTGCTGCGCCAAGCAAGGGATGCCCGGCGTGTTTGCCCCACCTGGCTTGATCGATCAGACTTTGTGGATGCTCAATGCGAAAGCCAATGGAGAAGGGCTTTGCTTGCATGGGCACACCAAGCTCGAAGAGTTTTGCAAAGGTCTCGCGCGCACTGTGACCCAAAGCCAAGACCAAGTGATGGCATGCAAGTGTGTAAGTGCTTTGCGTTGTGTGATCAAAGATGAGTGCACTTTCAAGTTGTCTGCTCGGGCCTGACGTGGACGCATCAAGGTCTCGGGTGCGACAGGTTTGAAAATCCAAATCCATCAGTTGTTGCTCAAAGCGTATCTCGCCTCCAAGCGAGATGATTTGCTCACGTAAACTCTCCACCACCTTGACCAGTTTGAAGGTGCCAATGTGCGGGTGTGCCGCAAATAGAATTTCCTCTGGTGCGCCAGCCTTGACAAACTCATGCATGACCTTGCGACCCAAGAATCTGGGGTCTTTGATTTGAGAGTAGAGCTTTCCGTCAGAGAAGGTGCCCGCACCCCCTTCGCCAAACTGCACGTTGCTGTTGGTTTGCAGGATCCCCTTTCGCCACAAACCCCATGTGTCTTGGGTGCGCTCTCTCACCTTTTTGCCTCTCTCGATGACAATCGGTTTGAGGCCGAGTTGGGCCAAGATGAGGGCTGCAAAAATGCCACAAGGCCCAAAACCAACCACCACCGGTCGATGGGCTTGCAGTTCAGGGCAAGAAAGTGCGCTGGCCCCAGCCAAGATGGGTTTGGAGAATGTTCTTTGCAGGTGTCGAATCTGATGGGCATGATCAAAGCTGCCAGGCGTCCAAGCCTGTGGCGGCTCATCCGATGCGAAGTCCGCTGCTGTCTGCGTAGCGAGGTCGGGTGCATACGGGCTCCAATGCACATCGGGCGACCAACGCATGTCGGGAGCAGCGAGGAGTTGAACCACGGGAAAGCTTTGTGTGAGCAAATGATGTTCAAGTGCAGGGTCTTGAAGGCTCAAGTCCACAATATAGACCACTTGCAAGGGGGTTTTTCTGGCGTCAAAACTTCGTTTAAAAATCTTGAGATGAATCACATCTTGTTTTGCAATGCCAAGCGTTTGAAAGAGCAACTGAAGCAGTGCTTCGGGCGCATTGGGGTCCATGAGGTTCAACGCCGGGTTGAGACTTCTTTCTGTCTGTGCCTCGGTCTTTAGCCATTCAGAGGTGTTTAAATTTTGGGCGTCTCGCGTCCAAGTGTTTTGAACCGCAGGGTTGTCAAAAAGGCGTTCAAGGGGAAGTTTGAGTTCTGAGATTCTGATCATGTGTATGTGGCCTGTGGTGATCAGGCAAAACAAATAGGACTCAAGAATAGCATGAATGCCAAGGCCAAGGCTGAGGCGCAGGTTGAGGCTCAGGTTGAGGCCTTCAGCAGACAAAACGAGTCATGCACCTTCAAGCAGGTTCAACGCTCATGCAAAGGCAGGTGTTGTTTTTAAAAGGGACAGGCTAAAAAAACAAACATTCAAGCTCGCAAAGCATGGCTCGAGCATCAAAAAGTCCGCCCAAGGCGAGATAATAGTGCGGTGAAGTTTGCTAGGCCGTCGCTGGCGCGAGAGTGGAAACACTGCGCTGGAGGAACGTCCGGACTGCATAGGACGGCGAAGGAGGTAACACCTCTCCACCGTGAGGTGAGGATCAGAGCAACAGAGACGAGTCG
>JBAXNB010000212.1:0-3451 GCA_037134015.1 Betaproteobacteria bacterium | reverse complement strand
GCGTTGATGACGACAATGAAGTCGCCGGTATCGACGTGAGGCGTATAAATGGCCTTGTGTTTGCCGCGTAAACGGAGTGCAGCTTCGCTGGCAACACGTCCGAGCACCAAATCGGTGGCGTCAATCACAAACCACTCGTGCACCACGTCAGCGGGTTTTGCGCTGAAAGTAGACATGGATAAATCCTTGGAGTTTTGGTTTGTAAGCGTCCTTTTCCACGGTCGGTGTTCTTCTATCGAGAACCTCTTAGGTGGGTGTGAATCTTCGCCGCGGGACGACTCAAGCGCTGCGAAGCCTTCTATTTTATAATCATTTCCCTACTTTACGCAAGTTCTTAGCTTTTGAAAAACCACAGAAGCGTCCTTTCTGTCTCTTGTGTGAAACAGCTTGAGCGCGCCAAGTGGCAACTCTCGGTGTGAATTTGCTCTCTTAGGAGGGATCAAGCCAAGGCTTGAAGACCTTGTTGCTTGAAAAAAAGGATGGGGCCTGGCTTGCTAAAACGGTTAACATCGCATCCTTATGTTCAGTTATCGACACGCTTTTCATGCTGGTAATCATGCAGATGTTTTAAAGCACGCCATTCTCATCTCCATTGTCAAGTACATGACCGAAAAACCGGTTCCCTTGACGGTGATTGATACCCACGCTGGTGCGGGACTTTATCGCATGGACAGCGAACTCTCGGCCATCAGCGCTGAAGCGCAAGAGGGCATTCAACTGATCTTGGCACAACCCCATTTGGCCAAATCCAAGCTTATAACGGAGTACTTGGGTTTGTTGCATGACTTCAACCCCTCGCCCAAGTCCAAGCTCTACCCTGGCTCGCCTTTTATCGTTCAGCATTTGCTCAACGACTTTGACAAGCTCAAACTCTTTGAGCTGCACCCCACCGACACTCGACTCCTTGAGCAACACGTGGCCCAGTTGAAAGTGGCCAGACAAGTCGCCGTTTTAAGAGCGGATGGATTTGAAGGCATGAAAAAGTTCTTGCCCCCTGCACAAAGGCGAGCTCTGGTGGTGATGGACCCCAGCTATGAAATCAAAACCGATTACAGCAAAGTCTTGGTGAGCATCCAAGATGCTTTGAAACGCTTCGCCACAGGCACGTATTTGGTCTGGTACCCACTGATCGCTCGCGCCGAGGCGCATGACCTACCGAAACGACTCAAAACCATGGCCCAGCAGTCCAAGCGCGATTGGTTGCACGTGTCGTTGATTGTCAAATCATCCAAGTTCACGGCACTTCCAAGCGAGTTGCTCGATGGCGGCAAACAAAAGAGACCCGGCCTACCTGGGAGTGGCGTTTTTGTGATCAACCCGCCCTACACCCTGAAAGCTGAACTGCAAGAGGCCATGCCGGAGTTGGTCAGCTTGTTGGGCCAAGATCCGCACGCGCAGTTTCACTTGGAAGGCTCTTAAGAGGAAAGGCGCTCAGTGGGACGCCTCTAACCAGCCCAAGTTCTCACAAATGGACAAGACCGTGGCACTTTGATTGAGGGTATAAAAATGCAAGGCGGGCGCGCCTGCACAGTGCAACTGGTCGCACAAATCCGTGATGACCTCTAGACCAAAGGCTTTGATCGACGCCACATCGTCCCCAAAAGATTGCAACCTCAATCGAATCCACCTTGGCACTTCTGCACCACAGGTTTCAGAAAATCTCAACAGCTGCGAGGAACTGCTGATGGGCATGATGCCCGGCACGATGGGCACATGCACACCGGCTTTCTCAACGTCATCGACAAACCTGAAGTAGGCATCGCTGTTGAAAAAATACTGTGTGATCGCTGAGTCGGCGCCTGCTTTGACTTTTTCGACAAATGCCTTCAAGTCTGCCTGAGGGGACTTGGCCTGGGGGTGCATCTCAGGATAGGCCGCCACTTCGATATGAAAATCATGGGCGTGGTGCTTGCGCGTGAAAGCCACCAAGTCCTTGGCAAACTCAAACTCGCCTCTGGAGCCAAAACCACTGGGCAAATCACCTCGCAAAGCCACCAATCGACGCACGCCCAAAGCTTTGATGTGTTCGAGCTGCTGCAAAATGGTCTCGGGCGTGGCGCCCACGCAAGACAGGTGTGCGGCCGCCTCTTGTCCCTCGGCTTGTATTTGGGCCACCGTGCTCAAAGTCCCCGACTGGGTAGAGCCACCGGCACCGTAAGTGACCGAACAAAATTGTGGCTTGATGCGGTACAACTCTTGTCGTACCCCCTTCAAACGCTCGGCACCTTCAGGCGTTTTGGGCGGAAAAAATTCAACACTGAGGGTTGGATTCATGGGAGCGGGAAAAAATGTTTGAGAACCCCAGCAAAAGCTTGCCCCTTGGACAAAGTGGGATGCAAGGTGACTGGTTCAAAAGCCACGCTTGCACCTACTTGGATCAATAGCGGTAGGCGTCGGCCTTGTAAGGACCTTGCTTGTTCACGCCAATGTAGCTGGCTTGCTCATCGGTGAGTTCCGTCAACATTGCTCCTACCTTCGCCAAATGCAACCTGGCCACCTTCTCGTCCAAGTGCTTGGGCAACACATACACTTTACCGTTCTCGTAACGGTCTTGGAATTTGAAAAGCTCGATTTGAGCAATCGTTTGGTTTGCAAACGATGAGCTCATCACAAAGCTTGGGTGCCCTGTGCCACAGCCCAAATTGACCAAACGTCCTTTGGCGAGCATGATGATCTTGTGGCCTGAAGGCAAATGAATGTGATCGACTTGGGGCTTGATTTCTTCCCACTGGTATTGTTCCATGGCCGTGATGTCGATTTCATTGTCAAAGTGTCCAATGTTACAAACGATCGCCTGGTCTTTCATTTTGAGCATGTGCTCGTGGGAGATCACGTGTTTGTTGCCCGTTGCCGTGACAAAAATATCGGCCTTGTCGCTTGCGTAATCCATGGTGACCACTTTGTAGCCCTCCATGGCCGCTTGCAATGCGTTGATGGGGTCAATCTCGGTGACCCATACTTGAGCGCTCAACGCACGCAAAGCCTGCGCACTGCCTTTGCCCACGTCTCCGTAGCCAGCAACGACGGCAACTTTACCTGCAATCATCACATCGGTTGCGCGCTTGATGCCGTCCACCAAAGACTCTCTGCAGCCATACAGGTTGTCAAATTTGCTCTTGGTGACCGAGTCATTGACGTTGATGGCTCTGAACATCAAATCGCCCTTGGCAGACATTTCATTCAAGCGATGAACGCCCGTCGTGGTCTCCTCTGTCACGCCAATGATCTTGGCGCTTTTGCGGCTGTACCATGAGGGATCTTGGGCCAATTTTTCTTTGATCGACGCAAACAAACAAATCTCTTCTTCGCTGCTTGGGTGGCTTAACAAGGAGAGGTCTTTTTCTGCCTTTTTACCCAAGTGCATCAAAAGCGTTGCATCCCCACCATCGTCAAGAATCATGTTGGGGCCTTCGTCTTCTGTATGGGCCGCTCCAAATTCAAAAATACGGTG
>JBAXNB010000211.1:0-3484 GCA_037134015.1 Betaproteobacteria bacterium | reverse complement strand
CACTTCAATGGCTCAGGTAAAGATGCAACGAGGTTTGTGGCTGTGACGAATGGCCCGCCCGTGATCAACTTGTACGAAGATTTAGATTTTGTCTTCCATACTCAACATGATTTTGCCAATCGCTTCAATGGTGAGCCTGATTATTTCAGTGGTCAAGGCGAGCAAAAGGGATTGTTGCTAGAGACCAACTTTGTTGCTGATGCCGTGAATCTACCGTTGATCAGTGCCAAGGAAAGAGGCGCTGGAGGTGGGCACATCCGCTTTAACATGGCGCGTGGTTCAATGAACAGCCACATCTCCCAATTTCCAGTGGGAACCTACAAAAAGGCGCATTGTCATGGTCCTGGTGCACACGTGATCATCCTAAGCGGCGAGGGTTACAGTTTGATGTGGCCAGAGGGTGAAGAACCCAGGCAATACGACTGGGAAGTGGGCTCGATGATTGTGCCGCCCAACATGTGGTTTCACCAGCATTTCAACACGGGTAAAACGCCTGCAAGGTATTTGGCTTTCAAGCATGAGGTGGTGTCGGTTCGAAATGCGCAAGGCGTGCCCAAGGCTTGGATCAGCCGACGAATTGGTGGCGACCAAATTGACTACGCCGATGAGAGCCAATTGGTCAGAGATCGTTTCACCCATGCCTTGTCAACCCATGGTTTGACCCCAAAAATGGCGGAAGCCTACGAGACAGAGTTGACAACGTTGCCCGCACTTAAATAAAACAGCGTTTTTTTGACAGCAACCAGCACCTAGGAGAAACCCTTTGAGTTTGCGCTCGGTTGGCTACAAATCAAATGCCATGAATGTTCCTCGATGGCCATTCATGGTTTTTAATCGCCTTGTCGGTAAGTGTGCTTTGATTTGGGGATAATGCAGTCTTTGGACTTGCGTGAGGTCCTATCCATCAACCCTTATTTTCGTTTTTTGCATCCTTATGAAAAACATTGGCCTGAGTCGTCGCAACATTTTAAAAAGCGGTTCTTACGCTATGGGGGCCGCCTCTTTGCCTCTCGGTGTGATCACAGCAAACTGGACCACTTCTGCCGTGGCGCAAAGTGATGCGCAAAGCGCTTTACCAACGGGCTTGGCTTCGGCACTTTCTGGCCCCGAGCGGACCAACAAGCTCGTGGAGATGGCAAAAAAGGAAGGACCTGTTTTGGTTTATTCTTCCATGCCGCAAGACGATATGGCTGCCTTGACCAACGAGTTTGAAAAAAGGTATGGTTTAAAGACCAAGGTGTGGAGAGCGGGCTCAGAAAAAATTCTTCAGCGTGTGGTCTTAGAGGCCAAATCGAATCGCCATGATGTCGATGTGATCGATACCAATGGACCAGAGATGGAGGTCCTGCACAGAGAGCACATTCTACAAGTGTGTAAATCACCCACCTTGTCTGAGTTGATCCCTCAAGCGATCCAACCTCATAGAGAATGGATTGCTAGTCGTTTGAATATATTTACCTGCGCTTACAACACACGCCAAATTAAAAAAGAAGAGTTGCCCAAGACCTACAAAGACCTGCTGGACCCCAAGTGGAAGGGAAAGATTGCGGTAGAGGCTGAAGACAACGATTGGTTGGCCGGTGTGGTCACACAGATGGGCTATGAAAAGGGCGTGGCTCTTTTTAAAGAAATTGCTACGAAGAATGCGGTGACAGTTCGAAAAGGTCACACCTTGCTGGCCAATTTGGTGGCCTCTGGCGAGGTGCCCTTGGCATTGACCTTGTACAACTACAAGGTTGAGCAGATGAAAAATGCAGGTGCACCGATGGATTGGTTTGCGTTAGACCCAACCGTTGCAAGACCCAATGGTGTGGGTGTCAATAAAAATGCCCCCCATCCCTATTCGGCCGTTTTGTTCCAGGATTTCATTTTAAGTGTGGGTCAAAGTATTTTAGGTAAGCGAGACTTTATTCCCACCCACACCAAGGTGCCTTCAAACTTGAACAAAATGCCTTTGACCTTCGCTGACCCCAAGATGACCTTGGACGATAACCAAAAATGGTCTCGTCTTTATGAAGAAATCTTCAGTCGCAAAGGCGCTTGAGTTACAGCTTCAAATGCTTGGTTTTGAAATGTTTTTTGTTCTTTAGGAATGATGGTTCTGAACGCCTACAGATGTTGACAACGATGAAGCAGCGCCTATGTCGCAAAACCTTTAAAACACTTTTATGTGTTTGGGCTCTCACTTTGGGCGCGTCCCTTTTGAAAGCCCAAACTGCTTTGCCGTCCGTGCTCCATGCTGCCAGCTGGGAGGTCATCAAAACGCCATCTGCAGACCGTGCACAAAAGCTGATGAACCTTGCCAAAGCAGAAGGTGGGACGGTTTCTCTTTACACCTCGATTGCCGAAAAAGACTTGAAGGTCATCTTCGATCCATTTGAAAAAAAATATGGGATCAAGGTGCTTGTTTGGAGGGCCAGTGGAGACTCTGTGATGACGCGAACCATCAACGAGGCCCGTGCCAAGCGTTACAGTGTTGATATTTTTCATGCTGGTGCGGTGGAACTTGAAGCTTTGTCTCGCGAGCATTTGATTCAACGTGTGGCCTCTCCCCACTTTGCAGATTTGATGGAAGGCAGTTTGCCGACTCACAAAGAGTGGGCGGCTACACTGTTTTCTCTTTGGGTTCAGGCCTACAACACCCAGGCCTTCAAAGAATCTGAATTGCCTAAAACCTATGCCGACTTGTTGGATCCAAGGTTCAAAGGTAAATTGGGCTATGAGATAGAAAACGTGGATTGGTTTGTGACCGTGATCAAGTCCATGGGAGAAGCCAAGGGCATACAATTTTTCAGAGATTTGAGCAAAACCAATGGTATTTCGGTCAGGAAAGGGCACACCAATCTCACCGGCATGGTGGCATCAGGTGAGGTCCCAATGGCGCTCACCGTTTACAACTACATGCCTGAGGCGTTCAAGAAAAAAGGCGCGCCCATCGACCATATCGTCATTCAACCTGCCGTGGCCAGAGCCAATGGTGTGGCGGTCCTGAAAAACGCGCCTCATCCTGCGAGTGCAGCCTTGTTGATGGACTATTTGCTGAGTGAAGGTCAAATTGCAAGCTCGAGTTTGGATTATTTTCCTAGTAACCTCAAAGTGCCTACGTCTCTTAGAAGCATCAAGATGATGGTGGTGGACCCTGCCGAGAGCTTGGATCAGCGCGACAAGTGGAAGAAGTTGTACGACGAAATTATTTTAAAAGGGAGCCGACCATGAGCGCAGGCGTTTTACAGGATCCATCAGGTCAATTACCAGAGCCGAAAGTGCCCTACCGCGACATGGGGCTCATCACGATCGGGCATGCATTGACGCATTGGTACCCTGCAACTTTTTTCATGCTGCTGCCTTTGATTGGGCAGGAATTGGGACTGAGCTACAGCCAAATTGGTTTCATCATGACTTGTCAATATGCTGCTGGAGCGCTCTCCAATGTGCCCGGTGGCATGCTCGTTGACATCTGGGGAAAGAAGGGCCAATTGATGGC
>JBAXNB010000210.1:0-3500 GCA_037134015.1 Betaproteobacteria bacterium | reverse complement strand
TTCTACGGCCAAAACATGGGGCACTTTAAAGCGCTTGATGTGTTGACATCTTTGAGCATGGACTTTCCCAAGTCCCATCCGAGAGCTCAAGAAAGAGAGCTTTTTTTCAGACAAGAGCTGGGCGCCTTGTTGAAGCTGATGCAAACAAACCCACAACAAGTCTGGCTCTCCAGTTATGCAGGCGCCATGGGTTTGCCCCAATTCATGCCATCCAATTGGCACAAATTTGCAGTTGATTTTGATGGCGATGGACGCATTGACTTGAACAACAGCACAGCCGATGCGATTGGCTCAGTGGGCAACTACTTGGCCAAATTTGGTTGGCAACCCAACATGCCCACCCATTTCGAGATCGACCCCACTTTTGACAAAACACACTTGCAAGAACTGCTTGTTCCCGATATTTTGCCAAGCTTTAGAGCTCAACAATTGTTGGAGTGGGGCTTGGTGTTGACGCCCTCGGCCCAACGTCACCCAGGGCCTTTGGCTTTGGTCATGCTCGAAAACGGGGAAGATGAGGCCCATTACGTGCTTGGCACAGAGAACTTTTATACCGTGACCAGGTACAACTGGAGCAGCTACTATGCGCTGGCCGTGATTGAATTGGCACAGGTGGTGTCTAAGCGCATGAAGTCATGCATCGCAAAATGCTGAGGGCCAAGAAAGATCATGGACCTGATGATGCATGCTGGCCATTGGCCTAAGAGCCTGGTGATGTTACCGACCCCGTACCCCAAGCGCTTTCTTTCGATGACGGACCATCAAGCACCATGAACCCCTTGAACCCCAAAAAACTGCTGCTGACCAAATGGACGGCGATTAAGCCAGTCGCTAAACAAAAACACTTCTTGGTGAGCCGAGTGCTTCAACCCGAGATCCTTACCGACCCCATTACACACGTCGAAATCGAAGCTGTATTTTCCAAAGCCACGCAAACCATAGCCTGGCGTGACTTGCAAGACGACACGGTTTGGCGCCAGGGTTGGGTTTGACTGGGCCCTGAAGGTAGAAATGGAGCAGTCCCTGCGATCAAGTAAAAATAAGCCTGGGCTTTAGGTCTTTGTCCTTGACCGAGGGTCTAAACAACGCCTGAATTTTGAAGCCTATCAATTTCATCGGTTGATTTGTGCAAGACCTCTCGCAAAATTTCTTGCGTGTGTTGACCCAAAGAAGGTGGTGGGATCTCCAGCTTGACGGGGGTATGAGAAAACTTCATGGGACTGCCCACCAAGGTCACCTTTCCAGCGACTGCATGAGGCAAGTCGAACTTCATGCCTCGGGCCAAGACCTGAGGCTCCTCAAAGACATCTTCAATCTTGTTGATGGGACCATTTGCCACACCTGCTTTATCTAACAAAGAGACCCATTCTTTGGTGGTTTTCCCAAGAAAAATGGCATTCAAAAGCATGGTGATTTCTTCTCGATTTTTGACGCGCTCACCATTCGTGCTGAACTTCACATCTTTGGCCAAGTGTTCACAATCGGCGACTTCGCAAAACTTGTTGAACAAGTTGTCATTTCCACAAGCCAAAATCAAGGCCCCATCTGCGGTCTTGAAGGTTTGATAGGGGACGATATTGGGGTGCGCGTTACCCAGCGAAGAAGGCGACACGCCTGTAGCAAAATAGTTCATGGCTTGATTGGCCAAGATGGCAACGCAGGAATCTAGCAAAGAGACATCGATCCATTGCCCTTGACCGGTCACTGCCCGGTGAGCAATGGCTGCACAAATGGCCACACTGGCATACATGCCGGTGGTCATGTCAATGATGGGCACACCCACTCTTTGAGGGCCTCCCCCGGGCAAGTCATCTCGCTCACCGGTGACGCTCATCAAGCCCCCCATGCCCTGGGCCATGAAGTCATAGCCAGGCCGGTCTTTGTAAGGGCCGGTTTGGCCAAAACCCGTGACAGAACAATAAATGATGCCGGGGTTGATGGCCTTGATGTCCTCAAAGCCCAAGCCATACCGAGCCAAGTCACCGACCTTGTAGTTCTCTACAAGCACATCCACATTTTTGGCTAGCTCAAGCACCAGGGCCTGGCCCTCAGCCACGGAGATGTCTATGGTGATTGATTTTTTACCCCGATTGGCGGCACAGTAATAGGCTGACTCGTTGGTGGACTGTCCTGACGCATCGCGCAAGAAAGGGGGTGCAAAAGCCCTTGAATCATCGCCTTTTTTAGGGCGCTCAACCTTGATGACCTGTGCGCCCAAATCGGCCAAGTTTTGAGCGGCCCAAGGCCCAGCTAAAACTCTGGATAAATCGAGAACTTTGATGTGTGAAAGGGGGCCGGACATGTGGATCCTCTGAGTTTAAAACTGTAGTGTTGGGGTGGGATTTTAAATGGCTTCAGATGTTTTTTTGACAAGAAGCCCAAGGAAATATTCAAAGCATCCAGGGAACATGCTCGCCAAATCAACTGTCCTTTTGTAAAGGCAAGAACAAGCTCTCAACGTCTGAGGAGACGGTGATTTTCCCCTTGGCCAAAAGCATGCGATGGCGGTCTAGCTTTCTCAAGTCATAGAGATAGTTCACCATCATGCCCCAAGACTGTTTGTAGCCTTTGGACGATGGGTCGGCACACCAGTTGATGCGTTCGACCCGAGCACCATTGTGCAAATGGAACTTGGCAACGGCGTCCATGGGATGGCCCTCATGCAGCGTTTGACCCAAGTAAACCGCTGCAGCGTGTTTCATGAAACTCTCTAAAACTGTGTTGTTGGATAAATTCTCCAAGGCATCGATGGCTTTGATCAGCTCTGCACCGCTATGCTCTACCAAGCCTAGAGATTTATGCAAAGCCTTGGACTCTTTATCGCCAAGGCGCTCCAAGAGTGAGTCTATGTTCTTGGTGACCCATGGCTTGAGGCCTGGTATGGGGGACAAAGTTGCGAAGGTTTTAAGCTTTGGAAATTCATCTTTCAACACTTGAACCACGCGCTTGATCAAGGAGTCGCCAAACCCAACCCCTCTTAAACCAGCTTGTGTGTTGCTGATGGAGTAAAAAATGGCCACCGTGGATTTTTGAAGATTTTCCGGGGCTGCATTTTCATCCAACAAAGGCGTGATGCTGTTGGCCATTTCACTGAGCAACGCGACCTCCACGAAGATCAAGGGCTCGTTGGGCAAATTGGGATGAAAAAAACCATAACAACGTCGATCGCTATCGAGACGGTTTTTCAAGTCGGCCCAGCTTCGAATGTCATGCACGGCTTCATATTGAATCAGTTTTTCAATCAAGGAAGCTGGTGAATCCCAACTCAAACGCTTGAGCTCTAAAAAAGCCACATCCAACCAAGTGGAAAATAAATTTTCCAATTCGGCATCCAAAGCCACGAGCCTTTTGTTGTTTTTCAGGTGCGGAATCAGCTCCGCCCTCAAACTCAATAAAAACCTTAAGCCGCCCTCAAAAGCCGCAAATCTCTGAAAAAGTCGAGTCCTGGGAGACACCAAAGAGCGACGCAATTTGATTTCAGCGGCACCCTCATCTTGGGT
>JBAXNB010000209.1:0-3513 GCA_037134015.1 Betaproteobacteria bacterium | reverse complement strand
CTTTGCCGCCGGGATGAGTGGAGGCATTGCTTATGTCTTTGATGAAGACGGACAATTCGCCACCAAAGCCAACACCGCGATGGTGAGCTTGGAGCCGGTGCTGAGCGAGACTGAACAAGAAGCCAGTGTGCCCAAAGCCGTTTGGCATTTGGGTCAAAGCGATGAGGCCAACTTGAAGAAACTCTTAGAGGATCACCACCGTTGGACCGGCTCCAAACGCGCGCGCGAACTCTTGGATGCTTGGAGCGAGTCCAGAAAACGCTTTGTGAAAGTTTTCCCCAACGAGTACAAACGTGCCTTGGGTGAGATGGCCGCCAAGGTAAGTGCGGTGGCACCTTCAGCCTCTAAAGCGCCTTCATCTCCCTCAGCGCCCTCCAAGGCGCCAAAGGCAAGCAAAGCAGCACCAGCGTCCAAAGCCAAAACACCTTGAGCAAGTTCGCACCTGAAATGCTAGGGCTACTAGAAACTATCGTTTGAATGTATCAATGACAAAGCCCCAAGTCTTCCAAGCTTGGGGGTTTTAAGAGGATGGAAATCATGGGAAAAATCACTGGTTTTTTAGAAATTGAACGCCTCGAAGAGGGTTACAAACCTGTGGCCGAGCGGGTCAAGAATTACAAAGAATTCGTCCTCACCTTGGACGACGCAAGTGCCAAGGACCAAAGTGCACGCTGCATGGATTGTGGAACGCCCTTTTGCAACAACGGCTGCCCCGTCAACAACATCATTCCCGACTTCAATGAGTTGGTGTTCCAAGGCGACTGGCACAACGCCATCGAGGTTTTGCATTCGACCAACAACTTTCCTGAGTTCACCGGTCGCATCTGCCCCGCACCGTGCGAGGCCGCTTGCACCTTGAACGTCAACGACGATGCGGTGGGGATCAAATCGATTGAGCATGCCATCATCGATAAAGCTTGGTCTGAGGGCTGGGTCAAGCCCCTGGTGCCCTCGCTCAAAACGGGGAAAAAAGTGGCCGTGGTCGGCTCCGGTCCTGCTGGTTTGGCGGCAGCACAGCAACTTGCGCGTGTGGGTCATGCGGTGACGGTGTTTGAAAAAAATGACCGTGTGGGCGGCCTGCTTCGCTACGGTATCCCAGACTTCAAGATGGAGAAGACGCACATTGATCGCCGTGTTGAACAAATGAAGGCCGAGGGCGTGGTCTTTAAAACCTCGGTCACCGTAGGCACATGGCCCAAGGACTCCAAGGTGACCAATTGGTCCAAGGAGAACATCAGTGCACAGGAGCTTCAAAAAGACTTTGATGCGGTGCTGCTCTGCGCGGGCTCTGAGCAGTCCAGAGACTTGTCCATCCCAGGTAGAGAGTTGGCAGGCGTTCACTTTGCGATGGAGTTCTTGCCCCAACAAAACAAGGTCAATGCAGGCGACACCTTGAAGTCACAACTGCGTGCCGACGGCAAACACGTGATCGTCATTGGTGGGGGTGATACGGGCAGCGATTGTGTGGGCACGAGCAACCGACACGGCGCTTTGTCGGTCACGCAGTTTGAAGTGATGCCAGAGCCCCCCGTGGAAGAAAACCGTCCCTTGACTTGGCCCAATTGGCCCTTGAAGCTCAGAACAAGTTCCAGCCATGAAGAGGGTTGTGATCGGGTGTTTTCTGTTTCCACCAAAGCATTTTTGGGTGAAAGCGGTCAGGTCAAAAGTTTGCAAACCGTTGAAGTTCAATGGAAAGACGGAAAAATGCAAGAGGTGGCGGGCAGCGAAAAAACCCTCAAAGCCGATCTGGTCTTGCTTGCCATGGGCTTTGTGAATCCGGTGGCCAGCGTCCTTGACGCGTTTGGCGTTGAGAAAGACCCCCGCGGAAACGCCAAAGCGGCCACGGACAACGAGCGCGCTTACTTCACCAATGTGAGCAAAGTGTTTGCTGCTGGGGATGTGCGTCGTGGCCAATCCCTGGTGGTTTGGGCCATTCGTGAAGGCCGACAAGCGGCCAAAGCGGTCGATGAGTTCTTGATGGGTGTGTCCACACTGCCCAGATAAGTGTCAACGCTGCCCGTACAAGTGACAACTGCGCACATATCAGCGACAAGGTCACTTGTTAAGACAGATGAAGACCCTAGAGTCTCTAAGTGCTCAGGGGTCTTCTTTGCCTCCATGCCACGTTCAGCAAAGTGAGCTCAAGTGTTGTGAATTCTTCACAAGGGCCATCAAACCTTTACAATAAGGGATCACCATAGCTTTGGTCCCCACTTGGAAACCTCCCCTTTTGTGAACACCTCACTTGAACCGTCCTTGGTTGAATTCAAAAGCGTTCGCTTTGGCTATGGCGAGCGCATCGTTTTGGACGATGTGTCCTTTCAAATTCCTAGAGGCAAAGTGACGGCCTTGATGGGGGCTTCAGGGGGCGGCAAGACCACGGTGCTGCGATTGATTGGCGGGCAGTACGTTGCTCAATCGGGTGAGTGCTTGTGGCAATCCAAAGAAATTTCAAGCTTCACGCCCAGGCAAATGTATGAGGCCAGGCGTGAGATGGGCATGCTCTATCAGTTTGGCGCCTTGTTCACCGATCTAAGCGTCTTTGACAACGTGGCCTTTCCCTTGCGAGAGCACACCCCATTGAGCGAAGCCTTGATCAAAGACATCGTGCTGATGAAGTTGCAGTCCGTCGGTTTGAGAGGTGCCAAGGATTTGATGCCCAGCGAAATTTCAGGGGGCATGGCCAGACGGGTTGCTTTGGCAAGAGCCATTGCCTTGGATCCCCAGTTGGTCATGTACGACGAACCCTTTGCGGGCTTGGACCCTATCTCTCTGGGTACGGCGGCCAGGCTCATTCGTCAACTCAACGACAATTTGGGACTGACCAGTGTGATCGTGTCCCACGATTTGGACGAGACCTTTCACATTGCAGATCAAGTGATCATTTTGGCCAATGGACGCATTGTGGCCCAAGGCACCCCCCAAGACGTGCGTCAAAGCACCGACCCCTTGGTGCATCAATTTGTGACAGCGTCTCCCGAAGGCCCTGTGCAGTTCCATTACCCCAGTGTCGCTTTGGAAGAGGACTTTGGTGCTAGCTTCAAGCTAAAAGCGCCAAGCAAGACCGATCCATCGTCTCGCAGCAAGGCGCACGCTTGATGCAAACCCTCTTTCATCAGTTGGCCCATTTGGGCGCTTGGATCAAAAACTTGTTCAAAGACGTGGGCTATGCGTCGTCTTTGTTTTTGAAGTTGTTGCTCTCCATTAGGACCAGTTTCAAGCGCTCGGCGTTGATTCGAGACCAGATACATTTTCTGGGTAATTATTCCTTGGCCATCATCTCGGTCTCAGGCCTCTTTGTGGGCTTTGTCTTGGGCCTTCAAGGCTACTACACCTTGCAGCGCTATGGATCGTCTTCGGCCTTAGGGTTGTTGGTGGCTTTGAGTTTGGTGAGAGAGCTCGGTCCTGTGGTGAGCGCACTGCTCTTTGCCGGTCGTGCGGGCACGTCCCTGACCGCGGAGATTGGACTGATGAAAGCCGGCGAACAGTTGAGCGCCATGGACATGATGGCGG
>JBAXNB010000208.1:0-3525 GCA_037134015.1 Betaproteobacteria bacterium | reverse complement strand
GCATGCCGTCGTCACGACTGTCGTCTTGCACTTTAGCTTGAACTTTTGCCATGTTATTAATCCGATCTGTGCTTAAAACTGCAAGCCAGCTTCGCGGGCTGCTTCGGCCAAGGCCTTGACTCTGCCGTGGTAGGCAAAGCCCGCACGGTCAAATGCAACTTTCTCGATACCCGCGGCTTTTGCTTTTTCAGCAATGCGTGTACCTATGATTTGAGCCGCATGAAGGTTTCCACCTTTGCCTGTCGCGCCCAAGCTCTTGCGAACGTCGGCCTCTACGGTTGAAGCGGTGGCCAAAACGTGAGTGCCGTCGCCGGAGATCACGCTTGCATAAATATGAAGGTTGGTGCGATTGACCGTTAAACGCGCCACGCCTTTGATCGCAATGCGAATGCGAGTCTGACGTGAACGACGGATACGCTGCTCTTTTTTGGACATCATGGTGCAGCTCCTTATTTCTTCTTGGTCTCTTTGATCGTGATTTTTTCATCCACATAGCGGATGCCCTTGCCTTTGTAAGGCTCGGGAGGGCGAATTGCACGAATTTCAGCCGCGATTTGGCCTACTCTTTGGCGATCTGCGCCCTTGATCACAATCTCCGTTGGGGCAGGCGTTTCCACCTTGATACCTACGGGCATGTCAATGTTCACGGGATGAGAAAACCCAACGGCCAAGTTGAGTTTTGTACCGGTGGCTTGGGCTTTGTAGCCCACGCCGACCAAGCTTAATTTTTTCTCAAAGCCTTTGGTGACACCCACCACCATGTTGTTGACCAATTGGCGCATCGTGCCGCTCATGGCATTGGCTTCGCGTGACTCATTGGCCGGCGCAAAGGTCAATTGCCCTTTGTCATTGATGATGTTGACCACCGCACTGTTGGCAATCGTCAACGTGCCACCGGCACCCTTGACGCTAATGTGTTCTGCCTGAATCGTCACATCCACACCTTGAGGTATGGCGACGGGCATTTTTGCTACTCGAGACATCTTCTTCTCCCGCCCTTATGCAACGTAACAAAGCACTTCACCACCGACACCGGTAGCACGCGCTTTGCGATCAGTCATCACGCCTTTTGGCGTGGTCACAATTGCAACGCCCAAACCATTCATTACCTGAGGTATGGCGCCACAACCTTTATAAACACGCAAGCCAGGACGGCTCACGCGCTCAATTCGCTCAATCACTGGACGACCCGCGTAGTACTTGAGCTCAATCACAAGCTCGGACTTGCCGTCGACAGTTTTGATTTGAAAGCTATCGATGTAGCCCTCTTCTTTTAAGACTTGTGCAATCGCAACCTTCACTTTGGATGAAGGCACGGAGACCAAGGGTTTTGCAACCATTTGCGCATTGCGAATGCGTGTCAAAAGGTCGGCGATAGGATCACTCATGCTCATGTTGAAGTACTCCTGCCTTGTTACCAACTCGCTTTGGTGATACCGGGGATGTTGCCTTGGAAAGCCATCTCCCGCACCTTAGCGCGACCTAAACCAAACTGGCGGAATGTTCCGCGAGGACGACCCGTGATTTCGCAACGGTTACGCTGACGAGTTGGGTAGGCATTGCGTGGAAACTGTTGAAGTTCCAGTCTAGCCGCCATACGCTGTTCGTCTGAATTTTTAGCGTTGTTGACAATGGCTTTCAAGTCGGCATATTTCTTTGCAAACTTTGCGACCAATCTTTCACGCTTGAGCTCTCGCTCGATCAAAGCAACTTTAGCCACGTGATACCTCAGTTCTTAAACGGGAAACGGAAACCAGTGAGAAGCGCTTTGCACTCTTCATCCGATTTGGCCGTGGTGGTGATACTGATATTGAGACCGCGCAAGGCATCCACCTTGTCGTATTCAATCTCAGGGAAAATGATCTGCTCTTTAACGCCGATGTTGTAATTGCCTCGACCATCAAACGCACGACCAGAGATACCCCTGAAGTCACGCACCCTTGGCAGTGCAACCGTTACAAAACGGTCCAAAAACTCGAACATCTGTACGCCACGCAAGGTGACCATACAACCAATGGCTTGACCTTCACGGATTTTGAAACCCGCAATCGCCTTTTTAGCCACGGTCACCACCGGCTTTTGGCCAGCAATTTTTGTCAAGTCACTGACAGCGTGGTCCATGACTTTTTTATCTGCGACGGCTTCACTCACACCCATGTTCAAGGTGATTTTGGTCAAGCGAGGCACTTGCATGGGCGACTTGTAGCCAAACTTCTCGATCAGCTCAGGGACGAGCTTTTCACGGTAGTATTGTTGTAAACGTGCCATGCTCATGCCGCCTTGATCTCTTCGCCGCTAGACTTAAAGACGCGAACTTTCTTGCCATCGGCGAGTAACTTGATACCCACGCGATCGGCTTTACCAGTTTGTCCATTAAAAATAGCCACATTGGATTGGTGAATAGGCATCGATTTTTCAACGATGCCGCCAGTGGTGCCGGCCATGGGGTTGGGTTTGGTGTGTTTTTTCACCAAATTCACGCCCTCTACCAACAAATGATCTTCGTCTTTTCTCAAAGTCACTTTGCCGCGCTTGCCCTTGTCACGCCCGGCGAGTACAACCACTTCATCGCCTTTGCGAATCTTGTTCATGGTCAACCCCCTTATAAAACTTCTGGCGCCAATGACACGATCTTCATGAAGCGCTCGTTGCGCAATTCGCGCGTCACGGGGCCAAAGATACGTGTGCCAATGGGCTCTAATTTATTGTTCAACAACACCGCTGCGTTGCCATCGAATTTGACCAAAGAGCCATCCCCTCTACGAATGCCCTTGGCGGTACGGACCACCACAGCACTGTAGACTTCGCCTTTTTTGACGCGCCCACGAGGAGCCGCCTCTTTGATACTTACTTTAATCACGTCGCCAACACTTGCATAACGACGCTTGGAACCACCAAGCACCTTGATGCAAAGCACGGATTTAGCGCCCGTATTGTCGGCAACCTCTAATCGAGATTCTGTCTGGATCATTTCTTTTAATTCCCAACTTGTACCAGGGGTTTTAAGCACCATTGCTTAGGATTACCTGATCAGTCTTGGACCCGCCATTGTCGTTTTGAAGAGTTTCAAAACAAGTCTGTTAGGGGAGAGTTCATACCTTTTTCAAAGCAGAGCCCATGATTATGACACAAAGTTCCTCGACATGTCAACTCCTTAGCCCATAGAGAACAAAACACTTGGGTTGTGGATTTTTTGCTACATTTAAAGATGTACACGCATTTTTTGAACCTCAACCTCTTTCTCTGCTCCCTGAGCCACAACCCATGACACCTGCACTCACCCCGCCCACACCCATTGCTTTCATCGGAGGCGGCAACATGGCCAGCGCATTGATTGGGGGCTTGCTCAAAGTGGGGACGCTGGCTCAGCATGTTCATGTGGTTGAGCCCGACGCTTTGGCAAGAGAGCGGCTCCAAGCCAGCTTTGGGGTGCAAACTTGGAAGTCAGCGGGCCCTTTTTTGCAGACCTGCGACTTGGTGGTTTGGGCTGTGAAGCCGCAAATTTTCAAAGAAGCCGCTCTCGCC
>JBAXNB010000207.1:0-3535 GCA_037134015.1 Betaproteobacteria bacterium | reverse complement strand
CCCACGTCCTTTAAAAAATCAAGGTCTTGCCCGCGAGCGAAAGAGGGGCTTGGCTTCTCTGTGCTCGCACCCAAGCCCGCCAAAAGTGTGTCTAAACCGTTGCCCCCTTCGGCCAAGCCCGAGCTAGAGATAGAACTTGATCTTGATCTTGATCTTGAGTTTGCACTTGTGAGCCGATCGGCCTCAAAGTTTTGAACTGCCCATGTGCCACGTTCCACCTCTCTCAAAGAGGTTGCGCTGTTTGGAGATCTTTGGCTTTGAGCACTCAACCCTGCACTGACGGCCAAGGGGCTTTTGCCCGTCAGCGTCGACCCCCATTGCTCCAGCGTACTGAGAGCAGATGCGCCAGGCTTGGATTTCTGGTCATCAAAATCAGCCACGACCATTTTCGAATTCATCACCTCACTTTCTTGAGCCATCCAAACCGAATTGTTCAATTGAAGATTTTTGTGATCTGCGGGTTGGCTGTTTTTGAAGTCGCTTGCTGAAACCGCCTTGGGCACGCCTTGGGGGAGCGAAGGCCCAACAGACCGCCCCTCTATGATGGGCCCTTGTGTTTTGAGCTCCCCGTCACTTGCGAACTTAGGTAGGGCCAAAACAGCCCGCTGCCCTTCGCTAGGTGCAGGGCCAAGTGCGCTCTCACCTCTTTGAGCGTTCATGGCATTGCGCATGATGCCATTGCTATCGTTTGAATTTTGCGTGACAGCGCTGGCATTGAAACTGGCTTGCGGCACCACCAAACCAGGATCCCATTTCAAGGGCAAAGGCATTTCTGAAGGAAGGCCACTGGCCTTGAACGCGTCTTCAATCAATTGGTGGTTTTGATCCACCCGTGAGCGTTCTACCGATGTCAGTGTAGAGGCAGCGACTCTTGCAAAATCATCTGCCGCAGGCCTGGACTCTTGTTCATAGGAGATCACCATCCCAAGCACCAACAGCATTAAAACAAGACCGCCAAAGATCTTCACCAAATTTTTAGAGGGCAAGCCTTTGGGCTTGGGTAAGACATTGGTCAACAACTCGGGGTGGGTCATGGTTTGAATCTTTCCCAAAAGCCCAGGGAAGGTTTGCTGCTTGGGCTCACCTTGACCTCGGTGTCTGCCAGCTTTAAAACAAAGCCTGGATGAAGACCTTGAACCACGATGTGCTGCTCGATCAAGGTGTAATTCACCAATTGCATGGCCCCACGGTCTGAGGCAAAAAGAGCGGGCAAGGACTGCGCCCCAAGCGGCATCTTCAAGTAGGTTCTCACGCCATCATCAAAGACCACCAAGGGACGAAATGGCGCCTCACCCGTGATGGTGTAACTGGTGTTCAACTGCGCTAAATTGATGAGCGTTGAAGGTGGGGACAAGGGGGTGTGCTTTTGTAGTAAGCCTGGCGCCTCCATGGGCGAATTCGCGGGTGCAGGAGTGGTAACTTCCCGAGTTGCGAGCGAAGCGTTGCCCCTCCTCACCCACGCCTCCTCTTCGATCTCCAGGGGATACGTCCAGCGCACCCTTTGGTACCATTTGCCAACACCCTCCTTGGTCGAGCGAAGTGTCAAGGGGTAGCTGCGCTCACTGGTCATCAAGGTCAAACTCGTCACCAGACCCTCGTACTTGGGCCGCACCATCACATAGTTGCGACTCAGACTCACCACCACAGAAAAATTGACCGTGTCTCCCGCTACCGCGGTGATGACGGATTCGTTGACTGCCATTTGAATCAAGGTCACAGATTTTGGACGCGTCAAGATCAAATAGCTTTGATCTTGATCGAATTCAAAACTCACCAAACGGGGGTCTGGTGCGGTGAAGGTCTGAGCTTCTTGGGCATGCATGGCACATGCCATGAAGCCCCAAGCGCAAAACACACCCCACAACCGAAATGGCACATGCTTCATTGGATGTTGTCTTGAAGACGCTCAAAATGGGTGATGACAAAACCAAGAGGGTTGTCTTGTAAACTTTTCTCGGTCATCGCGGGCTCAATCACATAGTGAATCGTGAATCGCCACTTGGTCAAAATGGGAGGGCCCGATGAGATTCGCTCACTGGTTTGGGCAAACACAAAAACAATGTTTTTTTGTGATGCATCGGCACTGTTGATTTCGGTGGTTCGAATGAGTCCGGGTGTCTTGGCCATTCTCTCAAACGGACGCTCAGTGCTCAGGTACTCTTTGAGCTCTGTGGTGGCCTTGCCCACAACACGCGAGGCTGCTCGGTCCAAGTCACGCCTGGTCAAAAAAGGATCGATGGACATGAGGTTTCGAACAAAATGACGTGCCTCGGCAGCGATCAGTTTGCTCTCCACCTTGAACTCTTCGATTTGCACAGGCTTGGCCAAAACTTGACCCGAGTCGTTGTCCACCTTCACCATGTAGGGAATGGTTTTGACCAAGGGCGCCATGAAAGACATTGCAAGCACCAAGGCCAAGATCAACAAGAATTCAATCAAAGATATCAAAAACCAACGACTTGCCTGAACCCTGGCGTCAACGATCAATTCGCTGAACATGCGCGAACCGCCCGAACTCAAGGAAGCCGTTGAACGACCGCGCGCAGGCGACGCCTTGGGATGAACTTCTTTGTCCTTGAACATACACACATCATGAAGTGCTTGTTCAAGAAAAAATCTGAAAAAAACAAACGATTTGTAGACTTTTTAAGAACGACTCATCGCTTTAAAAAATGGTGGGCCATAAAAAAACCACCCTCTCTTTCAAGAAGGTGGCCTCTTCAATGTTGAACCCAAGCCGTCGGGGATTTTTTTACACGTGTTCCAATTGAGCCATTTGATTGGTTTCGCGCGCCAAGCCCAGTGCAGCATTGACCCTTGGCATGACCTCATGGGCCATCAACTCCATCGAGCGCCGGCCCAACTTGGGGTCCACCAGGTCCATGCCCGCATAGACGATTTCACCAAAGTCGCCCGCTTGTTCTTTGAGTGCCAAAATTTGGTCCACCACCTCGTTGACCGTTCCTTTGATCACCAACTCATCGAGCAAGCGATCCAAGGTCACCAAACTGTCGTCCTCGGTGTCGTGCTTTTTAAAAATCACATGTCGGTTGGACATCTTCATTTTGGTGAGCATTTGGCGATAGTAGTACCTGTAGGGGCTGTTGGCATCGTCACCACCATAGGCTTTTGCCGTGGAGGTGTCGTCACTGACAAAAATCGTCCTGGCCACACGCCACTCATGCGATTGCGCGACGGCACCCACTTTTGCTTTGCCCTCTTGGTAGTGGGTCCAATGGCTTGGGAGCCAATGGGACAAAAGGAAGTTGGCCGACATGGGGTGAAAATCTCGCTGCCCCATGGCGATCACGCCTTTGGAGAAAGGAGCGACCACCGTTCCGACAATCTCCGGACGAGGCGATTGGTAGGGCTTCATCAAAATCCCACGCCCAATTTCAGCCACCATGGTGCTTTGGGTCGTGACCTTGAAGCGGTTGTTGTCAAAATCAATGTTGTAGGGTGGGTCTCTCTCCCAGATGGCCAAGATCACATCGATGGCTTCGGCAAAAAGTTTAGTTCGGTCTTGATCCAAGAT
>JBAXNB010000206.1:0-3559 GCA_037134015.1 Betaproteobacteria bacterium | reverse complement strand
GCTTTCATTGCCGATGATGGCAGCATTGTCAACATTGTGGACATGAAGCCCCAAAGCCTTGACAGCCACTGCTCAGCCAAGCCCGTGCGCTTTGTGCTCGAGATGCATCAAGGCTGGTTCAGCAAGAAAAGCATTCAAGCGGGCTTTAAGCTTGGTAGCGTGCTGTTCAAATCCCCATAAAAAAAACCACGCCTGCGAGAAGTCTCTTGACAAGCGTGGCTTTGAAGCAAGATCCCTTGTCGATCCGGGATCCTGACACACAGGGGTTTAGGCGAAATTGGCTTGCACAAAATCCCAATTGACCAAATGATCCAAATACGTCTCGACGAATTTGGGACGCATGTTGCGGTAATCGATGTAGTAAGCGTGCTCCCAAACGTCAACCGTCAACAAAGCTTTGTCTGCCGTGGTCAAAGGCGTGCCTGCGGCACCCATGTTGACGATATCGAGCGAGCCATCTGGCTTTTTGACCAACCACGTCCAACCTGAACCAAAGTTGCCCACTGCAGACTTCACAAACGCTTCCTTGAAGGCCGCCAAGGTGCCCCATTTGGCATTGATTGCGCTCAGCAAAGCGCCTGTGGGCTCACCGCCGCCGCTGGGCTTCATGCAACTCCAAAAGAAGGTGTGGTTCCAAATTTGAGCTGCGTTGTTGTAAACGCCGCCGCTTGATTTTTTGATGATCTCTTCAAGCGGCATGCTTTCAAATTCAGTGCCCTTTTGAAGATTGTTCAAATTCACCACGTAAGCATTGTGGTGCTTACCATGGTGAAACTCCAAAGTTTCTTTGGAGTAATGGGGGGCCAAAGCATCCATGGCGTAAGGCAATGCGGGCAGATGATGTTCCATAAGTTCTTTCGTTTCGAGTTGAAATTGAGGGGGTGAAAAAAAACGAGAGTTTATACGAAAAACGGCTCTACCGAGCCAATGCCCCTACTTCGCCAGCACCTTGACTTGCAATGCGCCATCGCTCAACTGTGCGCTGAGTTCTTGGCCAAGGCTCACCGCGGCTCGGCTGGTGACCGGAACGCCAGCTTCATCGCTCAACCAAGCAAAGCCCCTTTGCAGCACCAAGGAGGGATCCAACAATTGCAAGCGCAACTGCGCCCTTTGCAAAACATCGTCTTGACTTTTGAGCTGAGCGTCTTTCGCCCCACAGTGGCGAAGCTCAAGCTGACCAAGGGTCACTTGCGCGCGCTCTTGAGCGAGCTTTAAACTGGGCACCAAGCGTTGTGTCAACATGGACAGCTGAGCTTGCGCTCGGTCTGTGACACGGCGCAAACTGGGGGTGAGCTTTTGCTCCAACAACTCAAGTTTGGAGCGTTCTTTGGACATGTACAAAGAGGGGCGCCCGAGCCTCATTTGAAGGGCGTCCAAGCGCTGAGCGTCCCTATCAAACCGGGCAATCATGATCCGCGCCATCAAGAGCTCGTAGGAGCCGATCTCTGCTTGCAACTGCTCCAGAGGACTTGCGCACAACTCGGCAGCAGCGGTGGGCGTTGCAGCCCTTAGGTCGGCACAAAAGTCGACAATGGTGAAGTCCGTCTCATGCCCAACACCACTGATCAAAGGGTATGGGCTTTGGGCGACCACACGAGCAAGCCGCTCATCGTTGAAGCACCAAAGGTCCTCCATGGAGCCCCCACCGCGAACCAGCAAAATGACCTCGATGTCGTCTCTTTCGAACAAACTTCTGAGCGCTTGAGCAATGCTTCTTGGCGCATCGGTGCCTTGCACCAAAGCGGGTGCGATGACCACAGGGATGTGGGGCACCCGACGCCTAAGGGCCGTCAACACATCCTGAAAGGCCGCGGCCCCAAGTGAAGTGACCACACCTATGCCTTTGGGTCGAGGTGCAAGGGCTCTTTTATGATCGAGATCGAAAAGCCCCTCGGCCATGAGCTTGGCTTTGATTTTTAAAAACTCTTCAAACAAATTGCCTTGACCCGACAACTCAACGGCCTCAACAATCAGTTGCAGATCCCCCCTGCCGGCGTAAACCCCTAAATTACCTTTGGCCGTGATCAAGTCCCCGTCCTTCAAAGGCCTCGACAGCAAGGACGCCGCCCGTTTGAACATTGCGCAGCGCAATTGACCGGTTTCATCTTTGAGATTGAAGTAACAATGCCCGCTGCTGGCCCGTGCAAAGCTAGAAACCTCGCCCTGAACCTGAATGGGATTGAACTTGGCCTGAAGAACGTCCGCTATGAGCACACACAACTCACCCACTCGCCAAATTCTTGGCGTGCTGCTTGACTGTTCAAACTGAAATCGAGTGTTCATGCGCTTTTGAGACCGTATCTTGTTAACTTCACCGGCACTTCAAGCAAGGCAACCAAGGTTTTGGAAAAAACCCTCAAAAAACCAGCATTTTCATTATAAGTCATTGATTAATAAAAGATTTCTCGTGCTCAAAATATGACCGTTTTGTGTAAAGCCCCATTTTTCCTGATCATTTTCGAAATAAAACAAAGTTATCCACAAAGTTGTCCACGGTATTTGTGAAGATCCTAGCCTGGTGGATAATACCAAGAGTTCATGGCCCAAAGGGGCGCGTTTTCAATTCACCGTCACTCATTTTTGGAGATCACGCTTTGTTGTCCATCATTCAAGCGGCCGGTTGGCCCATTTGGCCTTTGCTGTTGTGCTCTGTTTTGGCCTTGGCCATCATCATTGAGCGAGCGGTGAATCTGCAAGCCAAAAAGATTGCGCCCCCCGATCTTTTAGATGACGTGTTGGAGCAACTTCAAAGCCGCCCCTTGAGCATCAATGAGATTGAGAATTTGAAGACCCAGTCGTTTTTAGGTCAGTTGATTGTTG
Source organism: Betaproteobacteria bacterium (assembly GCA_037134015.1). Taxonomy (GTDB): domain Bacteria; phylum Pseudomonadota; class Gammaproteobacteria; order Burkholderiales; family Burkholderiaceae_C; genus Limnohabitans. Next base: position 739 of record JBAXNB010000206.1, on the reverse strand, counting down.
AAGGGATGGCTCTACAAAAACACCCCCAGGATTTGAATTTTGAGCGCAGCCTTGGTTTCCAACTTGAGAGCAAGGGCAAGGAGATTGCCGCTCAACTGGAAAAGCATCTCTCCAGTTTAGCGACCCTGGCTTCTGCGTCTCCCTTGCTTGGCTTACTTGGCACGGTCATTGGCATGATCGAAATTTTCGCCTCCCAATCCACCTCATCGACTCAACCCGCGGACTTGGGGCTTGGGATTTCCATGGCGCTTTACAACACCGCCATGGGCTTGGTGATTGCCATTCCCTCATTGATCGCTTGGAGGGCTTTTCGCTCCAAGGTGGACGGCTTCGTCGTGCAATTGGAAGTGGCCAGCGAGCGCTTGTTGCTCGCCCGTCTTCAAATCGAAGCCTCTTACTGAAGCTCAGCGTGACTTCGTGTTTTAACATCACCACTTAGGCTTGCATGAGAGCTCGCACACACCGATCATGAAATTCCAAACCCACAAAACACCCGAGCCAGAGATCAACCTGATTCCCTTCATCGATGTGCTGTTGGTGATTTTGATTTTTCTCATGCTCACCACCAGCTTTAGCAAAAGCGCGCAACTCAACATCAGCCTGCCCAAGGCACAAGCGCAAAGTGCGCCGAGCAAGGCTCAGCAAATTTCTATTCAAATCACGGCCGCAGGTCGCTTCTTTGTTCAGGGCAGCGACCGCAGTGATACCAGGGCACCCAACAACCCTGCGGGCACAGACC
>JBAXNB010000205.1:0-3571 GCA_037134015.1 Betaproteobacteria bacterium | reverse complement strand
GAGCCGTCCTCTTGGGCGACCTCCTGGCCATTGGACTGGCCTTTGTGCTTGCGACTTTGCTCAACATTGGCTTTGAAGGTCAGTCCCTGAGCTTGGCCTCCAAGTGGTTCTCCACCCAAGACCCTGCCAGGTACTGGGCTTGGGTTTTGTTGAGCCTCTTGGCCTTGTTCATTTTCTTGTTTCGTTTCCAGCACTACGTCAATAGGCGTCCCTTTTGGGACGAATTGAGCGATGTCTTGTGGACCGTGGGCGCCATGGCGCTCCTGGACATGAGCTTGGTCGCGGTGACCCGCTGGAATGCGTCCCGACTTTGGTGGATCACTTCATGGGTGTGTTTGGCCTTGATGCTGATGCTGATGAGACGGGTCATGCGCATGCTGCTGACCCATTTGGGCTTATGGGCTCGACCAACCATTTTGATCGGACATGGGAAAAATGCTCATGATGCCATCGAGGCGCTCATGAGCGAGCCTCACTTGGGTTACGAAATTGAAGGCTTTGTAGATGTAGATCACGTGTCCGATTTAAGTTCCAGTCACACGGATTCAAGCCCAGTGGCACCCTTTCATGGACTTGAACACATCCCTCCAGAGCATCTCAAAACATTGGCCCAACAACCTGGCGTTCAATGGGTCTTGGCCTTGGACCATGGACAATCTTTTGAGCGTGAGCATTGGCTCAGACAACTCTCACAATGGGGCGCACAAGAGATTTGTGTGATTCCAGACATGCGGGGCATCCCACTTTACGGCACCAACATGTCTTACTTCTTTTCTCACGAAGTTGCTGTTTTGCGGATTCGAAACAATCTCAAACGTTGGCCCACGAGGCTGACCAAACGTTTGTTTGACACGCTGGTCGCGTCCTTCCTGATGGTTCTTTTTTCTCCACTTTTTTTATACCTCTTCATACAGCTCAAAAAAGACGGCGGTCCCGCGTTTTTTAAGCAGCAACGCATAGGGCGCAAAGGCCAGATCTTTGAGTGTTTGAAGTTTCGCACCATGGTGGTGGATGCGGAAAGCCGCCTTCAAGACCTGATCCATCAAAATCCCGAACTTTTAGAGCAATGGGCGCGTGACCATAAGATTAAAAACGATCCTCGCATCACGCCTCTTGGTGCGTTTCTCAGAAGAACGAGCCTTGACGAAATTCCGCAGTTACTGAATGTCCTGAAAGGCGAGATGAGCTTGGTTGGCCCCAGACCCATCGTCAAAGCCGAACTTGAAAAATACGGGGACGATGTGGAATACTTTCTGATGGTCAGGCCTGGCATGACCGGTCTTTGGCAAGTCAGTGGCCGAAGCGACATGAGCTACGACAAACGCGTCTATTTGGACACGTGGTATGTCAAGAATTGGTCGCTTTGGTATGACTTGGTGATACTTTTTAAGACTGTGAATGTGGTCATCCAGCGAAACGGTGCATATTAAATTTGATGTCTTCATTGCAGAACTGTTTTAATCAATCTCTTGGACGGACCCGACCAAGCTCAGTCAAGCCAATTTTTTTAAAATCCCGAACAAACCTTTCTTTGACCACCGCTAAATTCTCAATTTGTATCTTATTATTTACTATAATACAATTTTTTGTATATAATGTGATACATGCCAGCAAAACCTCAACCTATATTTCCCTCTGAAGAAAAAATATTAGTCAACTTAGGTGAACGTATTCGACTTGCTCGCCTCAGAAGAGGTTTGTCAGCTGAAATTGTTGCTGAACGGTCCTCAATCTCAAGAATGACATTGCATCGGGCAGAAAAAGGATACCCTGCTGTCGCTATAGGAACGTATTTGAGGATACTTGCCTGCTTACAACTTCAAAACGACTTTGATCTGTTGGCAAAGGATGATTTGCTTGGCAGGAGACTTCAAGACTTGACTCTACCAAAACCAAAGGTGAAAAATGCAAGGCCATGAGTTAGAAGTTTGGATGGATGCACGCTTTCTTGGACAAACACCAATTAAAGTTGGCTTTTTGAAGCATGATAGAGGGCATATTCGTTTTAACTATGACGAAGAATGGCTAAAACTGCCTTCAAGTTTTGACATAGATCCTGATTTAACTTTGGATCATTCTGTTTTTCATCCGGATCCGGCAAAAGGAAACTTTGGTGTATTTCTAGACTCATCACCCGACCGCTGGGGTCAAACACTGATGAAACGTCGTGAAGCCTTGGAAGCCAAAGATGAAGGTCGAAAGGCCAAAACCTTTTACGCTTGGGATTACTTGATCGGGGTGCAAGATCAAACAAGGCAAGGAGCACTTCGATTTAAATACCCAGGTACAGAAGTTTTTTTATCTTCGCACCAACTCTCTGCTCCTCCAGCAATTCAATTGGCCGAGTTGGAGAGCATTGCATTAGAGTTGACTTCGAAAAAAATAGATGATTTAGACAGATTGAGAAACTGGCTAAGCGTTTTAGTTGCTCCCGGCTCCTCTTTAGGTGGCGCTAGGCCTAAAGCCAATTTTACTCAGAAAGATGGTACGCTTTGGATTGCTAAGTTCCCATCAAAAGATGATCAACGCGACATGGGAGCTTGGGAAATGTTAGCTTACACATTGGCCAAAAAAGCCAAGATTGAGTTGCCAAATGCAAAATTGCTCCATTTGGGGCAATCGCATCGGACCTTTTTAGTCCAAAGGTTCGATCGTTTGAATCACCAGCGTAATCATTATGCATCTGCAATGACCATGCTCAAGCAAACAAATAGTGATGAATCCAGCTACTTAGATATTGCCCAATTTATCATGCTCAGAGGTGCCCGTGGATTCGTCAAAGAAGATTTGATGCAACTTTTTAGAAGGGTCGTTTTCAACCTTGCGTCCAGCAACAGAGATGATCATTTGAGGAATCATGGATTTATTTTGGATGTCTCTGGCTGGAGATTGTCTCCAGCATTCGATATAAACCCCACCATCGAAAAAGCAGAACACACATTAAGTTTAGATGTCAGCGATCATCTCCCATCCTTAGACAGTCTTATATCAACAGCTGAATATTATGAGTTGACAATTGACGAAGCCAACACAATAGCCCAGGAGACTATTCAGGTCGTTAAAGCATGGGAACCATTGGCTCAAAAATTAAAAATTGCAAAAGGAGATATTGAATTGATGAGGCCTGCATTTATGACTGATTTGGAGCCCCACTGAATCGAAAAAGCTGTTGAACACACGACAATTGCTTACAAATTGAATTTTCATTTCATATGAAGTCAAATAAACATATTCACTTAAGAAGAAGAGACTGCCATTTCCAAGCATCGGCACACATTGTCTCAAGCCCCCTTTGGGCTTGCCAACCCAGAAACTCTTTCGCTTTTGAAGCATCTGCATACAAAGACGGCACGTCTCCTTGTCTTCTGGCCACAAACTCAAATGGAATCTTTTGACCCGTTACCGATACAAAGGTCTCCACCAACTCTTTGACGCTCACGCCAGAACCCGTGCCGAAATTCAAAACATTCAATCCTTGGATACTGTAAGGGTGTGACTTAGACTGGGACTTGTCGATGAGTTTAGATTTTTGTAATTCCATGGCTTCAACAGCAGCGACATGCCCTTGGGC
>JBAXNB010000204.1:0-3639 GCA_037134015.1 Betaproteobacteria bacterium | reverse complement strand
GCGATGAGGGGTCTGAGCAATTTTTGTCTGAAATGTTCAATCCGCCCAGTTTTCCCGACCGACACATGACCATGGAGAGCATTTATGAGTACGGATCCAGGGCTGGTGTTTGGCGCATTTTGAGAGAATTTGATCAAAGAAAATTGCCCCTGACCGTTTTTGGCGTGGGCATGGCTTTGGAGCGGCACAAGGAATTGGCTCAGGCCTTTGTGGCAAAAGGGCATGAAATCGCTTGTCATGGCTACCGCTGGATCAACCACCAAGCCATGCCAGAGAGCACAGAAAGAGAGCACATTCGAAAAGGAATCGACATCGTCAAGCACATCACCCAAGAGACGTCCATTGGTTGGTACACAGGGCGTGACAGCCCCAACACCCGGCGTCTTGTGGCAGATTGTGGGGACGTTGGGTACGACAGCGATTATTATGGTGACGACTTGCCCTTTTGGATGAAGGTCCAAAACAGTGCGGGCAAGACCGTCCCTCAATTGATTGTGCCTTACACATTGGACTGCAATGACATGCGCTTTTCTCTCCCCCAAGGCTATGCTCAGGCGCAAGACTTCTTCATCTATTTGAAGGACACCTTTGACGCTTTGTACGCTGAAGGCGATGACTGCCCAAAAATGATGAGTGTGGGTATGCATTGCAGGCTCTTGGGCCGCCCAGGCAGAATCATGGCCTTGAAGAGGTTCTTGGATTACATCGAAACATTTGACCGCGTTTGGGTATGTAAGAGAATGGACATTGCCAAGCATTGGCGCACCGAGCATCCTTTCTTGGAATAAGCCCAAAGACCCCTTGACCTACAGCGAAGCTTTTTTAGAGTCACCTTATTTAGAGTCAACTTATTCATGACCATGACCCTTGACCAAATCAACACTCAACCCCTTGAACAGTTGTTGCCGGGCCTTCTAGGTCTGTATGAGCACTCGGACTGGATTGTGCAGAGCACACTGGCAAGTCGCCCCTTTAGGAGCATTGAAGCCTTCAAATTCGAGATGGTACGCACCCTCGATAGAGCTGGCCCACAAGCTTGGCTCAAGCTGATCAAAGCACACCCCGAGCTCACAGGCAAAGTTGCTGTTCAAAAAACACTCACCTCAGAGTCACAAAGTGAACAACAAAAAGCTGGACTTGCCAACTGCACGCCAGAAGAATATGAAGACCTGCACCGCCTGAACCAGGCCTACCATGACAAATTTGACTTCCCCTTCATTTTGGCCGTTCGAGGACCAAGAGGTCTGGGGCTGACTCGCCAAGAGATCATCAAGACCATGGACAGGCGGCTCAAGAACACCCGGGACTTTGAGATCAAAGAGGCACTCCAACAAATTCATCGCATTGTTGAACTGCGACTTCATGAAAAAACAGGTCGCACCAGCCATGAAGGAGATTTGATTTGGGACTGGCAAGAACAATTGGCTCAATTCAGCGAGGCTCAAAGCGGCACGCCCAGACAGCTGACGGTCACGTACTTGAGCCCTGCTCACAAGCAATGCGCGCAATTCATTGCTCAGCTCATGCGTGAAAGCGGCTTTGATGAGGTGACTCAAGACGCCGTGGGTAATGTGGTGGGCCGCTACCACGGGCGTGAGCCCATGGCCTCGTATTTGATGACCGGATCGCATTTTGATACGGTTCGAAATGGTGGCAAATACGATGGCCGTTTGGGTATATGTTGTCCCATCGCCTGCGTCAAGTCTTTGCATGAAAAAGGCGAACGCCTGCCCTATGGCCTAGAGGTGGTGGCCTTTGCAGAAGAAGAGGGACAGCGCTTTGCTGCCACTTTCTTGGCCTCCAGTGCCTTGGTCGGACAGTTCAACGAAACTTGGCTGGAACAAAAAGACAAAGAAGGCACGAGCATGCGCGAAGCCATGGTGAGTTATGGGCTGGATCCGAAGGCCATACCAGCCATCCAGCGAGATCCGAAAAAGTACCTGGGTTTCATTGAAGTTCATATTGAACAAGGCCCCGTTTTATACAACCACCACGCGCCACTGGGTTTGGTCACTTCGATCAACGGATCCAGGCGCTTTTTGGGGCACGTCAAGGGTGTGGCCAGTCACGCTGGCACCACACCGATGAGACTCAGACACGATGCGGTTGGGGCCGCGGCTGAATTGGCACTTTATATGGAAGAGCGAGCCCTGAAAGATGCAGATTCTGTAGCGACCATGGGCACGCTTGAGGTCCCCAATGGGTCGATCAATGTGATTGCTGCAAGGGTCAACTTCAGCATGGACATCAGAGCCCCCAACGATCCACAACGTGACGCGGTCGTGGATGATATTTTGAACAAGATCAACGAGATTTCACAACGCCGACAGGTCGAGTTTGAGCTTCATGAAAGCCTCAAAATTAGCGCCGCACCTTGTGACCCCTCGCTCATGATGCATTGGCAAAAAGCCCTAGAGGGTCTGGGCCTAGAGGTCTTTGAACTTCCAAGTGGAGCTGGCCACGATGCCATGAAAATCCACGACATCTTGGCTCAAGCCATGTTGTTTGTCAGAGGCATGAACTCTGGGATCAGCCACAATCCCTTGGAGAGCACCAGCTCAGACGACATGCAACTGGCCTACCAAGCCATGATGCATTTTCTAAAAAATTTCCATCGTTGAACAACTCAACGGCTCACCCAACCTTCTGTATTCATCCAACATCAAATGTCTAAAAACTCTATTGCCTACCAAGAAATCGACCATTGGATTGAACAGCATTTCGATCAACAGATCGGTTTTTTAAAAGCCCTGATTCAAATCCCCACCGACACGCCTCCTGGCAACAATGCCCCACACGCCGAAAAAACAGCCTCGCTCTTATCCGCCATGGGTTTGAAGGCAGAGCATTATCCCGTGCCCGTGCAAAAGGTTCAAAGTCACGGTCTACAAAGCATCACCAATTTGATCGTTCGAGAAGAATTCAATGACAAGGGTTCACAGCCCGCCAAGGACCAACAAATGAAGGCCCCTGAGGGTTTGACCATCGCACTCAATGCGCATGGCGATGTGGTGCCTCCTGGCGAGGGCTGGACCCACAATCCCTATGGCGGTGATACTGTTGACGGCTTGATCTACGGACGCGCCAGCGCTGTCAGCAAATCTGACTTTTCAACTTTCACGTTTGCTCTAAGGGCGCTACAAGATCTGAGTAAAAAAATAGCGACCGATGCCGCTTTTGCTGGACTTGCACAACCCAAGGGTCAAGTGGAGTTGCACTTTACTTACGATGAAGAATTTGGCGGTGAACTCGGCCCAGGGTGGTTGCTAGAGGAACACCTGACGCAACCCGATTTGATGATTGCCGCGGGCTTTAGCTACGAGGTGGTCAACGCCCACAACGGGTGCTTGCAATTTGAAGTCACGCTTCAAGGCAAAATGGCCCATGCGGCCATTCCTGAGAGTGGCGTAGATGCGCTACAAGCAGGCGTTCATGTGCTCAATGACTTGTTTGCGCTCAACACCCAGTACAAAAAGATCCAATCCAAGGTCAAGGGCATCCAACATCCTTATTTGAATGTGGGTCAAATTTTCGGGGGCACCAACACCAATGTCATCCCAGGCCGAGTCACCTTCAAGCTCGACCGACGCATGATCCCAGAGGAAAACCCCGCAGAAGTCGAAGCGAATATCCGTGACG
>JBAXNB010000203.1:0-3652 GCA_037134015.1 Betaproteobacteria bacterium | reverse complement strand
GCTTGTCCACGACCTCTGAGTCGCCCTGGAAAATAGGTTGCCAGCCATGAAATGCTGACCGTGTGCTGAACCGCAAAGGTCACGCCGTGCAAAGCCTGAGCCAAAAACAAAACGATCAACCATTGACTACAAAAGGAGGTGAGCGCCATTCTGAGCACCATGCATGCACAACAGATCATCAACCATTGACCCAAAGAGAACCGATGGATCCAGCGACTTTGGGTGTAAAAAGCACCAATCTCCACAACCACGCCCAAGCCCCAAAGCAAGCCAATCATGGTCTTGCTGTAGCCCAAATGATCAAGGTACAAAGAGAGGTAAAAATAAATGCACATGTGAGAGAGCACATGAAAAAACATCGTGGTAAAAAACCATGCGTTGTGTACTTTGAACAGCTCTTTAAAAACAGACGGCTGATGACCCTGCACGGCCACACTTTCACGCGCATTGGGCAAGGCCCAGACGCTCACATTGACCGCAAGAAGGGTCCAAAAGGTCCAAAGCGGAAAGTCTTTCATGCCATGGTGTTCAAACCAAGCCCCCGCCCAACACACCGTGAGCAAAAAGCCAAGAGAGCCAAAGAGTCTCACACGACCATATTTATGGGTATCAAACACACCCCCCACACTCACCCAGTGAGACAGTGCCGCCTCTGTCATTGGCATCATGCCGCTGGTGTTGAGAAACATGAAGAAAAGCATCCCAAGCAACCAAGGCAATTCTTGAAAGGACATGCCCAAGGAGCCCAAGAGGGCCAATGCGGCTGAGGCCCTCAACAACAACACACGTTGGCCCGTGTGGTCACTCAACCACCCCCACAAATAAGGCGCAACGATTCTGCTCAAGGACTGCATGGAGCCCATCAACCCAATGACCCAAAGCGTCATGCCTTGATCTTTGAGCCACAAAGACAGGTAGGGGTTGAAAAACCCGATGTGCGCGAAGTAACTGGCCGACAAGGCGGCAAAAGAGACCAAGGGGCTCAGTCTCTTAAAGAGCTGGAAACTCAAGAAAGCGTTCACAACAAAATTTACACGATGCGCAAGAACTCAAACATGGGGCGCTTGTGCTGCAATCGGGGTCAAAGGACAAGAAACATCAGCGCACTGCGCTCGGTGTCTGAGAGCGTGATCCATGACCACCAAGGCCAACAAGGCCTCAGCAATGGGAGCAGCTCTGATGCCCACGCAGGGATCGTGTCGCCCCTTGGTCAAAACAGAGGTGCTGTGCCCTTGAAGATCAATGGACTCTTTGGCCATCAAAATCGAACTCGTGGGCTTGATGGCCATCTGAACCTCAAGATCTTGCCCCGTGCTGATGCCCCCAAGCACGCCCCCTGCATGGTTGGTTTTAAAGCCATTTGGCGTCAACTCGTCACCATGGTAGGAACCCTTTTGGCTCACACTGTCAAAGCCACTACCGATCTCAACGCCTTTGACCGCATTCAAGCCCATCATGGCCCAAGCAATGTCGGCGTCCAACTTGTCAAACAAGGGCTCACCCAGGCCCACCGGCATCCCCGTCGCCACGACACGGATTTTGGCGCCACAAGAGTCTCCAGACTTTCTGAGCGAATCCATGTAAGACTCCAAATGGGCCACGTCCTTGATGGGCGCAAAAAAAGGATTGTCTTTCACGTGCGACCAATCTTCGAAAACAATCGACTGCTCGCCAAGTTGAACCATGCAGGCCTGAAACCTTGTGCCAAAGGCTTCAAACAACCATTTCTTGGCGACTGCTCCCGCAGCCACCATGGGGGCGGTCAACCTGGCCGACGAACGCCCGCCTCCTCTGGGGTCTCGCAATCCGTACTTTTGAGTGTAGGTGTAATCGGCATGACCGGGTCTGAAGGTTTGCAGCAGCTCGGAGTAATCCTTGCTGCGCTGATCTGTATTGGGAATCAACAAGGCAATGGGCGTTCCCGTGGTGAAGCCTTCGTAGACACCCGAGAGGATCTGAACTTGATCGCTCTCTTGGCGCTGCGTCACAAAGCGACTGCTGCCAGGGCGACGTCGATCCAAATCAGGCTGGATGTCTTGCTCACCTAGACGCATGCCCGGAGGACAGCCATCGATGATGCAACCAATGGCTTTGCCATGGGACTCACCAAAATTGGTGACCGTGAATAAATGACCAAATGTATTTCCGCTCATAGCTCTTTGTTCTCCACGCTCTGTCAAGTCCACATCGGTGTTGAACTGAACATGCTGTATTTGGGCTTCTCTGATCGAGAAGTACGGCTTTATTTCACTGAATCAGCGCCACTGGGCTCTTGCTCAGAAGGCCAATCCTTGATGTAGGCTTTGAGCATTTTGTTCTCAAAGTTTTGACTGTCCACCACCGCCTTGGCCACGTCGTAAAAACTCACCACACCCATGAGCATTCTTTTGCTCATGACGGGCATGTACCTGGCGTGACGCTCCAGCATCATGCGCCTGACCTCATCCAAGTCCGTCTCAGGGGTGCACGTCAAAGGTGCGTCGTCCATGGCTGTTTTGACAATGGTTTTGCCGGTGCTGCCCTTGTTTTTAACCACACATTGAATCACCTCTCTGAAGGTGAGCATGCCCACCACATCGCCATGCTCAATGACCACCAATGAACCAATGTCCTTTTGCGCCATCGTGTCCACAGCCACAGACAAGAGCTCTTGAACATCAACGGTGTAAACGGTACCGCCCTTGACGCGCAAAATATCACTGACTTTCATGCCATTCTCCTCTTGAAATTAAAGTCCAACCTGTTGCAAAGCACCCTTTGGCGCTAGGCGCCAAGACGCGGGAGCGGCTCCTTGCCATGTTGGATGGTCAGACCCAGTGATCTTAACTGATCCGGTATGCATTGCCCTCTCTTTCGAATGGCTTAAAGCCCAGCAAAACCTCTCCGACTTTGACCCCCTGCCATGCTTGTTTCAAGGTCTCGGGCATGCGTTGCTCGGACAGCAAAAAATAATCCACCAAGGGCATGATGTCGACTTGATGGGGGTCCATCAAGAGAACAAACCTTGGTACCCTGCTCTCCTCCTCAGAGAGCTGCCCCACCCAGTCCAACTCCACCAAGCCTTCCATGATGGACTCCAAATCCACAGGATCAACGCCCATACCAAAGGCCAACTCGTTGAGTCCCAATCCCTTTTTTTCAGTCCTCAGCACCCTTTGAAGAGACTGCAAGCTCTCCAAAGCCAGGTCAAAGGACAGGCCTACGCCCTGCTCCGAACGCCAACGCCCACTGAGCAGGCTTGGAAGGGCCGACACAAAAACCGCCCCAATCAAAATAATGAGCCAAGCGGTATAAATCCAGAGCAACAAAATGGGCAAGGTTGCAAAGGCCCCGTAAATCATGGAAACCGTTGGTATTTTGGTCAAATAAAGCGTGACCCAATGCCTAGCGAAATCGATGGCACTTGTGACCCAAAGACCCCCAAACAAGGCATGCCGGTAGGGCACATTGACATTGGGAATGTAGCGGTACAGGGCGCTCACGCCCAAGACCCAAAGCAAGAACTCTAAAGCGGAGAGCATCAATTTAATGAAGGCCGTGTCTGAACCCATCCAGTCTTTGGAGACGTTGGAGATGTAGTACAAACACACCACGCCCAAGCTCACCACCAAGGGCCCCAAGGTCATGACAGACCAGTACAACAAGATTCTCT
>JBAXNB010000202.1:0-3687 GCA_037134015.1 Betaproteobacteria bacterium | reverse complement strand
GTATAGAAATTGATTTCAACCGAAAGTGCATAGAGTGCGCTGAACTGGTTGGCCCGAAGCGCCTGAAATAGAATCCGAACTTTTACCGCTGTGAATCATGTCAGCTGATATTTGAGGCGAATCGAAAAAGTGTATAGAGTTTTCGCTGTAGATTCTATGGAGGCCAGCAATAGAAAAATCAAGGCAGGAATTTTTGGAATTGGTCTGATCAACACACATGATCAAACTTTGCTCTCATTGAATCACTTCAGATACTTCTTCAAATCGTCAAAGATTTCTGATTTATTCATTAGCTCTTCTTGAATTTTATGAGCAATTTTTTGATAATGCTGGACTTGCCTCAACTACAGCCACAGCTTATCCCACAGGGACAAATGAGGTTCATCGCCAAAAGAGAACTCAATCGCAACTGCGTTTGCTCTTTTGACCTTGACTACTGGGGCAAAAGCGCTAACTCGCCTACAATTGAGCCAAATCAAATATAGTGAATTAAGAAACGTGTCGCGCTTCATTTGATAATCTTGCACAAATCATCCCTTCTGATGGTTTGTACCGTATCCTTCGGTCTAGTATTCCCCTAGAATTAAAAATTGATTTCACTATGACAGATATTCTATTGAGGTTGATCATGCCAAAAATTAAGACAGTTTTTTTGCTTTTAACATTGACTTTTTTAAATCTTGTTGGTGCTCAAGACAAATACCCCAATCGATCCATTCAACTCGTCACACCCTTGTTTCCGGGCACCACTTTGGATTTTGTCGCCAGGACATTTGCCGATCGCCTCACTCAGGTCTTGAAGCAATCGGTCATTGTTTTGAATAAACCTGGTGCTGGCGGCACCATTGCCGAACAAACGGTGGCGAAATCAGTACCTGATGGCTACACACTTTTGATCATTAATTCGCAACACACTTTTAATCCAGCCCTTTACACAACGCTACCTTATGACACCTTGGCCGATTTTGCCGGAATTGCTCAAATTGGAGATGCACCCAGTGTTATGGTCGTGCCACCTAAACTCGGTATAACAACCCTCAAAGAGTTCATTTCCTTGGCCAAACAAAATCCTGGCAAACTCAACTATAGCTCTGCCGGCATTGGAACCACCACACACATCGGACCAGCCTATTTGTTTTCTAAAGCAGACATTGACCTAGTCCATGTCCCTTATAAAGGCAATGAAATGTTGACGGATATGCTATCAGGCCACATTGATGCAATAGTCACTCCCATTGCATTTGTACTTCAGCACATTCGGGAAGGTAAAGTCATCGCCATTGCCGTAACTTCACGAGAAACACTCCAGCCCTTACCAGGGGTTCCTACGGTTGAGCAAGCTGGAGGTATTGCTGATTTCCAGTATTCGACCTATTATGGTTTTGTTGCCCCGATCAAAACACCTAGGACCATCATCAACCAGTTGAGTGCTGCAATCAAACAAGTAACTTTTGAAAAAGAAATCAAGGAGAAGTTTTCCTCTCAGGCCATTTTCCCAACCTACCTAGGTCCAACAGAATTTGACGCCTACATCAAAGCTGACCTTGAGAGAATTGGACCGTTTATCAAAAAAATCGGGGCAACGGCCAATTGATGCACTTTGACGCTTTGACTTTCTGACCGCTGATGAAACCCGCACCATTCATCTACTTAGCCCCCAAAAGCACTGAAGAAGCCTTAGAGTTTTTGGATCTGCATCAAGACGATGTTCGAGTTCTAGCGGGCGGTCAAAGTCTGGTGCCCATGCTCAATTTCCGATTAATTAGATTCGACTATCTTCTAGACATCAATGGAATCCCAGAGCTCTCCTACATAAGGTCTGAACACGAACGACTCCATATTGGCGCGACCACTCGCTACCGCACCATTGAGGTCAATCGCCTGATACAGGCTCATGCGCCGCTGCTCAGCAAAGCAACCCATTTTGTTGCACACCTTCCCGTGAGAACCCGCGGTACGATAGGCGGCAGTTTGGCACACGCCGACCCTGCAGCAGAATACCCCGCCTTGATGCTGGTGCTTAATGCAACCATGGTGGTCAAGAGTAAAAGCCACACGAGCGAGATTGCAGCCGATGATTTTTTCGGTGGATTGTTTGAGTCCAAGCTTTCTGCAGGCGACCTCTTGGTTGAAATTCAAATCCCCCATGCCAAACCAACCCAGGGCTTTGGCTTCAAAGAATACTCAAGACGAACTGGTGATTTAGCACTAGTTGGTGTCGCCGTAATGCTCGACATTGCTAACCATGTGATCACAGATGCTCGAATTGCCCTACTTGGACTCTCAGGTGGTGTTCAGCGTCTTCTCGAAGCCGAAAACCACCTGATTGGTAAAAAGGTTAATGAGGAGTTAATAGAACACGCGAGTGACTTTGCAATGAATGTTAGTGCTCAAAGCGATTTGCACGGCACCGATGCGTTAAGAAAACATTTGGCAAAGGTTTTGACCAAAGACGCTCTGATTGAAGCTTGTCAATAATACATAAATAATGTTATACAACCATAATAATCAAACCATTGACGTCAAGGTCAATGGTGTATCCAGACACGAAACGATTGATTCACGTTTATTACTCTGTGATTTTTTAAGAGGCACATTGGGACTCACTGGCACTCATGTGGGATGTGAGCATGGCATTTGTGGCGCTTGCACGGTTTTGTATGAAGGTCAAGCGACCAGATCATGCCTCATGTTTGCAGTTCAATGCCACCACAAAAGCATAGACACGATTGAAGGGCTTGATAAAGACGGTCTGATTACGGCATTGCAAGATGCTTTTAAAAGGAATCATGCCCTTCAATGCGGTTTTTGTACGGCAGGCATGCTTATCATTGCACATGACTTCTTGGCGATGTACCCTTCTCCTACCTTGGACGACATCAAAGAGGCAATGTCTGCCAATATTTGTCGATGCACAGGCTATCTTGGTATCATCCAATCGGTTCATGAAGTTTCTATTGAAATGAGCCAAAATAAATTCGCTGGGTCAAAACAACGCCATGAATAATTCCCGATTCATCGGCCAATCCTTTTCGCGTAAGGAAGACGCTCGCTTGGTAAAGGGTCAGGGCAAATACGTGGGTGACATACAACTCCCCCATGCCTTGCAAGTTGCATTTGCCAGAAGCACCGAACCGCACGCCCTCATTGTTCAAATCAACTGCCAACAAGCCCAGTTGCTACCTGGCGTGATTGCAGTCCTGACTGCGCAAGATTTGGAAGGGGTTTTGTCGGATCTTCCAGGACTACAAAATGTGCCGCCACAGTCTTGGCGAGATTTGGTTGAGCACGAGATCAGTATCCCAAACCAATCCTTGTTGGCCAAGGATCGCGTGAGGTATGTGGGTGAACCATTCGCCATCGTGGTCGCAGAGAATCGATACATAGCTGAAGATGCAATCGAATTGATTCAAATCGACTATGAAATACTGCCATTGGTACTTGACCCCCTCGCCTCAACAAAACCTGATTCTCCAAAGATTCACGATTCAATCAAGACCAACGTAGTTGCCAAATTCAGAGTTCACAAAGGTGACTTGAATGCACTGGAAGTCTTGAGAGCCAACAAAATACGTCATCAATTCAGGAATCACCGTTTTACCTCTGCGCCCATGGAAAACCGAGGTGTGGCCGCAGAGTACAACGCCAGTCGGGACACCATGACGGTGTGGTCCTCCACTCAGGTGG
>JBAXNB010000201.1:0-3780 GCA_037134015.1 Betaproteobacteria bacterium | reverse complement strand
GACATCGTGCCTTGGCGTGTCGAGTGCATCGATTACCCCCATGGCTTGGTGGAGCTGCACTTTTGCAAGGTCAAGGGCTGGAGCGGGGAGATCACCATGAAGGAGGGGCAAAGCTTTGCATGGCAACGCTTGCCCGTCCGAGTCGCTCCAGTGCTGCCAGGCACCAGGCCGGTGTTGTTTTGGTTGGAGCAAGAGGCTTGATGGGCCTCATTTCGCTGCTCAACACCCTCAATGAATGGGTGTGCTAGAGGGCAAATCCATGTCGTCTGGTGGTGTGGGTTCGGGTAGACGGTGCTCCTCATTGGCCCAGGCACCCAAATCGTGGTTCTTGCAACGAGCGCTGCAAAAGGGTCTGTAGGGGTTGGTGGAGCTGTAGATGCTGTCACCTGAGCAACTGGGGCATTTGACAACTCTCACGCGGTCGATCTCACTCATCGCTGGGCGCTCAACTTAAACGCACAAGGCCAATTCAAGAGAGCAGTCGGTGGGACTTGCTTGTAGGCGAGCGTTGTCATCTTGCTGCATCTGGCGAATGGAGACCATCATGCGGTTGCCGCTGATTTCAGGAATCAAGTTGAGGCTAGGATCGATGAACAAGCGCAGGAGTTGAAATTTGCCTTGAGGCAAGTTTTGCTGAAAGAGACCTCCAAGGGCCATGACCTTTTGCGCCACGCCATTGTCTCGCATGAGGCCCAGGATCAACTCCACACTGCTGTAAAGGGGCTTCAAGGGCTCGGTCCAGCGCTTCATGTCCGACTGCCGCTGCTCGATGCTCTTTTGTTGCCAAGAATGGTAAGCGGGTAGGTCAAAGGCGCAAGTGCCCCCAGGAATGGAGATGCGGTTTCGAATGCTGGCAAGGAAATCGTTTTCGCCAACCAATTGATTGATTTTGGCGCCCAAGCTGTTCAAACTTTCAAAACAAAGCTCAATTCTTGACAACACATCAAGAAGAACGTCTTGATCGACACTGGGGTTGCCTTTGTAGGTGGCGAGTTGGTTCTTGTGTTTGTCCAAGTCCTTTAGCATGTCGGTTTTGAGGTCGGTTCGACCGCCAACTTCGATGATCTCAAAGAGCGTGGTGAAACAAAAGTGGTGATCCACAGCGTGCTCGCGTTCAAGCAACAAATCAAAACGGCGAAACAAGTGCTCAAGCCGCAAGTAAGTGCGGACGCGCTCGTTAAAGGGATGTTCAAAGAGGATCACAAGTTCAAATAAAAATCTATCCTCAAATCATACTCGGGACTGAGCAGATTTTAATGACTTCAATCAGAAATTTATCATCGAGCCCAAAGTAGTACCAAGCCCTACCCAAGATCGCTTGGTGTAAAAGCGTCCATCCTTGCGCTACTTTGAGCCAACAGGGTGATGGACCTCAGTCGCGTTGGTTTGTTGATCGTGTTGGGCTCTAGGAGCTCGGCCCGGTTGCGATGGCGTAAAGTCCCTTGACAATATCTCTCAATTCATCCAAGCTTCGATGATCGTTTTGAATGACCCAGTCAGCGACTTGAAGGCGTTCACGGCGTGTGGCTTGGGAGCGGATGATGCTTTGAATTTGCTCAAGGCCAAGCGAGCTTCTGGCCTGAACCCTTTTGATTTGGGTGTCCTCTGAGCAATCAACCACGAGCACCTTGTCGAGTTGAGTGAGCCAAGTTTTGGATTCGACCAAGAGGGGGATGTCGTGGACCAAGACCTGAGCGCCTGAGGCCTTGGCTTCTTGCACGAGGCGCTCTGAGGTCTGAGCAATCAAGGGGTGAAGGATGCTTTCGAGCAAGGTTTTTTTCATGGGGTCAGAAAAAATCAGCTCTCGCATGGCGTCTCGGTGCAGGGCCTCTTCAGGCGTGATGAAGTCAGGGCCAAAGGCCAAGCGGATGGCCTCTATGGCCGCGCCCTTTGGGGCGGTCAAGGACCTGGAGACCTGGTCTGCGTCGATCAAAGTGGCCCCCAAATCTTGCCACATTTTGGCAACGGTGCTTTTGCCGCTTCCAATGCCACCGGTCAGGCCAATGTGAATCATGTTGAAAAGTTGTAGAGGGTGAGGTAACAGCGATGTGCCCAAGGACTTGGGTTTTGAGCAACTATTTTAAGGCACTAATTGCTCAGTGCCAAAAACTCAAGGACATGTTGGGGGCCCACGATCAGCAAGGTGAAGGCGCCCAAAATCAAAAATGGCCCAAATGCAATGGGCTCATGGATGTCCAAGTCTTTGGAGACTTTAAGCCGCCAAAGTCCAAAAAGAGCACCGCTGGTGCTGGCCAAAAGGACCAGCGGGATCAAACTCATAGGACCCATCCATGCGCCCAAAAGCGCCAAGAGTTTCATATCCCCTTGTCCTAAACCTTCCCGAGAACTAAGCAAGAGGTAGATGTTGGCGACCAACCAAAAGCTCATGTAACCGATGACGGCGCCCAAAAGGGAGGACTTGGGCGAGAGGCCTAAAAGTCCAAAATGTGCGCTCAAGAGCCCTAGCCATAAAAAGGGCTGGGTGATGGCGTCAGGCAGCAGTTGGTGCTCCCAATCGATTTGTGCCAAGCAAATCAATGCGCTGCCCAGCATGGCCCACAACAGAGCGCTTGCCCATTGTGAAAGAAAAAGAGCGGTAGCAAGGTCGCTTTGACCCAACAGGCTCAGCACATGAAATTTGACTGCACAAAACACCCACCAGACACAGACCATGAGCTCTGTCTTCCAGTACCTGGGCGATATGCTTTGTGCGCAAAAGGCGCACCGACCTTTGAGCCAGAAGAAACTGAACACGGGGATCAAATGCTGTGGGCGCAAGGGGTGCAAGCAGCTTGGGCAGTGCGAGCGAGGTTTCACCAAGCCCCAAGAGGGGGGAGGGCCGCTTGGCGCGTCCTCTTGCATGAGCATCTGGGGCATGCGCAAAATCACCACATTGCAAAAACTGCCCACAAGCAGCCCTAGCAAGGCGGCCAAGAGAGCCCCATCCAGTGCAAAAACGATGGAAGACGGGATTGAAAAACTCATGCGTTTTTTTCAACCCATGCGTTTCTTGCAAGAAAGGCCGCATGTTGTTGGTCCAAAAGTGAGGCCAAATCCGCATCGCTCCACTGCAGCAACTCGCACAAGCGTTGAACGATCCACTTGGCCTCTTTTGGGTTCACAACCTCTGGGATGATCAACAGACCTTCAAGCGTGCGATCGATCACATCCGACTCGGTGATGTTCAAACTGCCCATCATGTTCAAGGACGGTTGGTAGAGCATTTGCGCCATGTCCTCACAAAGATCGTAGCGCTCCAAGACGACCTCAAAGGGCTCGCTGGCTTTGGCGTAGGGACGCGAGGGATCTTTAAAGAGATCGGTGAAGGAGTTGGGGATGAAGTGCTGGTCGCTGTCTGACATAGGTGTCCATTGTGCCTTAAAGAAGTTTCCTTCAAAAACACAAAAGACTTGCTGTAAACCTGTTTTTTTATGCACTCTTTTTATGCATCAATAGCTGTCGGGTAGTCTCGGGCTTCAAAGGCTTTGATTTGTTCTGCCATGTAGACCAGTGTTTCTCTATGGGGAAACTTGAGGTTAAAATAGACAAGATGGGTCGGTGTTTTGAAGGTCATTTTGTGTCAAAGGGTGCAAGACATGGCATTTGAGGCGAAACTCACCGTGCGTGTTCAGGCCTTGCCCTGAAGTGCAAATAAGCTTTTAAGCTTGAAAGGATTGTTGTGCGTCGTCGTGAACTTCTTCAATGGGCAAGCGTGCCCTTTTTGTCAGGTGCGGGCTTGGTTTTGGGTCCGCGTGAAGCCATGGCACAAGATGGCCTTTG
>JBAXNB010000200.1:0-3869 GCA_037134015.1 Betaproteobacteria bacterium | reverse complement strand
GTTGTAAATATGATCCATTTCTACTTTTAAATGTATGCTCTCAAAGCCCTCGTCATCCGTGTCCAGGGGAATGATCCCTGTCGAGACGCACTTGAAGTGTTCTGGGTTTTTGTGCCTGAAGGGAAGATAGGCCTCAATGACTGAAAAAACATGATCCAAGTTGTAGTTGAGATGCTCTAGGAGCATCATCAAATCATAAAGATCTCGAGACTTGACGCGGTCATAGAGAACGATGCTTTTCATGACAAAAAGTCCGTCCAAACCCAGCACGCCAAAGCCTTTTGGGTGAAGCTCAATTTTTTTCGCCGCGACAAGGTAATCAATTTGTTTTTGCGGTCTTTCACCAACAACGCGGGATTGGAACGTGACTTTAGAGCCATCGATCTTGTAGTCCTGAATGAAGTCATCAAGGTTTTCAGACGTGTTGATTTTGAAGCTTGACCTTTGCTCAGGCGTGATCAAGTTTTCAATTTTTGCCCCATTTGCAGTCCATTCCTCCAGCATCTCATCAATAGCTCTTTTGGGTAACTTTTTACCAAAGAGATTGAAGTCCAGATCTTCGCTGATTCGGTGACCCATTTGTAGGGCCAAAGCGGTCCCGCCGACCAATGTAAATTCAGCCAACCTGGGGTCTGCTTGCAGGCGCAAGAAATTTTTTTGCGTTTGCTCAGGCATGAATGTCATCTTGAGTTCAGGCATGGGAAGTCTCTTTAGGATTTTTTAGGCCTTTGCTGATGTTGCTGAGCATCCTTTTGACGATGGCTTTTGTCATGGGATGGAAGTCTCGCGACTTGAACACTGTTTTGACCTTGCGCAGGCCATAGTGCATGCACAGGCGCGCGAGGTCCTCGAAATGGTGTCGTTCAAGCACCTTTTTGATCAAGACATCATCTCTGATGTGGCGATTGGACCAGTCGTAAAGCCCTGACAAGCCTATCTTGACTGACTTTCTCGGGGCCATGGTTTTTTGAAGGTCATTTCGCAGCCAAGCAGGAAGGAGCTGCGCATAGGGTTCAAATTCTTTTTCTGGCTCTGGCCATTTCGCCGCAACACGTTGGATGTCAAGTTGCGTGATATGTTTTTCTCCAATCATCCAGAGCTCAAGCAATGCGTGCCCAGCAGGGCTTGAGCAGAGTTGAATCTTTCTTTGACTCATGCGACGAAACGTGACCGTTGCTCCTTGAGTCTTCACGGTACGTGACTGCCCCGTTGTGGCCATGGTCAGCCTACAAGCATCTTTGTCTGAAGAAATGAAGCCCAGGTGTTCGCCCGTTTTGTGCGCCATCGACGCGGCCACCGTTTGCGACGCGACGCCTTGCCCCTTGACAGCGTAAAGCCCTCTGGCCACTCGTTCAATGTCGCCATCGGTCATCATGCGATACAAAGCTTGGTCAATGGCTGCGCGCTTGCCCAAAGACAAAAAGTTGACGCTTGCAAACAGCGTGCTTTGGGGCAAATTTGAAATTGCGTTTCTGATGGATTGAGTGGTACTCATGTTAGAAATTATATATGTTTTTCTGACATTGTTGAACAATTAAAAGCATTGAAAGATACAAGTTTCATCTTCTGGGATGCTTAGGGGACGATCTTTTAGAGGCTTGTTGTGAAACAAGTTAAAACAATAAAATCAATAACTTGTAAAAGTTATTTAACCTAATTTCTTAACCAAAACGCGTGAGCCGCGCTCGGGGTTGTAGGCCTTTCTTTTGCTCGCAGGTAACCACTCGGGCTCAACCGGGACAAATCCTCGCTTGATGAACCAGTGCATGGTGCGTGTGGTCAGGACAAAGAGGCTTTGAAGGCCCAGTGCTTTGGCGCGTTGCTCAATGCGTTTGAGGACTTTCTCGCCATCCCCTTGGTTTTGCGATTGGGGCGCGACGGTGAGGGCGGCCAATTCGGCGGTTTTCTCCTGATCGAACACATACATGGCGGCACACGCAAAAATCACCCCATCGTGCTCAATGACCGTGTACTGTCCAATGTCGCGCTCAATTTCAGTTCTGGAGCGCTTGACCAAGGTGCCGTCTTTCTCAAACGGCTCGATGAGTTGCAAAATACCACCCACATCTTCGTTGGACGCCTCCCGTAAGCTCTCCAACTTTTCGTCGACAATCATCGTGCCAATGCCGTCATGCATATAGACCTCAAGCAGCAAGGCGCCATCCACAGCGAAGGGCAAAATATGGCTTCGCTCAACACCCGCCTTGCAGGCCTTCACGCAGTGCTGCAAGTAAAAAGCCAAGTCCTCAGGTCGGTTGGCAGGGGGCAGTTGGGCCAGAAGTTTTTCTGCGCTGTCCAAGGGCAATTCGGTGTCAATCGGGTTGTCCTCTGAGAGAGGCTCCATAGGGCTTAAGGGGATACCGGGCACTTCGCAGACAAAGATCAACTTGTCCGCTTGCAAGGCAATCGCTACCGACGTTGCAACCTCCTCCATGGCCAAATTGAAGGCCTCTCCGGTCGGAGAAAAGCCAAACGGAGACAACAAGACCAAGGAGCCCATGTCCAGGGTCTGTTTGATGCCCTGCACATCCACCTTTCGCACCAGCCCCGAGGATTTGTAATCGATGCCGTTCACAATGCCAATGGGCCTTGCCGTGATGAAATTGCCCGATATCACGCGAACCGTGGCACCGGCCATGGGTGTGTTCGGTAGCCCTTGGCTGAATGCGGCTTCGATTTCATAGCGCAACTGACCGGCCGCCTCTTGTGCGCAGTCCAAGGCCACCTCATCGGTGATGCGTGTGCCGTTGGCGTACAAGGGTTGATGCCCTTTGGCGAGCAGCTGTTCGTTGACCTGGGGCCTGAAGCCGTGCACCAAAACCAGCTTGACCCCCATGCTTTGAATGAGGGCCAAGTCTTGTGCCAGGGCTTGAAGTTTGTTCGCTTGGATCGCCTCTCCAGAGATGGCCACCACAAAGGTCTTGCCCCGGTGCATGTGAATGTAGGGGGCCACCGATCTGAACCAGGGCACAAAGGTGAAGTTAAAAACCGAAGACATAAGGGCGTGGTGATCAAGAAAAAAAACATGGCCCGTCAAAGCCTTGGCGCGCATGAACTGCAGGCAAGCCCCGCCCTGAAAGGGGTGGGCATGGGCTTATCTGACACCGACGCTTTTGATTTGGGGCTTGCAGCTGAGATAATGCTCCATTGTGAACTAATTTTGGCCTTTTTTTGACAAACGCTTCTTTCAACATCGAATTCCCGCCTTCTTTGCCCGTCTCCATGAGACGAGAGGAGATCATGAAAGCCATCGAGGAGCACCAAGTGGTGATTGTCTCTGGTGAAACGGGCTCGGGCAAGACCACGCAATTGCCCAAGATGGCCTTGGCGCTTGGGCGCGGTCGAATGAATGCGCCCAAGGGCAGCAAGCCGCGTTGGATCGGTCACACACAACCCAGACGAATTGCCGCGACTTCGGTCGCCAAGCGCATTGCCGAGGAGCTCAACACCCCCTTGGGCGATGTGGTGGGCTACAAGGTCAGGTTCAACGATCAGCTGGGCCCACAGTCCTCGATCAAACTCATGACCGATGGTATTTTGCTGGCCGAGACCCAAGGCGACCCCTTGTTGAATGCCTATGACACGATCATCATCGATGAGGCCCATGAGAGAAGTCTGAACATTGATTTCTTGTTGGGTTATTTAAAGGAAATCTTACCCAGGCGCCCCGACTTGAAGGTGATTGTCACCTCGGCCACCATCGACTCGGACCGCTTTGCCAAGCATTTTGCCTCCAGCAAAGGACCCGCGCCTGTCATTCAAGTCTCTGGGCGAACCTTTCCGGTGGAGCTGCGCTACGCCCCCTTTGAAGAGGCAAAAGATTACGGTTTGAACGAAGCGATTGCAGATGCCTTGGATGAGTTGTGGAG
>JBAXNB010000199.1:0-3915 GCA_037134015.1 Betaproteobacteria bacterium | reverse complement strand
CGACGCGCGCGGTGTGTTTGACCTTTAAAAGGTCAAGGGATTGCATGATCAGATCAGAAGTCATGGTGCCATTCTATACTAAATGAGAATTATTCGCATTAAGGTGTAGGTAAGCACCAGGGCGCTTGGTTCAGGACCAAATCGTGGTAAAGGATCCAGGCGGAATTGACCACCAGAGCCAGACCGGCCAGGCGAACACCTATCTCGTTAAAGATCGGCGCCTTGGCCTTGCTTGCTGGTGTTGGATCTGTCTTGAACCGTATCGGTTGAGACACCATGTGTGCGTTGGGAGCTGAGGTCTGTGTTTTCCCAGCGCTCAGTCTTGCAAAAACGTCGCTACCCACCCACATGAAGAGTGCGCCGCCAATAGAAAAGCTGATCATGACCCAGGCCCCACTGACTGCATTGGCGCTCAAAGCGGCAAGCATCAAGACAGAATACAAAAGACCACAGGGCAAGAAACTCCAAAAGACACCCATGACAAAAAGGGCCCAAGGTTTTTTAAAAATGGGCCTCAAAGCAACATAACGCTCGATGCTGCTCCAAATGGACTTGGCCATCTCACCTAGCCAAAGAGGTTGACTGGCGAGGATCAAAAGAAAAAGACCCAAGACCATGGCCAATACATGGGTCAGGTTCCAAAGAGGTCGAAAAAGTGTTGATTGAGTGGACAGCCACCCCAGAGTCTTCATGGACATGGCCACCAAAGCTCCAAGGGCCCCGTAACCTACGGTTCTTCCTGTTAAAAACAACAAGCTGGGCTTGAGCTTGGAGTTCGTTGTTTTGTGTTTTGATAGCAAGGAGCAAGCAGGCCCGCACATCATCAGGCAGTGCGGGCCGCCGCTGAGTCCCATCAAAAATGATAATGTGATCAAAGAAAGAAACATGCGGAAATCATTTTGAGTTAAAAGTCATGCTGGGGTATAGAATGAAAAGTTCCTAGGGTTTAAAACATCCTCCATCAAAGGTCTGTCGTTGAATACACCCCATAAGTCCTCTGTTGAAAAATCCCCTGTCATCAATGCTGAGCATTTAAAGCTTGCTTGCTCGAGCTGCAATTTGCGAGAGCTGTGTTTGCCCATGGGTTTGACCCAGGAAGATATTGTAAAAATCGATGAGCTGATTCAAATACGAAAGACCGTTAAAAAAGGCGAATCCTTGATACGGCAAGGCGATCTCTTTCACTCCATTTACGCTGTACGGTTGGGTTTTTTCAAAACCATGGTCAATACCGATGACGGTCGAGATCAAATCACCGGTTTTCAAATGTCGGGCGATGTGATTGGGTTGGATGGCATTCAAACTGACTTTCACACTTGTGAAGCCTTGGCCATTGAGGATTCTGAAGTGTGTGTCATGCCCATGGAAAGACTGGAGGAGATCTCTAGAGATGTTCCAGCATTGCAGCATCATTTTCATAAAATCATGAGTCGAGAAATTGTTAGAGAAAATGAACAAATTTTGCTTTTGGGTAGCATGCGAAGCGAAGAACGTTTGGCTTCATTTTTACTCAATTTATCCAACCGTTTAAAGTCCCGAGGTTTTTCTCAATCGGAAATGATTCTTCGAATGACTCGGGAGGAAATTGGCTCCTATTTGGGCTTGAAACTTGAGACAGTGAGCAGAACATTTTCAAAATTTGCTGAGGAAGGTCTCATCCGTGTTCAACAAAAAGCAGTGATCCTCTTGGACACCAAGGGCTTGAGCCTCAAAGCCAAGGCTTCGCAGCTGGATTGATGAAATCCTTTGGATTCGAGTGTCATGCTCGTCATCTTCTTTCCGTCAACAAAAGACAACTGATGCTGCTTGAAAGAGCGGTTGCAGACCAAAATAAGAAAAACGATCCGGCGTAAATCCACCCGGTTTCATCACTTGAGAGCTTAAAGGTCTCTGTGAGCAAGACAGGGTCAAGAAAAGCAAAAACGCACATCTCAAGAATGGCCGCCGCTAAAAAGGCGGGCCACAGTATTTGAAGACCTCTCCACTTATTCATGCTTGTCACCCATATGGCTTGGTGTGGGTTGATCCATGGACAAATTGTGTGTGCTGTACGTTCGAGTGGTGGCATGATTTTTTTTCACTTGATCAGGACTCAATGTCGAAGTTTTGGTCTCTCCGAGCAACACTTGGTCTGCCCCTTGGTGTGCAACAAAGGCAGTCCACAGGGCGGCAATGACCACAAGAACTGGTCCCATCAGTACCATCCAGACATAGGGAAATGTCCACCAAGCTTTGGCCTTCACTTCGATTGCATTGGTCGCGTTCAGAATGCTCATGGTCAACTCCTTTTTCAGTTCAATGTTTAAAGCAAAGGGACAAAAAAGACAGTTTGCTCACTGACCACCTTGTTGTCATCAAGGGACTTCACATCAAGCCATATTTTGTGCGACCCTGGGGTGGCCTCTAGGGCTGGAATGGAGAGCCTGAGAACCGTCCACTTGGACTGAGCGGCCTCGATCACAATGTGCTCTGGCGTCTCAATTCTGACATCATCGATGCCATGGGCTGAAACCTCAAAGTGTTGCAAACTTTCGCGACTGTTCATGATCTGAAACCGGTAGACGTTCTCTAAAACCATTTCATGGTCATGGCCCACGATCAACCTTGTCATAGTATTTCTATCGCGAACAATATCGACTCTGAATGAGGAGCGATAGGTCAATTGATAGGCTACTAGCAAGCACAAACTCAGTAGCAAGGAGGAGTAAATGAGCACCCTGGTTCTGAAGATGCGCTGGATTTGTTCAGCAAGACCCCAATTTTTTTCGATGGCATTTTCGCTTGCAAATTTAATCAGATGGAGTGGGTAAGACATTTTGCCCATGACCTCATTGCAAACGTCTGCACAAGCGCCACAGCCGATGCATTCATATTGAAGACCGTCACGGATATCGATGCCAGTAGGACACACTTGAACGCACAATTGACAATCTATGCAGTGTCCCAATCCCTTTTCATCATGAAGCACGTCGGTGCTGATGTTTTTTGAGCGATGCCCTCTTGGTTCCCCTCTTTTGACATCGTAGCCTACCACCAGGGTGTCGGCATCAAACATGGCACTTTGAAAACGTGCATAAGGGCACATGTATTTACAAACTTGCTCGCGCATAAAGCCCGCATTGCCATAGGTTGCAAATGAATAAAACAAAACCCAAAACAAAGACCAACCCACCAAATTCAGCGTCATCACATTGTGAACAAGATCATGGATAGGCACGAAGTAGCCGACAAAGGACAACCCGGTCCAAAGTGCAATCAAGCCCCAGACAACATGCTTGCTGACTTTCTTGCTCAAGAGTTCAAGGTTGATTTTTGAGCGGTCCAGTTTGATTCTCTGTGGTCTGTCGCCCTCAATCCATCGCTCAACGAGCATGAAAATTTCACTGTATACAGTTTGTGGACAAGCAAACCCACACCACACACGACCCAACAAAGCCGTGAACAAAAACAAGGACAAAGCACATATGACCAAAAGAGCGGTCAGGTAGATAAAGTCTTGTGGATACAAGACCAAGGGAAAGAGGTAAAACCTGCGTGCCTCTAAGTTGAAAAGAACCGCTGGTCGATGGGCCCACTCAAGCCAGGGCAGTCCATAAAAGACCACTTGCGTGAAAACCACAAAAACCCATCTGAGGTTTGCAAAGAACCCGTGCACAGTTCTTGGATAGATCTTGGGTGCAGAAGCGTAGAGAAGGTTGCTGTTGGTTTCTTGCACAAGAATCAATTCAATTTAAGCCTACAACTGGGTGGGATTCAGTCAAGTTGGGTTTTTATTGGACAAGCTCCAGATGTATGCGGTCAAGACTCGGATTTGTGAATCTGTCAGACGCCCCTTTTGTGCAGGCATTTGGTTGACTTTGCCATTCACAATCATGCTCTCAATTGCAGTTTGACCATAGCCATGCAGCCAAATGG
>JBAXNB010000198.1:0-3944 GCA_037134015.1 Betaproteobacteria bacterium | reverse complement strand
CCCTAGAACTTATACAAATTATTGAAAAGGCGCAGGTGAGTCATGCAATCTGTGATCACGCATTGAAAGACGAATTGCTCAAAGCTCAAGTGGAGTGTAAATCTAAGTACCTCGTGCACCTGAGTTTTTTCAACTCACGTGAACCCCAACAAGTCAGCTTGCATCTTTTGGACTTGGCAGCAAAATCAGCGCCGAAAATATTTGAGAACTTCGCTTGCTTCGCAACTGATTGCTGTATTTTGGCCTTTACGTCAGGGACGACGGGAGTGCCAAAAGCCACCATTCACTCCCACCGCGATGTGATGTCGATTTGCACATGTTGGCCACAATATGTCTTGAAACCCAAAGCCTCAGATGTCTTTATAGGCAGTCCTCCCATTGCATTCACCTTTGGACTTGGCGGTTTGATACTTTTCCCGATGCGATTTGGATCAAGCGTCGCGTTGCTTGAGAAAGCCTCACCCAAAGACTTGTTGATTGGCATCAAAAAGTATAAAGCAACGGTTCTCTTTACTGCACCAACCTCTTATCGACAACTGGCACTTGAAGGACTGATTGACAAGGGAACTAGCCTTAGGAAATGCGTCTCTGCAGGTGAAGCGCTTCCCGGACCAACACGTGCCCTATGGAAGCAAGCAACAGGCATTGAGATCATTGATGGGATTGGCACAACGGAGATGCTGCATATTTTCATCTCGGCCAGCGAAGATGAAGCACTGCCTGGCGCAACAGGCAAGGTCGTTAAAGGGTACAAGGCTTGTATTCTTGATGACAATGGCGACGAACTGCCAACAGGTGAAATTGGTCATCTTGCGGTCAAAGGCCCAACAGGTTGCAGGTATTTGAACGACGACAGACAAGTCAAATACATTAAAAACGGTTGGAACATCACTGGCGATGCATATTTAATGGATGCGAATGGTTATTTCCACTATCAGTCACGTACCGATGACATGATCATATCCTCTGGATACAATATTGCTGGGCCAGAAATAGAAGCTTGTATTTTGACACATCCAAGTGTAGCTGAGTGCGCTGTTGTTGGGGAGCCAGATGACATCAGAGGAGCCATCGTCAAAGCCTTTGTTATTCTAAAAACCAGCATCATTCCCGACGAATCTTGCATAAAGTCAATTCAAGACCATGTCAAATCACAACTTGCACCCTACAAATATCCTCGGAAAATTGAATTTGTCCAAAGTCTACCCCGAACAGAGACTGGAAAAATTCAACGATTCAAATTAAGACAATGAAATTTATCAGCCCAAAATTTATTCGTCTTCGCCATTGCGACTCAGCTAGTATTGTTTTCTATCCGCAATCCTATTACTTACCACATGAGACACAAGACGATTTTTTCTCGCACATTGGATTTCCCTTGCACGATATGATTATCCAATGCAATATTGATTATGCAATTTTTGGGGTCAATAAACAAAAAACACCAATCGCGAGCTCAAGCCAAAAACAACTGGCACAGATGTTTATATTGATATTGAACACAATAGTCTCAAATAATCCTGATGTTTTAAAAATCGCGCTTGAGTCTTACTTGAAAGCTACAAACCATGCATAAAAAAATTAATCCACCAAACTGGGCCCAACCCAAGGGATATTCCAATGCCATTCTTGCCACTGGATCTATCTTATTTTTGGGTGGACAAATCGGCTGGAACTACAACAATGAGTTTGAAAGTGATGATTTCATTGACCAAGCCAAACAAGCACTTCTCAATGTCAGTGCCCTTTTAACGCAAGCTGGCGCAACTCCTGAACACATGACTCGAATGACTTGGTACATCACAAACCGAGATGAGTACAACTCAAAACTTAAAGAGTTAGGAGTTGTATACAGAGAAGTGATGGGTAAAAACTTTCCCGTCATGACATGCGTTGAAGTTTCTGCTTTGGTGGAGGAACGTGCAAAAATTGAAATCGAAGTAACGGCAGTCATTTGAAGCCTTGTAGCATTGATAATAGCAATCCATTAATTTATAGCACGATATTTTAATAAAACTGCACTTAACGATGTGCCTTGTTCATCAGCCAATGCTGCAGTGCGAAGCTCTTTTATTTCTGCAGCTGAAATTTTCAAATTGTTATTTACAAGTGCATAAATTAAATTGAAATTCTTAACCCCTCTCGCATGAGTGTCCCCATAACCTTTGACCAAGGTTTGACATTTAACCCATTCCAATGTTTTTGCCGGGTCCATCTTGGCAAAAGCCGCCACAAGGTCAAGCCAATGCTCAATCATTGCGTTTTCTGATTTAAATCTTAACGTAGTTCGCCTCCAATGCTTTGCGCAGGCAACCAAGCTCAGCATTAAAAAACCTCGAATACTTGAAGTCTGAATCACTCGCCCCTTTGAGGTGAATGCTCCAAGAATCGAACTCAGTATCTTTGAAGATACAATCATGCGGCCCAATAGAGAAGGTAAAGTTTCTGCAATCTCTTGCACCCGGGGATGCATGTACTCATTAATGAGTACCAATTGATCATTTTGAACTTTCGCTTCTTGACGAACTCGCTCAAAACGAGAGGCTTGTATTTTTAAACCGGCAACCCTTGCTGTGTCTTCATATGTCATCCATAGTGCTAAGTGTCTTGCCACTTCAGCAATCAAGTGTGAATCCTGTGGAGTAATCAATTTTTCAATACCATGCAAACGATCCAAATACACTTGCGCGTATTCAGGATCTTGATAATCCACCAAGCGGCGCACACCATGCAATAAGATTTCATGAGACTGCGCTGGAAAGGCGTGATCAATTCTTTCAATTAAGCGTTTGATCTTGGGGTGCAAGCCAGTCAAAGAGGGCAAGTTGAATGTCTCCACCTTGGCAACAGTCTCTTTGGATGAAACTTGTCGAGTTGGCTCTAGACTCAAAGTGTACGATTGTGTAAATGCTTTAATGCTTTGAACTACACCTACACCCCCACGTCGGATGGTTTCTTCAAATTGCTCTTTGATAAATGGCAGTGTTTTTGACGCTGCAAGCGAGCCAAATAAGACTGCACTGATCACACTTTGACTCTCTTGTGCAACTTTTTCCATGTCAAAGCCTATAAAGCGTTTGGCCATTTTGGATGATTCATTCAGGAGTTGACTGGCATCAACTCGCCCATCGCCCATGTGTGATTTTTCACTCATTGCATATACACGGTGTGTGGATGCAATGAGTGTTGTTCTTTTCGGCGTCACTAGACCTCTCACAACTGCCCTGCCCGCCTCCATCAGCTCTGAAGCCAACACAATATCGACATCACCAGGCATGGGCATCAATGACAAAACGGGTAAATGCTTTGGATTCGTGGATTGCCTTTGATCAAAGAGCTCAACGTAATAAATCGTCGCACCTGTTCGTTGAGCGACTCCAGGCACAGACGTGGTTTGAGCAACAAAGCCATTGGACTCACCCAATTGAACGATCCAATCCGCCAGTACGCCACCACCTTCTCCACCCATGGCAAGAATGGCGATTTTATAGGGTTGTGTATTCATCAGTTTTCAAAAATGGTAAGCCCTTTGGCGTTTGATCATTTTTTCTTGAATTTTTTCAATCAACCATTGACGCAAGGAGTTCATCCACCGATCCAAACGTGAAGGGTTGGAGATGATTTGAGCTTTATAGAAGGACGGGCAAAGCACAGCTGCATGAGAAGCTTCACCACAAACGCCGCAGCCCACGCAACTGTCAAGTACAGTTGCAACTGGTTCAAGACGCAAAGGATCAGGATTTTCTTTGATCGACAATGAGGGGCAGCCGGAAAGTCTGATGCAAGAGTGGTCGCCAGTACACGTGTCGTGATCAACGCCAAATTTCTCACGCACGACACGAACTCCCTTTTTCTCTGCGGCTTTGAATAGAGGTTTTTCACGTCTTTGCTTATTGAGCATGCACTCTGACTGCGCAATCAAGACTTTGGGGCCTGTCTCCTTG
>JBAXNB010000197.1:0-3965 GCA_037134015.1 Betaproteobacteria bacterium | reverse complement strand
CTGTGCTTTGAACCATTGATGCCACTGCTGTGCGGGAAACCAAGATGGGGCCCTCCCTCTTCTAATAATTTGACAAAAGCAGCCCAGCTGACCTGCTCCTCCTCAGTCAACCCCGACCACCATTGGTCAAACTCATCTGTGTATTCAACTTCCCAATTCATGGAGCGACTATAACCTCCATGGAATATGCCGCAAAGGGAATGTCTAGATTTCTGTTTAGTTAATGCGACACCCAGTATGCGGATCAAGTAGGGGAACAAAATCCTAAAAATCATCAAAACTGATATTTGTACCCCACTTTGTACCCTAATTTCGCCGTGGATGTCAATTTATGAACCTGTATGAACTGAAAGCGTAACTTGTTGATTTCCCAATGAAAAGGGCAGCTAAGTGGTGAAACTTAACTGCCCAAGAACAAACTGATGGTGCCGATTGTCGGATTCGAACTGACGACCTACCGCTTACAAGGCGGTTGCTCTACCAACTGAGCTAAATCGGCTAACCGAGAAGTATTCTACTAGATGATTGGCCTTTATTTAACTCTTTTCAAATGCGACTTCAAATTTCCACCAACAGGAGGTGTTGGAGGGGTAGGATCTTCTGTACCTTCAAGGTCTTGACTAGCTGTTTTTTCTGAAGTTGTGTCACTTGAAAACACCATTTGAAGCGCTAAGGGCTTGTCACCCGACTTGCTGGCTTGATGCGTCAAAGAAACATCCGAACCCGCTTGCACAGATTTCAAACCGCCCATAGAGAGTGGACTTGCCTTGGGAAAGGACATGCCTTGCCCGTTTTCTCTTGCATAAATGGCCGACACGCGGTCCACGGGCACCAATATATCTCTGGCAACGCCACCAAACCGCGCTTTGAACTCGACCCACTCGTTGCCAAGCTTCAAGGCACCGGTCGCATCCGGGCTGATGTTCAAAACAATTTCACCATTTTTGATGAACTCTTTGGGAACCACCACGCGCTCATCGACCATCACCACCAAATAAGGGGTCAGTCCTTGGTCAACACACCACTCAAATATAGCCCGTATCAAATACGGTCGCGTGGACAAACTGTCATTGATGGGCATGGGCATGAAACTCAATCAAAGCTTTGCAGATCTCTGCCACGCGCCTTCACTTGCGCATCACTTTCTCTGAAGGCGTTAAAGCTTCAATATAAGCCGGTCTTGAAAAAATACGCTCTGCGTACTTCAGCAAGGGCGCAGCGTTCTTGGACAACTCGATGGCGTAATGATCCAATCTCCAAAGAAGTGGCGCAATGGCCACATCCAACATGGAGAAGTTCTCACCCAACATGAATTTGTTCTTCAAAAAGACAGGCGCCAATTGTGTCAAACGATCCCGAATATGAGACCTTGCCTTTTCAAGCGCCTTTTCATTGCCCTTGACGTTTCTCGCTTCAAGCATCGTCACGTGGGTGAACAATTCTTTTTCGAAGTTCAACAAAAAAAGCCTCACACGTGCGCGGTCGACCGGGTCACCAGGCATCAACTGCGGATGCGGAAAACGCTCATCGATGTATTCATTGATGATGTTGGACTCGTACAAAATCAAATCGCGCTCCACCAATATCGGCACTTGCCCATAGGGGTTCATGACATTGATGTCTTCGGGTTTGTTGTAGAGGTCCACGTCACGGATTTCAAAATCCATGCCTTTTTCAAACAACACAAAACGGCAACGGTGGGAAAAGGGACATGTGGTCCCAGAGTACAACACCATCATGGGGTAGGCTCCTAAAAATCAAAAAGAGTGATGGACTGAACCAATCACTCTATGGGCCTGTTCGCCATCATCCCTTAAGGTGTGCGCGAACAGGAAGGTCAGGGCAAAGGAGAATCAGTGAATGTCTCTCCAATACGCCGCATTCAGTCTCCATGCAAAGAGAGTGAACACCAACAAGAACAGCAAAACCCAAACACCGACTTGAACGCGCGTGTTTTGTGAGGGCTCTCCCATCCACTGCAAATAACCCACCAAGTCTCCGATGGCTTCATCGTACTGGACAGAAGTCATGGTGCCTGGTGTGATTTGCTCATAAGCTTTGAACACTTGCACCTCATGGCCGTGTTCGCGAGTTGTTTCAAACACCGCTTTTCTCTGTCCCTGGAGTTGCCACAGCACATGGGGCATACCGACATTGGGGTAGGCCAAATTGTTCCATCCCGTCGCTTTGGACTCGTCTCGGTAGTAGGAACGCAAGTAAGTGTACAAGTAATCGGCACCCGTTCCATTGTGACCCGCACGGGACCTGGCAATCACCGTCAAATCGGGTGGCACACCCCCAAACCACTCTTTGGCTTGCTTGGGGTCCATGGACACCTTCATGTTATCACCCACCTTGTCGGTGGTGAAGAGCAAGTTGTCTTTGATTTGTGCCTCGGTCAGTCCAATGTCCTTCAAGCGATTGAATCGCATGTAGGCCGCAGAGTGACAATTCAAACAGTAATTGACAAAGAGTTTGGCGCCATTTTGCAAAGACACCACATCGTTGGTCTTGTTGGGCGCTCTGTCCCAAGCAATGCCCTCAGAGTTGGCAAGCACCGTCGAGAAAGAACAAACAGTAAGAAGAAGAGACAGTAATATTTTTTTCATGATGAGCCTTTGGCTTAACTCTTGGAACGTTCGAGTGGATCAATGCGCTTGAAAAACCACGCGCTCTGGGACCACTTTGGTTTGCCCTATCTTGCTCCACCAGGGCATCAACAAGAAAAATCCAAAGTAAAAAAGAGTACCCACTTGTGACACTCGCTCCCCAATGGGGGAAGGCGGTTGCACGCCAAGGTAGGCCAACACGACAAAATTGATCACGAAAATACCGTACATGATTTTGTGCCATTCGGGTTTGTAACGAATGGATTTGACCTCGCAATGGTCCAACCAAGGCAAGAAGAACAAAATCACCACCGCACCTCCCATCACCACCACGCCCCAGAATTTGGCATCAATGGAGAACATCATGAGGGACACCGCCACCGCTGCTGCGGCCACGGCACCCTTGACGACAACAGATAACTGCGTCTTCAAAGCCACCCAAGCCGCTGAGCCCAACGCGATCACAATCAACACATTCACCATCTCACTGGTGATGGCTCTGAGCATCGAGTAATAAGGCGTGAAGTACCAAACAGGAGCGATGTGTGCAGGTGTCTTTAAGGGGTCTGCAGGAATGAAGTTGTTGTACTCAAGGAAATAACCACCCAACTCAGGGGCAAAGAAAATGATCGAGCAAAACACGATCAAAAACACGCCCACGCCAAAAATATCGTGAACCGTGTAGTAAGGATGAAAGGGGATGCCATCCAAAGGAATGCCGTTGGCGTCTTTGTGCGCTTTGATCTCAACGCCATCAGGGTTGTTGGAGCCCACTTCGTGCAAAGCAATGATGTGAGCGGCCACCAAGCCCACCAACACCAAAGGCACAGCAATCACGTGGAAACTAAAGAAGCGGTTGAGCGTTGCGTCTCCCACCACGAAGTCTCCGCGAATCAGAAGAGCCAAATCTGGGCCAATGAAGGGCACGGCAGAAAAGAGGTTCACGATCACTTGCGCGCCCCAGTAAGACATCTGACCCCATGGGAGCAAGTAGCCCATGAAGGCCTCGGCCATCAAACACAAAAAGATGGTGCATCCAAAGATCCACACCAACTCCCGGGGTTGACGGTAGGAGCCATAAATCAGACCCCTGAACATGTGCAAGTACACCACCACAAAGAAAGCAGATGCGCCCGTGGAATGCATGTAACGAATCAGCCACCCCCAAGGGACATCGCGCATGATGTACTCCACTGAGGCAAAAGCCATGCTGGCCTCGGGCTTGTAATGCATGACCAGGAAAATACCCGTGACAATTTGAATGACCAAGACCAGCATGGCCAAGGAACCAAAGAAGTAAAAGAAATTGAAGTTCTTGGGTGCGTAGTACTCCGACAAATGTTCTTTGTAGAGCTT
>JBAXNB010000196.1:0-3978 GCA_037134015.1 Betaproteobacteria bacterium | reverse complement strand
GCCACATCTCTCACATCTCTTGCGACCAAACCCACGGTGTCAACAGAATCAGCATTGGGCCAAACCCCTCTTTTGGGGATCAGGTTGTAGCTGGGCTTAAAACCCGTGACCCCGCAATAGCCACAGGGACGGATCGTTGAGCCCATGGTCTGAGTCCCTGTGGCAAAGCTCACCATCTTGGCCGCGACCGCTGCAGCGGAGCCCGAAGAAGATCCACCTGGGGTGTGCGCTAAATTCAGCGGATTTCTGGTCCCGTTGGTAGGGAAGGTGGCAAGTTCGGTGGTGATGGTTTTTCCAAGCATCACTGCCCCAGCCGCGCGAAGCGAAGCGATGCAGGCAGCGTCTTGGTGAGCTTGGTTGTTTTTGAAGACCTCTGAGCCCCCCTGTGTTGGCATGTCCCAGGTCTCAAACACGTCTTTGATGCCAACCGTGAGTCCGTGCAGGCCTCCCTGGATCGCTAGGGTATCGAGCGTGCGAGCATGTGCGAGCGCGCCCTCTTTGTTCAGGTGAGCAAAGGCGTGAACATCGGGCTCAAGCCTTTCGATTTGCTCAAGGCAGGACAGGGTGTGTTCATAGGCCGATAGGGAGCGGTTTTGCAGTGCCTTGGCTGTTTCGAAGGCGGATTGATGGACCCATGTTGTGCGTTGGTTCATTGGTGATGGCGATGTAAAAAGGACCTGAAGGGTTCATGGACCGATGGATGGGTGCCCGAATGCCCATGGATGTGCACCCGATTTCCCATGGATGTGATCCAGTGAGGGGCGGGTTCTCAGAGAACCCGCCTATCGGTAATTTTAGAGCCTATTGAAGTCAA
Source organism: Betaproteobacteria bacterium (assembly GCA_037134015.1). Taxonomy (GTDB): domain Bacteria; phylum Pseudomonadota; class Gammaproteobacteria; order Burkholderiales; family Burkholderiaceae_C; genus Limnohabitans. The sequence continues at coordinate 3,164 of JBAXNB010000196.1, read as the reverse complement.
TCCACTTTAAAAGGCTCCTTTAATCGCACGACGCCACAGGGCGCATCAAGGCAAACCCTGATGGGAGATCAGGCAGCATGGTGGTATCTTAAAAGGATAGATTTTTTTGTTCACCCATGAAACTTTTTTTTCAAACGCTCACTCTTGCGCTCACTTTGGGTTTGTCTTTTCAAGCCAGCTCACAAGATCCAAGTTATCCCAACCGATTGGTCCGCATCGTGGTTCCCAACGGGGCAGGCGGTCCGACCGATTTAATTGCCCGCATCATGGCGCAAAAATTGAGCGAGTCCATGGGGCAGACCTTCATTGTTGAGAACCGACTGGGTGCAGGAGGTGTGGTCGGTACAGAATCGGTTTCGCGCGCGGCTGCCGATGGATACACCTTGCTTTTTTCTGCATCTGGAGCCATGGTCATCACCCCTCATCTGAACAAAAAACTTCCCTACAACGGTTACCAAGATTTTTCTCCTGTGGCCAACGGCGCATCGTCTCCCATGCTGTTGGTGGTGAGCACCCAATCAGGGATCCAGTCTTTGAACGACTTGATTCAGCAAGCCAAGCAAAAACCCGGGCAATTGAATTACGCCTCCGCCGGTATCGGCACGCCCCCACATTTGTCCGTGGAGATCTTAAAGAGCATCGCCGGCATCGATGTGGTCCATATCCCTTACAAGGATGTCCCGCAAGCCGATGCAGCTCTCTTGTCTGGGGAAGTTAATTTTCACTTCAGTCAGCCCAAGATAGCCACCTTGGTTCGCACGGGGAAACTCAAAATTTTGGCCATCACCACACCCAAGAGGTCTTCACTTTTCCCTGATGTACCTACCTTGTCCGAGTCGGGTGTGCCCGGTTTTGATGTGGTGCCGTGGTATGGTTTGTTTGCACCCTTGAAAACGCCAGATGACATCGTTCAGCGACTGAACGCTGAACTCCAAAAATTGCAAAACAACAAAGACTATGTTGAGCGAATGGTGGCCTTGGGCTTTGAAATTCCTGCAACGCATTCACCCGCAGACTTTGCCCAATTTTTAGCGCGTGAAAATGCCAATTGGAAGAAAGTGATCGCTCAAGCCGCGATCAAGGTCGACTAACGCCAGCCCCTCTTACTTCACTTCTCTCAGGAGCCGAGTTGGTTCTCGCGTCCTGCTTAAGCCCCCCTTCATGCCGACCCTCCAGATCTACAACGCCCAAGCCAACTGTTGGTGCCATGCAAACACACCCGTTCGTCAACCCCTTCTTCACAAGGGTCCTTGGCGGGAAGAAGGTTTGAACCGTTTGCTCCCTTTAAATCGTTTAAATCGTTTGACATCAATCTATCGGGCCTCCTTATGACCAAAGTGCTGGACAATGTTCGTGTCCTTGAATTGGGGACCTTCATCACGGGTCCTTGCGCGGGGATGATGTTGGCGGATTTAGGCGCCGATGTGATCAAGGTCGAGCAGCCTGGAAGTGGCGACCCTTTTCGGGGCTATCAAGGCTCACAATACAGCTCTCAGTTTCAGACCTACAACGCTCGCAAGCGCAGTTTGGCCTTGAACCTCAAGTCCCCCCACGCCAAAGCTATTTTGGACAAGTTGCTCGCCCAGACAGATGTGCTGCTTGAAAATTATCGCCCTGGGGTGCTCGATAAACTGGGCTTTGGCTGGGACGCTGTGCACGAACGCCATCCTCGCTTGGTGTACTGCTCTGTCACTGGTTTTGGGGCCACCGGGCCCTATGTGGACCGACCCTGCTACGACACCGTGGCGCAAGCCTTGAGCGGGTACCTGAGCCAAACCATGGCACCCACACCGCCGCGCATCTTGGGCCCAGCGGTGGCCGACACGGTGAGCGGAATGTACGCAGCTTACGGTATTCTTGGGGCCTTGGTCGAGCGCGGACGCACGCAAATCGGCAGGCGAGTGGAGGTGGCCATGCTGGACAGCATGATTGCTTTTGGAGCGTCGGCCTTTGCTTCTTATTTTTCCTCTGGCCAGGTCCACGGACCGATCAGTCGACCCCGTGCCTCGCAGTCCTATGCTTTGCAATGTGCAGACGGGGGCTGGGTCGCGTTGCACTTGGCCTCGGTGGACAAGTTTTTTCAAAATCTGACCACCGCTGTCGGCCACCCAGAATGGGCCAGTGACGAGCGTTTTTCTACAGTGCTTGCTCGCCAGGCCCATTACGAGGTGTTGACCCAGTTGCTGCAAGCAGCCTTTGCTGAGCACGACATGGCCCATTGGCAAGTGTGCCTGACTGAGCACGATATCCCGCATGCGCCCATTTCAAACATTGACCAGGTGGTGAACGATCCGCAGGTGGTGCACAACGGAGTTTTTAAAGAGTTGAAGCACCCCAGCATGGGGGTCGTCAAAAACACGCAACGACCCGTGCTCTACGACGGCGAGCGCTCAGGCGGGGACTTGGCTCCTCCAGTCTTGGGTGAACACAGCTTGGAGGTGCTCGAGCAGCTTGGCTTTGACGCAGCAACCATCGAAGCCTTTGTGTCGCAAGGCGCCATCGCATCAAGCGCTGGATCTTCCAAAAAGACGACCTAGCCCAAGCCGTGTTGAACTTACCTTAACAAGACCCAGCAGGACATCACCCTCATGAATTCAAATCCCCTCAGACTTCTCGCGTTCATTGTTGTGCAACTGCTCTGTCTCGGATCAGTTCAATCCCAAGACTTTCCCACCAAACCCATCAAACTCATTTCGCCCTACGCAGCCGGAGGGGGCACGGACCTGTCCCTGCGACTCTTGAGTGATCGTTTGCAGCAAAAGTGGGGACAACCCGTTGTGGTGGAATACAAACCTGGGGGGAGTGCCAACATAGGTTCTGAGCATGTCTTTCGTTCACCTCCAGATGGTCACACCTTGCTCTTAACGCCGCCGCCTCCCTTGACCATCAACCGTCATTTGTTTTCAAAAATGAACTTTGATTCGATGTTGTTCACCCCCATCTCTCATATTTATGAAAGCGCAAATGTCCTTTTGGTGGCCAACACCGTTGCGATCGACAACATGCAGCAACTCATTCGCTTTGCCAAAGAAAATCCCGGTAAATTGACCTATGGCTCACCTGGCTCGGGAAGCACGGGGCATTTGGCCGCAGAGATGTTGAGCTCCCCTGCAGAGGTCAAATTCACGCACATTCCCTTCAATGGCACGGGGCCAGCCCTCGTG
>JBAXNB010000195.1:0-3995 GCA_037134015.1 Betaproteobacteria bacterium | reverse complement strand
GATCTTTTTGCTGCTTCGTAAATCAAAAGCCTTGCAGCCCTGATTTCCATATCACTATCAGCAATCATCCATTGAATGGCTTGCTTATCGGCCAATTTGGACTTGAACACATCTCTTTCCTTGGCCCATTGGACAGCTATGTCTAGCGCAGCCTGCGCAATGCCAATGGTGCCTGCAGCGTAAGGCACCCTTCCCTCAACCAACCATTTCTCACACAAAGCAAAGCCCTGCCCCTCTTCTCCCAGTCGGTGCTCAACCGGCACCTCCACATTTTCTAAAAATATCTCATAAGGAGAATACGATCGAATCACATTCATTTCTTTGATGGTCATGCCCTTAGGTTTGCCATCGATGATAAAGCAGGTGATTCCACCTCTTTGGCCTTGTTCACCCGTTCTGGCAAACAAAATACCCCAATTGGCCTTTGCAACCCCAGTGATCCACATTTTGGAGCCATTCAAAATATACCGATCCCCTTGCAAAACTGCTCGCGTGCGAATTGATCTTGCAGGGTCTGAGCCACCGGAGGCCTCGCTGATCGCAACAAATGCTTTTTTTCCATCTTGAATAGCAGGAATAGCAAATTTAGAAATTTGTTCTTGTGTACCCAATAAAATGGGTGCGGGTGGATTGGACCCAGTGGCGCCACAAGCAGGAACATAAGCCCCCATCTTGCATTTCGCCGTTTCTTCGGCGATCACCGTTGTTGCCAAAAGGCTCAAACCCCCGCCACCATATTCTTCAGGAGCTCTCACAGACCAGAGTCCAATTGATTTTGCTTTCTCTTGTAAAGGAATCAAGATGTGCTCAGGAAGCTCAAAAGAATCAAAAGGGGATTTCTCCTCAGCAGGTAAGATCTCTTTGGACATGAATTTTCTGGTGAGGTCTCTTATTTCTAACAACTCTTGCGTCAAACCTGCGTTGTGCTCTGCCATTAAAGTCTCCCAAATATAGATTTTTTAGCTTGATATTTCATTTTTTAGCTGATCAATTTCAAAGTTCTTCAATCCCAAAATAGTTTCCAAAATATGGTCGGTGTCATTTCCCAGTGGAACGCTAGGGATGTAATCAGGTGCAATAGAATTCGTGAATTTAAGGGGCGACTTGTTGATCAATATATCTCCGTAGATGGGGTGATTGATTTTTTGCAAAGTACCCCTTGCCAACAAATGCTCGTCATTGACCACGTCGTCGAGTTCTTGAACCGGTGCACAGGGCACTCTATGCTCACGAAGCAACTCTAGCAATTGCTTTTTAGTAAATTCTTGCGTCAAGGTCTCAATTGAGGCATCCAAAGCTTCCATATTTTTTGCACGTTGTTTTTGCGTCGCAAACGGTGTCAGGTCAAACTTATTTTGCAAGTTCAAAGCTTTAACAAGAGCCAACCAGTGCTTTTCATTGCTGGTAATGATTGCAACATAGCCGTCTTCTACACCATAGACGTTGTAGGGTGCCAAGCTCATACCCCCGTGTCGATTGCCTGTTCTCTTGACCCCATGGTCTCCCGCCCGATGCGCTCCTAGGTTAGAGGCCAAGGAAGGATAAATCGCCTCCATCATGGAGACTTCCACAATATCACCCAGACCCGTTTTTTCTCTTTGGTAAAGTGCCGTACATATTGCACCATAAAGGTGAATGCCAGCATTGAAGTCACACAGGGCGACTCCGGATTTGACTGGGGGGCTTTGTTGATAGCCAGTCACGCCAATCACACCAGACATCGCTTGGACTGCGAGGTCCATGGCAGGATACTCGCGGTAAGGCCCTGTTTTTCCATAGCCCGAGCTTGATGCGTAAATCAAGCGCGGATTGAGCTCCAAAAGCTTTTCCGCACCTAAATCCAATTTATGCATGGCATCTGGCGTAAAGTTCTCAACCAAAATATCGGCCTTTTGTACCAAAGATAGAAAAACTTCTCTAGCTTTTTCATTTTTTAGATTCAAGGACATGGACAATTTATTGGCGTTGAGCATGGCATAGGGCACAGTGACTGCTTGCACTCCGCTGTCAGCACGCTTGCGCAAATGTTCACCGTCTGGTGGTTCAATTTTGATGACCGTTGCACCAGCTTGCGCCAAAAGAAAAGTCGCATAAGGTCCGTTGTAGATCTGAGTGAGATCTAGCACCAACAATCCATTGAAGGGCGGCTTATTTCTCCATTGACCACCAAGGTCTTTTTGACTTTGATTGCTCACTGATCCACCTTACTTTGAGCTCGGCTTGAACTTTGCCAATTTAAAATGATCTTGTTTGACAATTTCCAATTGCAAGTCCATACCTGCCTTTAATTCACCGTTCGGCGCCAAAATATTGGTCATCATCTTCGGTCCCTCCTCCAATTGAACCAAAGCCACGTTGTAAGGCACCTGGTCTTTGAAGGCATCGTTCATTGCCGAGTTGTAAACGACCCAACTCACGAGTTGGGCTCGTCCTCCAGCTTTCACATATTTGAATTGATCTGACAAACAAGTTGGGCAAAAATCACGCGCTGGCAACCAACGGTGCTGCTGCTCGCATTCTTGAAACACCAAAAAGCCTTCGTTCAGTGCATCCCAAAAAGGACGCGAGGTCTCTGTCACATCTGGGCTAGGAAAATCAGTCATTGCATCTTCCTAAAATCATGGTCGCATGGGTATGCATCGTGCCACCTTGGTTGCTGATCAGACAATTCCTTGCCTTTTGAACTTGAAGATTGGCTACACCTCGCATTTGCCGAACGCCTTCAATGATCAGTTGCAGTCCTGGCATTCCCGTCTCTGAAAGCAAGCCTCCACTGGTATTCATGGGCAATGGGCCATCGATTTCTAAATACCCCCCCTTTGACCAGGGACCGAACTGACCCTTAGGACAAAACCCATAATCCTCAAGGGTCATGACGCCAGCGACAGTAAAACAATCGTAAATTTGAATGACATCAATGTCTTTGGCTTGAAGACCTGACATGCTAAAGGCAGTCCTTGCGGATACAACCGCTTCGGTGCTCGTGAGCGTCTCGCGAACGGGCAATTCTGCAGAAGTCTGGCCTTGGCCCAAACCTAAAATAGGCACTGGGTTGGGTACGCCCAACTCAACCGCTCTTTTTGCACTCATCACAACCAAAGCGGCGCCTCCATCAGAGACCAAGCAACAATCATCTCGTCGCAATGGTTCAATTTGCATAGGTGCGTTCATGTACTGCTCTAGCGATAAAGGTAGTTTCAATTGGGCTTTGGGGTTCAGAGCTCCATGTCTTCTGGAGGCCATGGCAAATTGCGCAAAGTCCTCAGGTTGGGTGCCAAACTCAATCATGTGACGGCGGTGGATCAAACCATAGCCAGCCGCCGTAGAAAACCAACCATACACTGCATCATCCCCGCGAGGTCTTGCGTAAACTTGACGGCTACCAGATCTGGGATTGTCTGCATAACAAACCAAAGCCACTTCGCATTGACCGGTTTCGATCGCCGCCATCGCGTTGGAGATCAAGGCCATGTTGGCAGCACCACCTTGGTCCCACGAGCCTCCAAGTTTCGGTTTCATTCCCATAGCCTCAGCTAACTTTTGGCCATACATAAATTCTTTAGCTGACGTGGGGACCTTGACGAACAATGCATCGACTGAGCTTTTTTCGATTCGGGCATCGATCAACGCCTGCTTACACGCCTGGGTGTTCAAGCTGATGGTTGAACGTCCTGGCAATTTACCGTAGTCAGTATGGCCAATGCCAGCAATTACATACTTGCCACGCATCTGAGTTAATTCATTCATTTCAAAATTTCAGAAGACAAACTTAGTTTTATTTTGATTTAAAAACTGGATCGCGCTTTTCTTTGAATGCAGCGCGACCTTCCTTTGCATCTTCAGTCTGAGAAAGCATGCGGTTCGTGAATTGTTCCATTCGTAGGCCCTCGCTCAATGACATTTCTCTTGCGCGCAGAGCCAACTCCTTGGTCGCTTGGACAGCAAGAGGGGCATTTTTTGCTATTTTTAAAGCGTAATCGCAAGCAGTATCGAGA
>JBAXNB010000194.1:0-4000 GCA_037134015.1 Betaproteobacteria bacterium | reverse complement strand
CGGGTTGTACATCTTTTAAGATGATTTCTAGCTCTGAGGACGTCAAGCGCGTGTTGATAGGCACACTCACTGCACCCAGTGCGTTGATGGCAATGAAACTTGCAAGCCAATTCACGGAGTTTTGAAACCACAAAGCGACCCGTTGACCTGGATGTATGAAGCTTGCCAACTGCTTTTGAATGGAGTTGACATGACCCAGCAATTGAAGATTTGTAACTTCTCTTGCATCCAATCGCAAAGCCACTTTGTGCGGGAAATACAAAGAGTTGTGCCGCAAAAGATCCATCAAATGCGGGGTGCCATGCACGGGATTCTCCTTAGTCATCCTGTGGCAACTGAATGCTTGAGTACATCTCTTTAGGGGCGAAGGGATAGGGCACCTGTTTGCCATTGGGTAAGGGGATCACCCCAATGGCATAGCCAGCAGTGGACTCTTGTCCTTGCTGGTCGAGCAACACAATTTTGAGTGTCACAAAACCCAGCCCATCCAAGCTTGTTTTGTGGACCACTCTTGCTTGAGCCAAGATCGAGTCTCCCGCCACGTCCATTTTCTTGTAACGAAATTTGATCTTCCAAAGCCAGGCATCCTCACCCAATGCATCTTGAACCAATTGAACCAAGACATGTTGTTTCCAAGATCCGTTGATCAGGACATCGGGCAATTTATCGTGCTCGGTTGCGAAGCGATGATCGTAGTGAATGCGGTGCCAATTCTCTACTGCGGCCGACCAACGCATGATGTGCGAAGAGGTGATCACACCTTTGTTGATCTCTGCGAGCAACGTACCTTCTTTGAGGTGTTCCCAAGGGGTTGACATGGCCTATCTCCAAATCAAGGTTTGGCGGTTGATCAAAAGTTGCTCTCCAACCTCGGTGCTGAAGGTTGTTTCGATCACAACCAATAAAAGAAAGCCACTTTTACCCTCTTTCAAGAGCACATCCTTGTAACAAGCATTGGCGACACATCGCTCGCCAACGGCCAAGCAACGAAAGAACTCTATTTCGTTACCACCGTTAAGAAGTCTCTTGAACGGGGAGGTCATGGGAGGCAAACCAAAAAAGACACTGTCGTTTTGGCCTGCGCCGTCGGCATGGGGGTCGTCTTGGATCAAACGAAGTGGATCAGGCGCAGTGGTGGTGGGTCGAAAGGCATGAACTGGGTACAAGGGTGGAGCGACCAAGCCCTTGTAGCGGGTGTTAGAGGCCAAGGTTTCATCGACGTAGCGCTTGTTGCTGTCCATGATGGCTTGAACAAAGCGGCGAAGGGTGTCCTTTTCAAGGGGATTTTCTGACGTCAAAGGCTTGCCGATCATCCCTCTCCAATGGGCAAAATCTTCAGGCTTGGGCGACGTGTCAAAAGAGCTCATGAATGGACTCAGTGCTTTGCGGCGTTGCGATATGCTTCAAGTCTGCCCCCGCGCATGACCTTACCAGGAAGGGGGTGGCCAACGATCTTCTCGGCCTCTACAGCAACTTCTACGAGTCGCTCCAAATCAACGCCAGTCTCAATGCCCAATTCATGGCACATGTGCACCAAATCCTCTGTGGCAATGTTGCCCGGTGCGTCCTTGAACCCAGCGTAAGGGCATCCACCCAAACCCGCGACCGCAGCATCAAAATCATCGACCCCCATCTCCAAAGCTGCCAATGCATTGGCCATACCCATGCCACGAGTGTCATGCAAGTGCAAATTGATTCTTTGCGCAGACCAGCGGTCTTGAATTTTGCCCACCAAGTATTTGATCGACTGAGGATTGGCCCAACCCATCGTGTCACAAAGTTGGATGTTTTGTATGCTGTAGTCGTTTTCCTCGGCTAGGTTCATGAGCCGCGCAATCAGATCCACGACCTTATCGGGATCCACATTGCCCTCATAGTTACAGCCAAAAGCAGCCATCACACTGACTTCAGTGGCAGGGATATTGGCGATTTTGAAAGCCTCTACACGTCTTTGGGCCTCTTCGAAGGTCTCATCAATACTTCGGTTGGTGTTTTTCTTGGAAAAAGTTTCGCTGGCAGTGATACTCAAGCTGCCTTCTACAAAGAGTTTCTTGGTGGCAATGGCTCGGTTCATACCTTGAATGTTCAAATAAACACCAGTGTATTTGGTATGGGGCGCAGCCTTGAGCTTTGCCACGATGTTCTCCGCATCAGCCATTTGTGGGACCCACTTGGGGTTGACAAAGGAGACAACCTCGATCTCAGGAAAATTACACTCTGAGAGCATATCGATGAGACGAACTTTGTCCTCGGTGGAGACTGGGTTTTTTTCGATCTGCATACCTTCGCGAGGACCGAGTTCATGAATTTGAATTGTCTTAGGATATGACATTTTTTTGAAGACCTATAGGTGAGATTTAAAATTCAAGGTTGATTGAGAAGTTTGCTCAAGCCGTAGAAATCAAAGAGCTCCTCCACGCGATCACGCTCAGGGGCCCTGCCAAACCAGCCCTGACGTGTCTGGTATAGGCCAAAATTCGATTTTAAATCGGCCATCATCTCTGCCATTTTCATGGTCACAGCCAGGCCATCAATGATGGGCACATCGTCAACGCGAGAAATACCATTGCTTGCTAGCAAAATATTCAAAGGCATCTCACCTGGTACGATCACGTCGGCTCCCTTGGCGATGAGAGCTCTGGCACTTTTCTTAAACCGCTCGATCAAGGGTTCAGGGTCGGTGAAGGCAGGCAAAACATCTTGAAACGTAAAGCCCACGGGTTCGATGCCCACGCACCTTGAGGTCAGGCCATAGGCTGCGAGTTGCTCTTGGTACATGGGAATCATCTTGTCAATGAACATCAAGATCCCAAAGCGGTGCCCCAGCATACAGGCAAGGTGAAAACTCGACTCCCCGTATCCAACTACGGGGATGTCAATCAAGGTGCGGATTTCACGAATAAGGGGGTTCGGGATCGTGCACATGGCAAAAACGTCCACACCAGCACGGTTGGCTTTGACCGCTTGGACCAGCCACTGCATTGTATGCATGCTGTACAGTGAGCTCAAAGCGATGTCTGTACCCGGATAATTGCTTGGATAAGTGCCTGGAATCAAGCCATGTATTTCAACTTCGGTATCAGGGCGGACAATTTTTTTGATGTGCTTTTCCATGGCCGCTTTGTAAGCGGGCAGGTCTTCTAAAACGGTAAAACTTTGGTGCCAGATTTTCAGAGGATGGTGACTTTTTAAAATGAATTTACTCTGCTTTGATATTGGCAGCACGAATGGTTGCGCCCCAACGCTCGGACTCTGCGTCTAAATAGGCTTTGAACTGAGAGACGTTTTTGGTTTCAACGGCCAAGCCATTTTTAACCAACAAATCTAAGATTTGAGGGTCATCGCAAACCGCATTGATCTCTTGGTTCAGTTTCTCGGTGATGTTTTGGGGCAGTTTCGCTGGCCCCAAAATGCCAAGCCAAGGGGTCGCATTGATGGGGTAGCCTTGTTCGATGAACGTGGGCATGTCAGGTGCGCTCACAAAGCGATTGGGCGCGGCCACGCCCAAGAGCCTGACTTTGCCGGCTTGGTGGTTGGGGTAGGCCAAGGTCAAGGGGACCATCATGGCGTCAATTTGACCGGCCATGACCGCAGAGATGGCTGGTGCAGCGCCTTGAAAGGGAATGTGCAAGATGTCTAATTTTTCGGACACATTGAGCATGGCCATGGCCACATGGCTAGAGCTGCCTGTGCCGTAGGATGCATAGGACATTTTCCCCGCTTGTTGGCGGACTAAGTTGACATATTCTTGGACTGTTTTTGCCTTTACATTGGGGTTGACGATGAGCGTCATTTGCAAAATGCCAACTTCAGCAATGGGTGTAAAGTCCTTTTTTGCATCGTACGCAATCTTCGGATAGACGTAGGGATTGATCGAGTGGGTGTCGGCTGCCGTGAACACGATGGTGTAGCCATCGGGCGTGGCTTTGCTCACGAAGTCTGCACCAATTTGTCCACTCGCACCTCCCTTGTTTTCAATCACAACGGGCTGCTTGAGTCG
>JBAXNB010000193.1:0-4014 GCA_037134015.1 Betaproteobacteria bacterium | reverse complement strand
GTACGCTGACATTGGGCACTTTGGCACCCAACCGATTCGATGGGCCTGGTTTTTGTTCGTGATGCCGTGCTTGACCTTGAACTATTTCGGTCAAGGCGCCATGCTGATCCATAGCCCAGAGAACTTGGCCAACCCGTTTTATTCCATGGTGCCTGAGGAGCTCGTTTTTTGCCTGGTTTTGCTCTCAGTGGTCGCTACGGTCATTGCTTCACAAGCTTGCATCTCTGGCGCCTTCTCCATGACCAGTCAAGGCATCATGCTTGGATTGATTCCAAGAATGAATCTCGTTCATACATCCGACAAAGCCGTTGCCCGAATTTACGTGCCTTTTATCAACTGGGTGTTGTGTCTGGCCGTGATCTTCTCGGTGCTTGGGTTTCAGCGCTCAGATCACTTGGCTTACGCCTACGGCATCGCAGTCTCCATCACGATGCTCGCGACGACCTTGCTTTTTGCAGCGGTCGTGACCGATGTATGGAAATGGCCCAAATGGAGGGTCGCTCTCATCACCGCCTTGTTCATCGTTTTGGATCTGAATTTGTTTTTATCTAACACAGAAAAAATATTGGAAGGTGGATGGTTCCCGATTTCTATAGCATGTGTGATTTATTTGCTGATGATCACCTGGTACCAAGGACGCAATTTACTCAGAGAGAAAACCATTGACTTGGGGATCAAAATTGAAGACTTTATCCCTGCGCTCCTAGAGGATCCGCCTCACCGCATTCAAGGCACGGGCGTATTTTTTACGCCTCACATTGAATACGTGCCTCCGGCTTTTTTACACAACCTCAAACACAACCGTGTTTTGCACGAGAGGCTCATTTTTTTAAAGATCAGCGTGTGGGATGTCCCCAGGGTCGCCGACGCACAACGCGTAAGCGTTAAAGAAATCCAAAATAACACCTACCTTGTGCGCGTCATCTTTGGCTTCAAAGAAACACCAGACATCTCCAGAGTCATGGACTTGCTCAAGGAGTACCATGAACTCAACTGCCCAATGATGACCTGCTCATTTTTCATGGCTCGCGACTCATTGATCGCAAAAGAGATTCCTCAAATGTCCATTTGGAGGGAGTCTGTGTTCATATGGATGCTTCAAAACTCAACCAGGGCGTCTGATTTCTTTAAAGTTGATGCCGGACGGTTGATTGAAATGGGTACAAAAATCGAGCTTTGACATGCTCGACTGCCCCGCCCTCTTGCCCAGGAGCTGACCGAGTGTTTGCGTTTGATCGCGGTCTTTACTGTGCTTTGATTTGAGCCTCGTCGATGACCTTGGCGTACTTGTCAAACTGGGACTTGATGAAGAGTGAAAAATCTTTGCTGCTCAAGTAGGCGGGATAAAGACCAGCGACATACAGTTTTTGCTGTGTCTCAGCGTCCTTCAAAGCGGCACTGAAGTCTTCATTGAGCTTGGCAATCACCTCCCTTGGTGTGCCAGCAGGAGCAGCAACGCCAAACCAAGCTGCGGCCTCATAGTCTTTGTAACCCAACTCGTGGACCGTTGGCACGTCTTTGAGTGCATCCAATCGACTCAAGGTGGTCACGGCCAAGGCCCTTAATTTTTGTCCCTCGATCATGGCAGAGACTTCTGATAAATTGGTCAACACAGAACTCACATGACCCCCCATGACCGCGTTCGCCGCCAACAGTCCGCCCGTAAAAGGCACATAGGTCAAGTCCATGCCAGCCACCTTTTTGAGCAACTCACCGGCGATGTGCTGCGTCGAAGAGGGGCCGACGGTGGCATAACTCAAAGCACCGGGTTGAGTTTTTGCAGCATCCACAAAGTCCTTGAAAGTCATGTAGGGACTTTGCACGCTGACAGCCACAACCTGAGGTGATGAGGTCAACAAAGCAATGGGCTCAAAAGCCTTGAGCCCATCGTAAGGCAAATGGGTATTGAGCTTTGCATTGATCACCAAACTGTTGGCGATGATGATCAAGGTGTATCCATCTTGCGCGGCCTTGGCCACCATCGCTCCAGCGATGACCGTGCCTCCACCGGGTTTGTTTTCGATGATGACCGATTGGGTCCATTTTTTACTTAAATATTGACCTACCACACGGGCCAGGGTGTCAACCGATCCCCCGGGCGGAAATGGGACCACTATTTTGACCGGTCGATTTGGAAACGACTGCGCCAACAGCGAGCTTGAAAAGACCCACAGAACGACACCCAAGAAAAGACCCACATGTTTAAAGCCAAGCATTTTTGCCCCCTATTTGTCCATGCCATCCATTCTAATTTTTGGGTCATCTTCAACCCTAGGGGTTTGCCCAGAATCACCAAGTCAAGGGCATGGCGTCGTGGTTGATGAACTGACCTGAATGCTCAAGCCCCAACCCGTCTATCGTTTTGAGCATGTTGGACACACTTTTAGCCACGCTCAACGGAGCTGCACTTGAACCCATGTCGGTTCGAACCCAACCCGGGCTCATGGCCACCAGCGTCAAGTCTTTGTAGGTCATGGCAGCGGCATGGACGGCCATGTTCAAGGCAGCTTTGGAGATTTTGTAGGCCCATCCACCACTGTCGGTGGTCAAAGAGATGCTGGCCATCACGCTGCTGATACTGACCCACTTACCACCCAGCCGGTTCAAACAGTTCATCAAGGGAGGAAGCAGCTGAACCAAACTGCCAACATTGGTGTGCATGACCTCATCGAACTCACCCAAGCTCAAAGCTTTTTGAGCATCCGTGCGAGGACCAAATACGCCTGCTACATGGAGGATCACATCAAATCGCTCGTCTTTTAGTTGCGCCAAAAAAGCTTCAATGCTTTGGGGCTTGGCGACATCGAGCTCCAAAGCCTTGGCTCCCAAGAGATCGAGCTCTCTCAAGCCAACTCCATCTCTCGCAGTCGCATGCACCCTCACGCCTTGGGCAAGAAGTTGTCGAACCAACTCCAGACCAATGCCTCTTGAGGCTCCTATAACGAGAGCGGTTTTCATGGGTTGAGACCCTTCAATCGAAGATTTTGTGGAAACAAAAAGTTTTTCGCCTCTTCGTCCAACTCGGCTTTGAAGGCATGCTGGGTCTTTAAAGCCTCGGCCCGCTTGGCCGCATCTCTTGCATTGATTTCATCAAGCAAACGCTTGATCTGAGGAAACTCAAGCCATGCACTGTCCTTGCCTAAAACAAACGGAACCATCCGAGCCCAACCCCAAAACGCCATGTCAACGATAGAGTAATCAAGACCCAAGAAATAACGATGTTGCTCTAGATGCTTCTCAACAATTGCCCAATGTCGATGAGCTTCAAAATCATAGCGGTTCAAGGCATAGTCGTTCTTTGGCGGTGCTGCATGGCGAAAATGCACCGCTTGTCCAGAAAAAGGTCCCACGCCGGTTGCAATGAACATGAGCCAAGAGTACATGGCAGCTCTTTGAACCGCGTCGTTGACCTTGGGAGCGAATTGACCATATTTCTCGCTCAAAAACAAAAGAATGGCATTGCTGTCAAAAACAACCACCCCGTGGTCCACGATGGCGGGCACCTTCGAGTTGGGATTGATCGACTGAAAGGCAGTAGAAAACTGCTCGCCCTTTCTTGTGTCAACAGGGTAAGCCGTGTAGGTCAAACCCAACTCTTCGAGCAGCAGCGCCACTTTCATAGGGTTGGGGGCTGCGTTGTAATAAAAATCAATCATGAACCAGTTCTCCTAAATGACGGGCGGTTGGTGGACCAAGCCCTGGGGCCAACCTCTGATGAGCGCACCGCAGATTTTGCTTTTTTATAATCTCAACTTCATCTGAAATGAAACGCAATTGTAAAATTCAAGTAAAGCGCCAAGAGTAAATGATAGGGCATGAAAAAAAGAATTGCCCACATAAGCACCCCAACCGTGAACTTTATTGGTTAAAATTGGAGCGATAAGAATAAAAGATCTCCTCAATTGACTTGAAAGACAAACATGAACAATTCAAAATTACTTCTGACCTGCATTTCTTTGGCCGTTTTGGCTTCGTGCTCAAGCACAAAAACCACCCCTCCTCCCGCCCCTGCAC
>JBAXNB010000192.1:0-4020 GCA_037134015.1 Betaproteobacteria bacterium | reverse complement strand
GAGCAGTGCTAGCCCAAACGGTGTGCTTGCAGCCAACGCGCTCAAGCGCACCTGCGCCATTGACACCAGCCTCTTGAAGGCCAAAGGCCTTTGGCCTGAGAGTGTTCCCATCAACACAGGTGCGAATCGTTTTGTGGCGGTGTTCAGGCAACTCACCACCCAAAACGTGGCCAACGGTGCAGATGAGGTCTTGGTGTTCTCAGCGCCTTTGGATCAAGGCGTCATCCGAACCCAAGGCGAGGCCCCTTACTCAGCAAGCATGGGTCAGTTTGTCGAACAAACCCATGCGAGCCTGGCCAGTTTGGGTGCCATGGGTGGGTTCATCCCCCCTGGCAAAGATTACGGCGCTTGTTTGTTCAACGACCGCATCAAGCAAGCTTGCGGACAGGGTTGGAAAATCAATCTTTCAGATTTTCTATGAAGCTTCAATCTTGGTTGATTGGGTAAGCACAGACAGCATTTTTTTATTGCGGTGTGATCCCCGCTTCTTTCACCACCTTGGACCATTTGTTGGTTTCTGTGATGAGGTATTGACCAAATTCAGACTGACTCATTTGAACCGTGTCCACGGCCTCGGCCTGGAATCTTTTGATCACTTCAGGTGAGTTTTGAATCGAGGTCAGTTCTTTGAACAACCGATCCAAAGCAGTTTTGGGTGTGGCGGCGGGTGCAACCATGCCCCACCAGTTGATGGCTTCGTAGCCACTCACACCCGCCTCGGCAATGGTGGGTACATCGGGCAATGTGGGCGAACGCTTGGAGCCCCCCACGCCCAAAGCCTTTAACTTGCCCGCTTTGATTTGAGGCAAGGTTTGCACCAGCGCACCGAGGATCAATTGGGTGTTGCCAGCCATCACATCCATCATCGCGGGCCCACCCCCTTTGAAGGGCACGTGCACAATGCTCACACGCGCCATGTTGACAAACAAAGCGCTGCTGAGGTGCTGAAAACTACCGACCCCTGCCGAGGCGTAGTTCAAGTAACCAGGTTTTGCCTTGGCGGCATCGATCACCTCTTTGACCGAGTTGTAAGGAGAGTTCGGCGGTACGGCCAAGACGTTGGGGCCGGCAGCCAAAATGGCAACAGGTGTAAAGGCTTTGAGTTGATCAAAATTGAGTTTGTACAAAGAGGGGTTGGCAGTGAAGGCCGATGAGATGAACAGCAAGGTGTAGCCATCGGGTTCGGATTTGGCGGCGATTTCTGCGCCGATCACGCCCCCCGCACCCCCGCGGTTGTCCACCACCACGGGTTGAGCCAGTCTTTGGGAGAGTTGGTCCGCGATCAAGCGCCCCACCACATCGTTGCTGCCCCCTGTGGGGAAGGGAATGATCAGTTTGATAGGACGGTTGGGGTAGGGGTCGGCTGCCTGAGCCACCATGTGCAGCAGGGCAAACGTGCACAGAGCCAAGGCGAGCAAGGCATTCTTTTTCATAGGGGACATCTCTCTTTCTTTGAGCGTTGCGTCTTTAAAAGACAAGGCCCCAGTGTATAAAAAAAACCCACAAGCCACCTGAGGTGAAACACTCAATGAAAATGACGCCCCAGGCCAAAGATGAAATTGATCGAGGAGGCGTTCAAGGTGTAGGACACTGGATTAGACAGCGTGGTCAAGGACGCTGAAAACAATTGGTTTTTATTGCTTTCAATATAAAAGTAAGTGTTCGAATCTTTGATCATTTGTCTGACACCCAAGCCAAAGTTGATGCCCGGTAAATGGTTGGATGCACACGCCGAGCCGATGTCGTTGGCACACATGGTGGTGATTCGAAGAGTCCCTATTTTTGAATAAAGAAGGGTATCGGGTGTGAGCAAATAGCCAGGTGCAAGACTCAAAGTGAATTGGTTGGTGTTCCACATGTTCACGCCAAAGGAAGTCGGACCTAGGTAATTGATGGAGTGGATTGCCTTGGAGTCATGCGCGCTCATGTTGAACTCCAAGCCAAGTGTGAAGCGATCATCCAAGGCTTTGGTGTAACCCGCGCCAAGGATCAAGACTGTCGCATTCACGTCCGCGGAAGGGGAGCTGACCGGCACGTTGGGATTGGCCAGATAGACCATGTTGGCTTTGAAAATGTTTTGGCTGATGCTGCCAAACCCAGCACGTAAACTGAAACCCTCAAACTGTGAAGTTTGAGCAAACGCCAACCCATGACCCATCAAGAGCGCAAGACAAAGAAGGTGGCGAGGTTTAAAAATTGAAAACATATGGCTAGCCATTGTGACCAATTTTTCAAAAATTTAAAATCTTTTTAAAGATATGGCAGAAACCTCAGTTTAAGTAGAACTTTAGAATTCATAAAATCTTCAGATGGGTTCTTTTTGAGGATTGAGAATAAAAAAACTCAAAAGAACTTGAAAGAATTCAGCCGACTTGAGCTTGGGGCAAGACGAGGGAGTCTGAATTCTTCAGGCTAACGTTTTGCAATGATTCTCATTCTCCGGTTGATTTCTTCAACGGGAAGTTTTGATAAAACCTCGGCCTCGTGCTGGCCAATCCAGCCCTGTTGTACCAAGGTGGCAAGAAGGTCGGGCTTGGAGCTCTGGGGGCTGGCACTGGGATCGATGAAAAAATTGGTCATGATCGATTTACCAACGATGTTGATCAACACACCAAAAAGGATCAAGCCTAAAAAGTAAGTGATGCAAGCAATCACTCGACCACCCAATGTCACAGGAAACATGTCTCCATTGCCCGTGATGGCAAGCATGCTCCACCAAATGGTGTTGGGGATGGAGGTAAAAAACCTTTTGTCTTCAGGAATTTCATTGCCAGTCAATGCGTCCACGGGCATGAAGACCGGGGCTGGAACCCCGACCTCCGTATCGGAAGATTTGATGCGCGTTTCAAGATCGAGTTGGGCTTGACCGGCTTCTAGCGCCTCCCTGGTGTAATAGCCACCTTCAACGTAGTACATCAGGGTGCTGCTGATCATGGTCACCATGAAGAACCCGGTGAAATAAATTTTTAAATTGGTTTTTATCGGACTTGAACGTGCGTTTGAAGATTGAGCGTCTTCAATCGTTGAATGCAGCATTTTTAAAATTCGGATCATCCGAGCAACTTGAAAAGTGCGGATGAGTTTGATGCTTTGAAATCCAAGTAAGTTAAAAGATTGAAGCAAAGTCGGAAGGATGGACAACAAATCGATCAAGCCCCAGAAGCTAAAAATATACTTCAGTCGTTCTTTGGCGTAAACAATGTTTCCTACATAATCAAGAATAAAAACAGCAACAGTGAAATATTCTAGGAGTTTGAAATAGTGCTCGTACTTGTGGGCGATGCTCTCGACAGTTTCAATAGAAATGGCGATGCAAGAGACGATGATTAAAAAGTTGGTGAAGAGTTTCCATCTTCTATAGATAGAAGTAGTGGGGTCTGCAAAGAGGCTCCTGAGCACTTGCATGGCTTGAATTAAACCTGTTCCAAGAGGGGCTTGAAGTCGGCCACTTTGAGCAATTCCAAAGACTCGGTATGAATCAATTCAGGTTCTAAATCCAGTCGAACGGGGGAACCGATCTGACTCCAAGAGCAAGAGACCATGTCGCAACCGATTTCGCTCATGACATGCCAAGAAAAAGCGAGTACGAAAACCGCAGAAAATTTAACAGCTTTATAAACGAAGTCTGATGAAGGCAGGGGCTTTTTAGCTGTTGAGTTGCCCACTTCATTGAACTTGGAATTTTTTAATTGCAAGAACAGCATGCCACTGTCCGATGGAGTTGAGGCAAAAAGTTTCTTGCTAGGCAGCAAGCTGTCCAATGAATTTTGTGTGTCATTGGACAAGTCGCGACTGTTGGTGAGCAAAGAGTCGAAAACCGAGCTATCGAAAGAATTAGGCTCGGTACTCAATGCGTTTCTAAGTTGATGCTGAATGCTGTCTTGAGGGTCCTCTTGGAGCTCATCTGTGAAGACATCTTTGAAGTCGTCCTTGAAGTCGTCCTTGAAGTCGTCCTTGAAGTCGTCCTTGAAGTCGTTCTTGAAGTCGTCCTCAATGTCATGGCTAGCTTTGTCCAAAAAG
>JBAXNB010000191.1:0-4057 GCA_037134015.1 Betaproteobacteria bacterium | reverse complement strand
TCCAAGCTTTGCGGACAACTGGGTCATCAAGGGGTGGTTGCGCTGGTCAACCCTTTGGTGCAGCAGCATTCGTTGGACGATTTGCTGGACCTTCTACCCGGCGAAGTCCCCCCCTTGCTGTTGGTGTTGGATGGTGTGACCGATCCCCATAACTTGGGGGCTTGTTTGAGGGTGGCCGATGGTGCAGGGGCGCATGCGATCATTGCCCCTAAAGATCACGCGGTGGGGATCAATGCCACGGTGGCGAAAGTGGCCAGTGGAGCAGCAGAGACGGTACCCTACTTCATGGTCACCAACCTTGCTCGAACCCTCAATGAGTTGAAGGAGAGAAACATTTGGATCGTGGGTGCTAGCGATGAGGCGCCAAAGACCTTGTACCAATCCGATTTGAAAGGTCCCATCGCTTGGGTTTTGGGCGCTGAAGGCTCAGGACTCAGGCAGCTGACCAAAAAGACCTGTGATCTCTTGGTGTCTGTTCCGATGATGGGAGCCGTTGAGAGTTTGAACGTTTCAGTGGCCAGCGGTATTTGTTTGTACGAATCTTTGAGGCAGCGTTCAAGCTTGTAGCCAACCCAAGCCCCCAAGCAAAGCACCACTGCCTATCAAGAGGAGCAAGTGCATCTTGGTCTTCCACACCAACATCGTGCTCACCAAAGTGACGATCCAAAGAGGCCAGTCGGTGGACAGCTTGTCGTTGTGCATGCTGAGCACATAACCCGCTGACAAGAGCAAACCCACGACGATGGGCGCCAAGCCAGCTTTGAAGGACCTCACGATGCTCAGGTCCTTGTGCTTTTGAGCCAACTTGGTGATGAACAAGGTCAAAATGCCAGAGGGAATCAGCATGCCCATCAAGGCCGTGTAGGCCGCCATCATGCCAAAGGCCCATGCTTGCCAACCGGCTTGAACACCACCGCTTGCAATGAGGCCTACATTCATTCCCATCACGGCCACAAAGAGCACATTGGGCCCAGGTGCTGCTTGAGCGACGGTGATGGAGCTTGCAAACGTGGCGTCATCCAACCAGTGATGCTCATCGACCAAAAACCGATGCATCTCAGGTGCTGCGCTGATGGCGCCGCCCACGGCCAAGAGGGAGGCCCCAATGAAATTGAGGAACAAAGAAAACCAATCCAAAAGGGTCAAAGACATAAGCGTGTGATGGGTTTGATGAGTGTGATGGGTGTCATGCTTGGGATGAGTTTGGGATGAATGGCGTGTCTTGGGCTTGAAGAGAGATGCATCAATGCGCTCAATCGGGCTCTATGGCCTTGGCTTTTTTGATCTGCTGATTGGCCAAGTAAGTCGACGCGCCACCAATGACCAGCAAAATCCAAACGGTGGGCAGTTTAAACACATTGATCAGCACCAAGGTCAAGAGCACGACAAAGATGCACAGGGAGTAACCCAAAGGGTTTTTTTTCAGTGCCGGGATGAGTTTCAAACCAGTTGCCATGATCAAACCCGCTACGACCGCATTCATGCCTTGCAAGGCGTTTTGGGTGATGGGGTTGTCTGAAATGCTTGCATACACCATGGCCAGGCTCAACACCACCAGGCTTGGGATCAACATCAGGCCTGCAGCGGCCGTCATGGCGCCTGAAAATCCAAAGTGCCGCTGCCCAATCATCAGTCCGAGGTTGATCACATTGGGGCCTGGAAGGACTTGAGCGATCGACCAGTCTTCAAGGAACTCTTCGGTCGTGAGCCATTGTTTTTTCTCCACCAACTCTCTTTGCACGATGGTGAGCACACCGCCAAAGCCTTGCAAAGCCAGTCGGGTGAAGGACCAAAAGAGATCCCAGTGGCTTACAGGGCCACGTTGAAGGTGTTGAGTCATGCTGGCGTTTGAACAAATGAGGTCCTGTGATTTTAGTTTGAAATCAAAGCCCCTCATCGGAAGTACAACTTTTTCACCAAGAGCCATGGGCCTACATGAACCCCTGGCAAAAAGAGATCAAGATAAATCAAAAGCGCCACAAGCGTTGGAAAAAGTCTCCAAATGCCACACAATCAGTCACAAAGACATTCGAATCATGTTGGCAAATCATCGCTGATCTACAGATCTTGTCACTTGGCACTACACTTGAGGGTTGAACTTATGAACACCCTGACAGACGTCTCTTTTTTCCACCGAGCTGCCAAGCCTTTGACTTCTTACAAGAAGTACTGGGCCCAGCGGTTTGGTGTCGCCCCCTTTTTGCCCATGAGCCGTGCCGAGATGGATCTCTTGGGATGGGACAGTTGCGATGTGATCATCGTGACAGGTGATGCCTATGTGGACCATCCAAGCTTTGGCATGGCCGTGATTGGGCGAATGCTTGAAGCCCAAGGTTTTCGCGTAGGGATCATCGCTCAGCCTGATTGGCAAAGTGCTGAACCTTTCAAAGCCTTGGGGCCACCCAATTTGTTTTGGGGGGTGACCGCTGGCAACATGGACTCGATGATCAACCGTTACACGGCCGACCGAAAAATTCGCTCTGACGATGCGTACACGCCTGGCGACGTCGGTGGCAAGAGGCCAGATCGTGCCGCCATTGTCTACAGCCAACGCTGCAAGGAAGCCTACCCCCAAGTGCCCATTGTCCTTGGAGGCATCGAGGGCTCTCTCAGGCGCACAGCGCACTACGATTACTGGTCAGACAAGGTGCGCAGGTCCATTGTGCTTGACAGCAAGTGCGATCTGCTGCTTTATGGCAACGCAGAACGTGCTGTGGTTGAAATCGCACATCGCTTGGCTGCCAAAGAGCCTGTTCATCAAATGACGGACATTCGAGGAACGGCCTTTGTAAGGCGAGAAACGCCCATCGGATGGTTTGAGATCGACTCCACCAGTGTGGATGCTCCTGGTCGAGTCGAAGCCCATGTGAACCCTTATTTGATGGTCTCCGAACAAGCCGTGGCGCAGGGGCAAGAGTGCAAGGTCGATGTCGATGCGCAGCAAAAGGCCCGTGAAATAGAGCGCTTGGGTTTGACTGGACAACCCATTCGAATCGTGCCTAAAGTGCAATCCCTTCAAACTCAAGCACCTCAAGGGCCTCAAGGGCCAGGGCAGGAGAGCTTTGACACGCAATTCGTTGGCAAAGGCGCTTACAAGGTGCCCCCCAGAGACCGCTCGGTCATTCGGCTGCCCAGTTTTGAAGCCGTGAAGTCAGATCCGGTTTTGTATGCGCATGCCAACCGAGTGCTCCATCTAGAAACCAACCCAGGCAACGCCCGCGCTTTGGTGCAAGCCCACGGGCAGGGCACCAACAGTGCGCGAGATGTTTGGATCAATCCACCGCCCATACCCCTGACCACCCAGGAGATGGATTTGGTGTTTGGTCTGCCTTACGCCAGAAGTCCGCATCCGGTCTACGAAGACCCGCAGGGGCGCCATGACGGCGTCACCAAGATACCGGCTTGGGAGATGATCCGGTTTTCTGTCAACATCATGCGGGGATGTTTTGGTGGCTGCACCTTTTGCTCCATCACAGAGCACGAAGGGCGGATCATTCAAAGTCGAAGTGAAGACTCGATCATCAAAGAGATCGAGGACATCCAAAGCAAGGTGCAAGGGTTCACTGGGGTGATTTCTGATCTGGGGGGGCCAACTGCCAACATGTACCGAATTGGTTGTAAAACCCCGGAGATCGAATCGGCTTGCCGAAAGCCCTCTTGTGTCTACCCCAGCATCTGCTCCAATCTCAACACAGATCATGGCCCCTTGATCAAGTTGTACAAAAGAGCTCGTGCACTCAAAGGCATCAAAAAGATCTTGATCGGTTCAGGTCTTCGATACGACTTGGCCGTCGAGTCGCCTGAGTATGTCAAGGAGTTGACCACGCACCATATCGGCGGGTATTTGAAGATTGCCCCAGAGCACACGGAAACTGGCCCTTTGTCCAAAATGATGAAGCCCGGCATGGGCAGCTACGACCGGTTCAAACAAATGTTCGATCGCTTCAGTGCCGAGGCGGGTAAAAAACAATACCTGGTGCCTTATTTCATTGCCGCGCACCCTGGGACCATGGACGAGGACATGATGAGACTGGCCCAGTGGCTGAAGAAAAATGGT
>JBAXNB010000190.1:0-4125 GCA_037134015.1 Betaproteobacteria bacterium | reverse complement strand
AAAGCCCAAAAAGAGCATCGCCAAAGCATACAAGGGCATCTTGGGTGTGGTATTTTGTCTACCCTTCAGAGCTCTTTTTGACCCTTCAAACAGCACAAACCCCAAGCCCATGAAGGCCTGGGGCAAGAAAAAATGTAACAGATGGTTGATAAGGCTTGTCCAAGTCATCCTTGAATTTTATAATCGAATGATGGCAGTCTGGGCTCTAGGCCTCAATCACAACACAGCTCCTCTGGATTTGAGGGGTAAATTTGCCTTTGCGATTGAACACATGCCCCCAGTGCTATCGGGTCTTAAAAACATCATCAAATCCCAAGGTGAAGCGGCCATCCTGTCGACTTGCAACCGAACAGAGATCTATTGCGCAGCCAATCAATTGGCCTTGTCGGAGACTTTTCAATGGCTTGCTCATTCTGGTGGTGTCTCTCCTGACGTTTTGCAGGCTCACGCTTACACCCTTCAAGATGCTGGAGCGGCAAGACACGCCTTTCGCGTCGCAAGTGGACTCGACTCCATGGTTTTGGGGGAGCCACAAATCTTGGGTCAAATGAAGGATGCGGTTCGGGTGGCGTCTGAAGTGGGCGCTTTGGGCACGACTTTGCACCAATTGTTTCAGCGCTCTTTCTCAGTTGCCAAGGAAGTCAGGACCTCCACAGAGATTGGAGCTCACTCTATCAGCATGGCCGCCGCCTGCGTGCGCTTGGCCAGCCAGCTCTTTGAAGACATCTCCAAGGTCAACATTCTTTTCGTGGGTGCCGGCGAAATGATTGAGTTGTGTGCAACCCATTTCAGCGCCAAAAACCCCAAACACATCACCATCGCCAATCGAACCCAGGAGCGTGGGGAGCGACTTGCCGAACAGTTCAAAGGCGAATCCATGCGTTTGGCCGATCTACCTGAACGTCTGCATGAGTTTGATATCGTCATCAGCTGCACGTCAAGCACTTTGCCTCTGATTGGACTAGGCGCGGTAGAGAGAGCGCTTAAAAGCAGAAAAAACAGGCCTATTTTCATGGTCGACCTGGCCGTGCCTCGCGACATTGAGCCCGAGGTCAAGTCCTTGAGCGATGTGTATTTGTACACCGTTGACGACCTATCCGGTGTGGTCCAGACAGCACAAGCCAACCGCCAAGCTGCAGTGGCTCAAGCGGAATTGATCATTGATGCTGGCGTGCAAAGCTTTGTCAAGTGGATGGACCAAAGAAGTTTTGTGCCTTTGATTCAGCAATTGAATTCACAGGCCGAGCAGTGGCGAGCGGCCGAATTGCAAAAGGCCAAAAAGCTTTTGGCCAAAGGCCAAAGCATGGACGAAGCACTTGAGAGTCTGGCCAAAGGTTTGTCGCACAAAATGCTGCACGGCGCCATGGCCCAATTGAACGCGACTGACCCCGAACTCAGAGAGCGGGCCAAGGAATCGGTTGAGCACTTCTTTCTCAAGCACAACCAGACGCATTAGCTGTGCCGGCACGGCCTAGAGGCCTGTTAGCAAAAACTCCAAGCTGACAGAACCATTCCAGTCCTTAGGGTATTTTTCTTACAGAACCCGCGTCTCTTTCCCTCAAGCACACCACTGCCGTCCCAAAAGGACTTTGCCTTGAGTTCATTTTCAAAATTTTTAGTACCACCGATTTTTCATGAAACCCTTTATGCACGCGCAACTTGAGCGCTTCACACAACGACTGGCCGAGTTGGATTACTTGCTTTCACGAGAAGACATCATGAAGGACATGACGCAATTCATGGCCTTGTCCAGAGAGCATGCAGAGGTTGGCGTGATTGCCTCACGTTGGCAGCGGTTTCAAACCTGTCAACAAGAGATCCTTGCTTCACAAAAGATGGTGGAAGAAGCGCAAAAAACCCTCAAAGACGTTCAAAACACTGACGCTCAAGACATGCTGTCTATGGCTCAGGAGGAGTTGATTGCATTGCAACAAGAAACCTCGCAACTCGAACTTGAATTACAACGCCTGTTGCTCCCCAAAGATCCCGATGATGCACGCCATGCCTACCTTGAAATCAGAGCCGGTACTGGGGGAGATGAGTCGGCCCTTTTTGCTGGCGACTTGCTCAGAATGTACACCCGGTATTGCGAAAAAGTAGTCTGGCGTTGTGAACTCATCAGTGATTCACCTAGCGAACTTGGCGGCTACAAAGAGGTGGTCTTGCGCGTTGAAGGTGAAAATGTTTACGGCGCCATGCGTTTTGAATCTGGCGGACACCGCGTTCAACGCGTTCCCAGCACAGAGTCACAAGGTCGCATTCATACGAGTGCTTGCACCGTTGCGGTGATGCCCGAACCCGATCCCCATGCAAGTGTCGAGATCAACCCAGCAGACTTGCGAATTGACACTTACCGCGCGTCGGGTGCTGGGGGGCAGCACATCAACAAAACCGACTCAGCTGTTCGTGTTACCCATTTGCCAACGGGCATTGTGGCCGAGTGCCAAGATGACCGCTCCCAGCACAGAAACAAGGCCAAAGCCATGCAGGTGCTGCTCGCTCGCATCCAAGAGAAAGATCGACTGGAGAGGTCACTGAAAGAAGCGGCAACTCGCAAAGGCTTGATCGGCAGTGGGGATCGCTCAGATCGCATTCGAACCTACAACTTCCCTCAAGGCCGACTCACCGACCACCGCATCAATTTGACCCTTTATAAGCTCTCCCAAATCATGGAAGGCCATCTTGAAGAGGTGTTGTTGAGTTTGCAAAACGCCAGAGAAAGTGAGCAACTCGAGGCCTTGGAAGTGGGCGGCTTGGGTGCATAACGCATCCTATGCGGCTTGAACCGTCCTTCATGAACCCTCTTTCCTCTCCCCAGATGCTCAGCGCTCGCACCATCGATCAAGCCTTGCTTGGCGCCAAGGAAAAAGGCTTGGCGCCTTTAGAGGCGCAACTGCTGATGCTCCACGCCTTGGGGCGACAAGCGGGGCAAAGGGCATGGCTGATCGCGCACGGCAACGAACATTTATCAAATGAAGCCCTGGCGTGCTTTGAAGACCACGTCAACCAACGCTTGGATCACGTGCCCTTGTCCTACCTCACCGGTCAAAGGGAGTTTTATGGGTTGACCCTTCACGTCGACGCGCGCGTGCTCGACCCCAGAGCGGATACCGAGACCTTGGTCGATTGGGCCATCGAGCTCATCAAGGCTCAATTGACAGGCTTTGACATACCCAAACCACAGGTTTTGGACATGGGCACAGGCAATGGTGCCATCGCCTTGGCCATCAAGGCCAACATACCACAGGCCTCGCTTTGGGCGCTGGATCAAAGCCAAGCGGCGCTTGAAGTAGCTCAAAAGAACGCCTTGGACCTGGGCTTGGAGGTTGAATTCTTTCAAAGCGACTGGTTCCAGGCCTTGAACACCGCAAGCGCCAACAGCTGCCCAAAGCGTTTTGATGTCATCGTCTCCAACCCCCCTTATATTGCACCCCATGATCCGCATTTGCTTGACTTGGTTCACGAACCCCTTGACGCACTGCTGGCCAAAGACGGGGGTTGGGCTGACATCCTTCATATTTGTACACAGGCCCAACATCATCTCAAGGCGGGTGGCTGGCTGCTGCTAGAACATGGCTACGATCAAAGTCATCGGGTTCGTGAGATTCTTCAGAACTTGGGATACATCCATATACAATCCCGCTATGACCTCGCGGGCATCGAGCGCTGCACTGGCGCGCAATGGCAAAAAATGAAATAATGGTCAAGAGATTTTTTGAACACGGCACGGTATGGAGCTGCCGACCCTTTATTGAATGGAGCAATCACCCCCATGGATCCTGTGCAACAACAAATTGACGAACTGGTTAAAACCAATGAAATTTTGCTTTTCATGAAGGGCAATGCAAATTTTCCTATGTGTGGATTTTCAGGTCGCGCCATTGATCTCTTAAAAGCAAGTGGCGTGGATCTCAAAGCGCTCAAGACCATCAATGTCCTTGAAGAGCCTGAAATTCGCCAAGGGATCAAGAGCTACAGCAACTGGCCCACCATTCCCCAGTTGTTCATCAAAGGCGAGTTCATCGGTGGCTCTGACATCATGACAGAGATGTTCGAAACGGGTGAACTCAAGCAACTCATCCAAAGCTGATCCTGGCGTTCACAAAGACCTGGAAGGGTCTTTGT